>CBDUQN010000106.1:0-9522 GCA_965369375.1 uncultured bacterium | reverse complement strand
TACTGCATGAAATTGATGGAGCTGCTTGGAGAGAGAATGAGTGAATCGAAGAAAACAAGTCTATCTATCGGTTTCGTCAAAGAGAAGGAGAGAGTCAATGCGACAGGAAATTCATAGCTCAGTTTAGTCGACGGGATTGGTGAGTAACTAATTTCAATAATCTGCTATGAAAGAAAAGCACGTTTAAGAACGTGCATATAAAATGATTGCTCAGTCGACAAAAATACTGTGACTGCGACCGCCTCATTAACCGCTATTTCTCACAACATCCTTGACGGTATCAATCACGCATTCGACTTCTTCTTCGGTCAGCCTGGCGTAGAGCGGAAGCGTTATCGTGCGTGCGCCGATTTCCTCCGCCACGGGAAAGTCTCCCTGTTTGTAGCCGAATCGTTCTCGGTAGAAGGTGAAAAGGTGCAGGGGGTAGAAGTTCACCGAAACGCCGATGCCCCGCTTCTGGAGCTCTTCGAGGATCGTGTCCCGTTTCGACGAATCGACGAGTATCGTGAACATGAGGTACGAGTGAACGCACTCCTTCCTGATCGAATGGAGCTCTATCTCCTCGATCTCACTGAAAGCTTCGACGTAACGGTTGTATGTTTCGGCGCGGCGCTGCTGCATCGCATCCGCCTTCTTCAGTTGTTCGATGAGAATCGCCGCGTGAATGTTATCCATATTGTATTTCCAGCCGAGAGCAGCGACGTCGTATTGCTTGAAGTGGTTCGTGTAACTGTCCTCGGCTGTTCTGTCGAGACCGTGGAGACGGAGCTTTCGCAAAAAGGAATCCTTGCCGGCATCCTTTACCGAAACGATTCCACCTTCACCCGCGGTAATGCTCTTCGTCGCGTAGAAGCTGAAACATGCATAGTCGCCGTAGTGTCCCCCCCTCTTCCCGTTCCACAGAGCTTCGAGCGAGTGTGCGGCGTCTTCTACGATTACGAGATCGTGCTTGTCGGCGATCGATCGGATCGCATCCATATCGCACATCTGCCCATACAGATGCACCGGCAGGATACCGCGGGTGCGTTCGGTAACCGCGGTGGCGATAGCGGATGCGTTGATGTTTCCGGTCGAGCGTTCGACATCGACGAGAACCGGTGTCGCGCCCGCCATGAGTGCGCTGTTCGCCGTGCCGATGAATGTGAGGGGTGTCGTTATCACCTCGTCGCCGGGACCGATATCCGCGGCGAGCCATGCGAGCTGCATCGCCGCCGTGCAGCTCATAACGGCGACCGCATGCGGGAGGCCGAGATATGCGGCCATTGCACGCTCGAATTCCGCCACTTCGTCGCCGGTGGTTATGAAGAGACCTTTCAGCACCTTTGTGACTCGTTCGATCTCCTCATCTCCGATGCTGTGCTTGAAGAATTCTACCCTTGTCACCTGTTCCCCGCTTCTGCTGCAGCTGTGGTGTTTTTACATTTGATTGATTTCACGTTTTTCCCACGAAGAAAGAATCATTTAACTTTTTCCTCACGTCTTTTCTCCCCGCTGGAAGAATCATTTAACTTTTTCCTCACGTCTTTTCTCCGCCTGAGGAATCATCCGGCTTGTACGGATCGATGTGAATGAGAACATTCGCGATCTCCTCGAACCGTTCTTTCACCCTACGAACGACACGATTGGCGATGGCGTGGGATTCGAGGACGGTCAGCTGCGGATCGACTTCTACATGCACTTCCATTCTGATTTTATCGGCATAGTATCTGCCGGTGAGATCGTGACATTCTTTGACGCCTGGAACGGTCCGAATCTCGTTGTAGATACGGTCGACCAACTCGGGCGAGGGTGACGTGTCCACGATTTTCCGCATGGCGTCGCGGAGTATATCGAACGATATTTTAATAATGAAAAAAGAAACGAGCAGTGCCGCATAGGAATCGAGCACCCTCAGGGCCGGTACGTACACAGCAAGCGTTATCCCGATGAGTGTCACCGTGGATGTCAGCGCGTCAGAGCGATGGTGCCATGCGTTGGCCATCATGACCCCGCTCCCGAGCCGTTTGCCGATGCGCGCAGTCACATGATAGAGAATTTCCTTGGCGATGATTGCTATCGCGGCGATCAGTATCGTGTATTGGTGGGGAACGGAAATGTCCCTGCGGTAAATGGCCAGTGTCGCATCTATGCCGATGCGCACCGCGGCCACGAGGAGCAGAACGCCGACACCGATCGTCGTCAGTGTTTCAAACTTGCCGTGTCCGTACGGATGATCCTGATCTTCCTCCTTGTGAAAGAAATGGAGGCCGATAAGAACGAGCACGTCCGAGATAAAGTCTGAAGCGGAATGTAGCGCGTCGGCGAGGAGCGCCTTGCTCTGTCCGAAGATCCCGCCGAGGATCTTGAGCGTGATCAGCACCGCATTCACGGCCATGCCGGCCCACGTGACATTTCTTCCGGCTTCGAGATCGTAATTGCGGTGGTGATCGTGTGCTGCCATGCGGCAATTATACTGAACAAACAGAAAAACCGGCACAAGAATCGATTCGTGCCGGGCATTATTCAGAGCCGTTGAAATCTGTCGCGCTGGAGGGTATTACCGTAAGTATACGATCTTTCTCGTCTGGCTGAATTTATCGATCTTGATGCGGCAGAAGTAGACACCTGAAGCAACGGCCCGTTTGTTTTCATCGCGGCCGTTCCAGATCACTTCGTATCTTCCGGTTTCCCGATCGCTCTCTTCGAGCGCTCGCACCAATCTCCCCGACGCATCGTAGATGGCGACGGTGACGTGGCTTAGATGCGCTACCGAGTATGCTATCGTCGTCGTTCCATTGAATGGATTCGGGAAGTTCTGTTCCAGCGCGTTCACGTAGGCCGGTGTAACGTCATCCTCGCTGCCATCCTCCTCGCCGACGTCGGTATAATCGATGATGGAGAAACAACTGTCGCTTCTGGCCTCGCCGGTAAGCAGGTTCGGGTCGTAAGCGATAATCCTGATGAGGCAGGAATCGGCGAGCATGGAGGGGGCTTCCCACGAGAAGAGCGAGTCGTTCGGCTCTCCGCCGGCAAGGAGCGTGAAGTCGGCGCCGTTGTTGTCGGAGAAATAGATGTTGACCGAGTCGACACCGATGTTGTCATACGCGATCCAGCGAATGTGGATCATGTCGCCGGTTTCGATGAGCTCGCCGCCCGTCGGATAAACGAGAGTCACGATGGGAGGGAGGAGATCCACGCCTGCGACGCATGCGCCGACCTCGTCCGAGTACCCGCCGCCGTACAGTTCCGTGTTTACCGCCGAGACCCGATAGTGCCGGCAGTCGCTGATGCTCGTGTGCTGAAATGTGTTTTCAGCCGGATCGACCGTGCCGATAAGGTTACTATCGAGCGGCTTGAAACCGGTGTTCATGCTGCCGTAAACGGCGTAGTAACTCAGATCCCCCGGCATCGGATCCCATGCGAGAGCGATGGTCGAGTCGTCCAGGCCGACCGCCGAGAGGTTCTTGACATACTCGGGCGCCGCCATAACGGCGAGCGGTCCCCCGAATGCCCCGATATCGGCCCTCGAGCCGTCGGGATCGGAGTTGCCCATTGGGTCGCCGCCGTCTATTCCGAACGAATTGACGAGGAGGTGATAGTCCATCGACGCCGTGTCTGCATAGAGCGGCGGGAACCAGTTATAATTCGTGGTATCGTCAGGAATGGGCGCTTGTAGGTCCAGTGGCGTGTTGCCGTAGAGGATGTTGTATTTGAACGCTAAATTATCGAAGCTGCCTGTCTGGAATCCATTCCCCTGCCCGTAGGTGACCATGTTATTCTTGAATGTGAGGTCGACCATGGCGCCGAGGAAGACATTACCGCCGGCATGAACCGCTTCGTTGCGATCGATTGTGTTGTTGGCGATTTCTCCCCATGCGCTGTCGGCATACAGGCCGCCTGCGAGCATTGCGGATTCATTCTTGATTATTAATGAATTCGAAACTTCGATGCTGTCCGCCTTGTGAAATATTCCGCCACCCCACGAAGCGGAAGAGTTGCCTGTTATAACCGAATGGGATATCGAGAGGGGTGAGCGTAACGTGTAGATGCCGCCGCCCGAGTTTGTGCAGTCGTTGAGTGCAATGGTGTCCCCGTTCATGCTCACGGTGCTCCGGTCGGCGTAGATTCCTCCGCCGAACTTATAGCCGTCGTTATCGGCGATCACGTTGCCTTCCATTGCGACTGTCGACTGGAGGGCATAGATACCGCCGCCCGTTGTATTGCCAAGGTAGAATTCGTTCGGTGCGCTTCCACGTATTGTGTTGTTGCGAACTATGGCGTCGCTCTGGTACAGATAGATACCGCCGCCCGATTGCCCGAGACAGTCCGCTATTTCGTTTCCTTCAATAACCGGAGTACCGCCATAGCAGCAGATGCCGCCCCCGCCGCTGAAATCCGAATCGGTGGCTATACCGCTGTTCATTATCACATTATTCCGTATAACTGGCGACGAGAGGTAGCTGTAGATACCACCCCCGTATATCCCGCTATTGGGAAACGATGATACCCGTCCCGTTCCTCCGATAATCGTGAATCCCTCGATGCCGCACCCTCCCGGAGCGCTTATGAACGATACGATGCTTCCCGTTGATTGCAGGCTTGTGACGTTGGTGACGGGATCTTGCTCTGTGAAGCCCGCGTTGTAGCCGCCGACGATGTATATCGGTTTGTCGATAGTCAAAGACGCGAGATACGCATTGCCCGCGACTTTGATTGTATCGTTATCGAGCGCAACATCGATCGCATCGCGGATATCGTGCGCCGCCCACTCCGGGATCGAGTACGGAAAATAGTTGCCGCCGGACGGCGAAACGTAACGGTACGGCAATCCTTTTATCGTGAAGTCTTCGTCACTCGTGTCATAGCCGCCGACAACGCCGCCGAAGTAGGTGACGACCTTGATACGCGCCGTTCCGACGGGAAGCTCGGGAACGGTCCAGTTGTATGAGTCTGCGCCGATCAGTCCATTGGCGATTGTCGAATCGAAGTTCGCGCCGCTATCGAGGCTCAAAAGGATACTGACCGAATCGGGCGTTTCGCGCTGAGTTATCCAGGTGATCAGCTGTTCCTCGCCTACGTCGAGCACTTCGCCGCCGTTGGGCGCGCCGAGCATTACATAGATAACGCTCGGTATGTATGTTATCTGGTACGAGTAACTGCCTATACGGGCCGTTCCGTACTTGATGTAGCCGAAACCTTCATATCCCCACCCTGTACCCCAGCTGTTCTTGATTATCCACGCGCCATCTCCGCCGCACATGTCGTTGTGCCAGCCGACGATGGCAACGGCGTGATCGACCTGCTCGTCGTAGTCGGACTGGTAGCAGCCGGACGTGTAGTTGTAGAAATCGGGGGGAACGACCATTGAAGTGGCAACCGGCCCATTCAGCACCGCTTGCTTGATCTGATCTACGTTGTTTGGGATATATGCGAAGTTGGCGATGCGCGCCAAAACCTGGCACTGATCCTGATCGCAATCGGGCTGGTCGGCCGCCAGGTATGGTATGCAGAGCTCACCTACCGATCCCGGATCCTGAAACACCTCGTAGGCGGCGCCGAGCCACCCGCCGCCACACCCGCCGCCATATGCGTTACAATCCAAGCATTGCTGCTCGGAGAGGTCCTCAATGCGTCCGTCGTAAAAATGAACATGACCCTCGAGTTGGCTCACGGCGGCAAACGCCCAGCACGATCCGCAGCCACCCTGATTCTTTCCGGGTGTTGTCCCGTTGCGGGTTCTCCAATCAAATGAGTTGGGGAGCTGCATAACTCCCTTCGGCACATACTGCGGAATTCTGCTCTGCACTTCAGGTGAAGGGGGGATAAATCCGAGAAGTTTCTTCTTCTCTTCCGCCGACAGTCCCGAAACGGATGTCTTGCCCGCCGTCCAATGATACCCCTTCTCCTCGATCATCTTGTTTATGCGGGCGATCTCCTCCTCTTCATTCGTTTCGGAGAATGCCGATGACGTGAAGAGAGCAATCGCTGATAAGAGGCATAGCAACGCTACACTCGCAGTGATCCAGGTTTCTCTTTTCATGAATACGTCGACTCCTTTTCGCAATGTGCTATAAGACCTCTCACGTTACCGGCACTGAAACAGTCCCCTGATAAATAGAATGCTTGTATAAAGCAATCGTGCTGCCCCATTCAGGCAGCATCTCCTTCGCACAATAGAGATTCCCGGAGCAATAAGCGAACCATCGAGAACGGCTCTTAATTGCGCTTTCAATTCTATACTGTAACATAAGATGTGAAAGTTTATCATACAAGCTTTTTGTGGCGGCGCCATCCTGGATATTCGGCTTCGGAAAACGGCATTCCGTGGAATCCGTGCGCACGTTTGTTTCGGCGGTTCGGCGCCCTGCGTATATTATTGCAATGGTTGATGATTTAAATTAAAATGCTGCGCAGCGCGGAATTTTCGATTGCACGATATTGAATCGGATAACCGGGCAATACGGCGAAGGAGCATTTCATGATCGGATCGAAGCGATTCCCGTATCACTATTTCACAGTAATCGCGCTTTCTTGGGTGTTGATACTGTCGCACGTCGTGCCGGCGGAGGCGACAAAGACGCGATCCGCAGAGAAGCGCTCGTTGGAATCGAGACAGGCGAGATTGGCTGCAGTGACGAGCGAAGTGCTTTCGAATACCGAGATCGAGGAGAATCTACGGGTCCTCTGCGATGAAATCGGCGGGAGGGTATCGGGCACCGAAGCGGGAAGGAATGCGAGAGCCTTTGTCGAGCGGCTCTTCAACCGGTATCAGTTGTCGAACGTGCACGAGGAGCCGTTCGAGATGTTCGGATGGGAGCGGGGGCCGTTTGCCTGCGAATTTATAGAGCCGTACCGGAAGCAGCTGCATGCCGTGGCCCTGGCCAATACCCCTTCAACGCCCGATGAAGGAATCGAGGCCGAGGTAATAGACGTCGGCCATGGCAATCCCGCCCAGCTGGAACCGCTGGGAAGCGAGGTGGCCGGGAAGTTCGTGCTCGCCGTTTCGGGGGCGATGCCGGGGGGGCGGTGGATGCACCGCAGCGAGGTCATGGCCATAGCGGCTCAAAGCGGAGCGGCGGGACTTCTCTACCAGACGAAGCAGGCGGGAAACCTTCCCATGACGGGGATGTGCTGGCTGGACGGCACGAGCCCGATACCCGGCGTCGGCATCTCGAAAGAGGATGGCGAGTGGATCAGGAGACAGCTGGAGCGGGGAAAGCGGGTTCGAGTGAAACTCCAGATGACGAATCTCACCGGCCGCGTAACGAGCGCCAACGTCATCGGGGAAATCCCCGGGACGAGGCGCGAATATGTGCTCGTCGGGGCTCATCTCGATTCATGGGATCTCGGGCAGGGCGCAGTCGATAACGGCACGGGCACGGCTGTAATCATCGAGGCGGCGAGGGCGATCGCGCGGCTCGGTATTGAGCCGGAAGCGACGATACGGTTTGTTCTCTTCATGGGGGAAGAGGCGGGACTGAGCGGCGCGCGGGCGTATGCGGCGGCTCACAGCGCCGAGCTCGCCGATTGCCGGGCGATGATCAATTGCGACATGGAAGGAAGGCCTCTCGGGGTGAGGGTTATGGGTCACGAGGGATCGCATGCCTTCTTTGAAGAGTTGCTCGAGTCGATGAAAGGGCTCGAGCTGGAACGGGGCGTTTCACACAGAGTGAGCATATACGGCGATCACCGCCCTTTCCTTCTCTCGGGAGTTCCCGTTATTACGCCGATCTCCCGGCTCGAGGAGGAAAGCTGGCGCTACTATCATACAGCAGCCGACACGTACGACAAGATTACCTTCGAACAGCTCAATCTCGATGCAGCCTTCGTCGCCGCCCTTGCGCTCGAGCTGGCAGTTACGCCCGACAGGGTAATGCCTCATCTCGATGAGGATGGTGTCGCGGAACTGATGCGAAAGCACAAACTCGAAGAAGCCCTCGCTTTCTGGGGCGACTGGCCCCACGATAAATAAGGCGGCCTTGCCCCGGCGACCGGCTCGCTGAAAAGCATGGAGCGCCTTATTGGAGGTAGGCACCCCTCTCACGATCGGTCACGGCAGTCTGACTGCCGTCCGTCTGCTCGGTTCCGCCCTTTTCAATAGTGGATCGGCTCGAGGACATCAAAATCCCTATTCCTGAAGCGATATATAATATTGCATAATATTGGATTCCTTCTTTGCCAAACGCGGCATAATTTATTATAATACTTATCTGAAAACGCATTGGAGGTGCAAGTAATGAAAGAAAAAGTCGAAAAAGTATTGGAAGAAATAAGGCCGTCGCTGCAGGCGGACGGTGGAGATGTCGAGCTCGTCGCTGTCGAGGGAAGCACCGTAAAGGTAAGACTCACAGGCGCTTGCGCTGGTTGCCCGATGTCGCAGATGACGCTCGCTTTCGGCATAGAGAAAATCCTCAAGGAGAGAATCCCCGAAATCGAAAAGGTCGAGGCGGTGCCTGCCTAGGATTTCCCCTCTTTGTCATATTTTTTGCATGATCCTCCCCGGAAGACGATTATCCTATGTTCGTCGCTCTGGAGGAGTGCATCATGCGACTTCTGCGTAAATTACTATTGAGAAATGCAAGAGTTGGGGCACCGGGAAAGCGATCCTTTCTGCGCAGACTTGGTATAGCAGGGTTTACCCTCCTGGAACTCTTTATTGTTATTGAGATTATCGGATTTCTCGCGACAATAGTAATGGCAAACTTCAACCGTTCGAAGAAGGCCGCCGAGGTGGCCGTTACCGTCCAGAACATCAAGAACATTCAAATGGCCCTGACATCGTTTTACGTCATGGAGGAGGAGTTTCCCGCGACAATCAATACGATTTGGCTCCAGTTCTACAATGGAAGAGTCGTCGAGGATCTGGATTATATCGGCGGCACCACCTCCGGCAACCAAGGCGGTTGGAATTTTTTCCCGAGTAACAGCATCGATATACGATTCAACGGCATAGCCCCGGATGAGTACGCTATAAAGAGCAATAAAAACTTGCTGCCCTATGCCCTCTACATATACGGGGACGCAGCGACATCCGCGAAGATCGTTCACTGAATCGACACCCTGAAGGTCCGCGAGGCTCGAGTCGGTTGTCTGCTTAGCTCATCCGGCCCGGGCCTCGCCGTTTTTTCTCCGCGCCGGTGAGTCCCGCCACTGAAAGAGCATCTGAAATCAATCTTCGGTAAATCCCGCCACTGAAAGAGCATCTGAAATCAATCTTCGGTTGGGAAACTTTCCTCTGCTAAAACCGGTTGTTCGGCGGCGATATACCCTTAATGAGATTGATACGTGACGAGATGTTCGATCTCGGTGATCGCCATGAAGACGGGCACATGGATCTGCCGAGAATGATCGAGGGCGGTCTCGATGCGCAGATATTCGCCTGCTGGCCGAGCCCCGATCAATCGGACAAGGAGATCATGCAGGTCACGCTGGGGCTCCTGCGCAACTACCATCGTCTCGGTGTTCGCTGCATGACGCTTACATGGAACAACACGAACAACTGGGCTGATTCGTCGACCGATACGATGAAGTGGGGTGGTCTCA
>CBDUQN010000105.1:0-9857 GCA_965369375.1 uncultured bacterium | reverse complement strand
ATTTAGGATCCAGTGGGGAAACCCATAGGGGTTCGACTCCCCTCTCTCGCACCAGACGAAAACTTACCGGTTAGCGGAGAAAATTGTCCGATTTCACTCCGCAAGGGAGCTGTGGAGAACATGCTTGATGAGAAGGATATTAACCTGCAGGTCAATCACGAGGCGGAGTGCAGGAAGGTCATCTCTGTCGAGATCGCGCCGAGCCGTTATCAGGATGAGAGTGAGCGGGTCGTCAAAGATCTCATGAAAACCGTCAGCATTCCCGGATTCAGAAAGGGCAAGGTTCCCGCAGATATCGTCAAAGTGCGATACGCCGATCAAATCAAGGTGAAGGCGATCGAGCGCATACTGCCCCTTGCATACGGACATGTCGTCAGTTCAGAGAAACTGAGGCCCGTAGCGGAACCGGTATTCAGCGATATAGAGGCCGATGGAGAGAAACCGCTGACCTTCAAGATCGAAGTCGAGTGCGCCCCCGAGTTCGGGCCGACCGATTACCGGGGGGTCGACGTCAAGGCGGAAGAGGTGAATATCGGAGACGAGGAGATCGACAATGTGCTGAAGACGCTGCAGGATCGGGAGGCGGAGTTCATAACGGTCGATCGGCCTGCGGTATCGGGAGACCTCGTTTTTCTCGATTATGCGCCGCTCGATGAGAATGGCGACGTGATAGAGGATCAGCAGAATACCGATTATCCCATTGTGCTCGGTACCGGCCAGGTTTTCGAGCAGTTCGACAAGGCGGTTGCCGGAACGGCGGTCGGCGTGACATCCAAGGTCGACATCGATTGCCCTGACGATTACAAACCGGAGCGCCTCGCGGGAAAAAAGGTCACGTATACCTATACGGTGAAAGGGGTGCGGGAAAAACGCGTTCGTACGCTTGATGATGAATTCGCGAAAAAACTCGATGAAAAGTTCAAGACGATCGCCGACCTGCGTTCCGATATCGAGAAGCGTCTCATGGAGGAAAAAGGACGGGAGGCAAAAAGAAAGAGGGAGGAGATGGCGGTTGATTTGCTGATCGAACGGAATCCATTTGATGCACCACGCAGCATGATCGATAACTTCAAGCAGCGTCTGGGTGAGGATGACAAGAAACGGCGGGAAGCGGCCGGTGTCGGCCCCGAGGAGGACGAAGAGAGAAAGAAAGAAATAGACAGGCTCTTCGAGCAAGTCGCCGTGAGAAACATCAAGCGGTACTTTCTCATAGGCCGTATCGCTGACGAGAAGAATGTGACTGTTTCAGATGAAGAGCTCGATTCCGAGATTGAGCGGATCGCAAACGACAGCGGCAAGCCGCTCAACGACGTAAAGAAAGTTTTCAAGAAAGGCAGTGAGAATGTAAATAATCTCACGATGCGCCTGCGTGAGAGGAAGGTATTCGAGATTATATTCGGTAGCAAATAATAAAGGTCAGGGAGTCCAAACAAAGAGAGGAAACCATGGGAAAGATAGAGAACTCGCCGTCCGTACCGATTCCGTACGTAATAGAGACGAGAGGTAGAGAAGAGCGGGTCTACGATATATATTCGAGGTTGCTCAAGGACAGGATCGTCTTTCTCGGAACGATCGTCGAGGATACCGTCGCAAACGCCATAATCGCACAGCTTCTCTTTCTCGAGGCGGAAGACCCGGAACGCGAAATCTTTATTTATATCAACAGCCCGGGTGGCGTCGTTTCTTCCGGTCTCGCCATTTACGATACGATGCAGTACATCTCCTGCGATATTGCGACGATCTGCATGGGTCAGGCGGCCAGCATGGCGGCGGTTATCCTCTCGGCGGGTACGGAGGGAAAGCGCTCGGCGCTGCCGCACGCGCGTGTGATGATCCATCAACCATCCGGCGGCTCCCAGGGACAGGCGTCATCGCTCGAGATCTATACCAGGGAGATCCTGACGCTGAAGGATAAGCTCAACCATATCCTTGCCAAGCACACGAAGCAGAATATCAAGAGGGTTGCCAAGGACTGTGACAGGGATTTCTTCATGTCGGCCGAGGAAGCGAAGGAGTACGGGATCGTCGATAATGTCCTCGTTTCCAAGGGAGACATGAAAAAGTAGAGGAATTTGGTGAATTTATTGCCGATTTGGTGTATATTCAAGTGAAGCGTGGCCTAAAGGAGGCGAATGGGAGAGCATGAAGAAGAAATCCAATTCTCCACGGGCAATAAAGTGTTCATTCTGCGGGAGGGGCCAGGACGAGGTCGCAAAGCTCGTGTCGGGCCCGAGCGTCTACATCTGTAACGAATGTATCCGTCTCTGCAGTGATATCCTCGAAGAGGAAATGGCGGGGACGATGCTCTTCGATATGGACCAGTTTCCCAAGCCCAAGGAGATAAAGGAGAATCTCGACAGCTACGTGATCAGCCAGGATCACGCGAAGATTACGCTCGCCGTCGCCGTCTACAATCATTACAAGCGCATACGGCACGACCGGAGCGCCGACGACGTCGAGATCGAAAAGAGCAACATTCTGCTCATGGGACCGACCGGCGTCGGGAAAACGCTTCTCGCGCAGACTCTCGCCAGGTTCCTCAAGGTTCCATTCGCCATCGCCGATGCGACGAGTCTGACAGAGGCGGGTTATGTCGGTGAGGATGTCGAAAACATACTCGTGCGGCTGCTCCAGAGCGCCGACTACAACCTGCCTGCAACGGAACGGGGCATCATATATATCGACGAGCTCGACAAGATCGCGCGCAAGAGCGAGAATCCCTCGATCACGAGGGACGTGTCCGGTGAAGGGGTGCAGCAGGCGCTGCTGAAGATCCTCGAGGGGACCATCGCCAATGTCCCCCCGCAGGGTGGGCGCAAGCATCCGCAGCAGAAGTTCATCGAGGTCAACACGAAGAATATCCTCTTCGTGTGTGGCGGCGCGTTTCAGGGTCTCGAAGAGATCGTCGAGCGGCGGATCGGGCGAAAGGTCGTCGGATTCGGCGCCGACCGCGCCCCCGGCTACAAGAAGGAAATAACCGAGATTCTCAAGCGTGTGCAGCCGGACGATCTCATCAAATACGGCCTCATCCCCGAGCTCGTCGGCCGCATACCGATCGTCGCGCCTCTTCATGATCTCGACGAGCATGCACTGATCGATATTATGCTCAAGCCGAAGAATGCGTTGATCAAGCAGTACCGTAAACTCTTTGATATGGAGGATGTAGAGCTCGAATTCACACCCGGGGCGCTCAACGCCATCGCGAGGCTCGCCAAAGAGCGCAAGACCGGCGCGCGCGGTCTTCGCGCCATTCTCGAAGACACGATGCTCCATATCATGTACGATATTCCTTCACGCCCTAACATCAGAAAAATACACATCACGGAAGAGACGATCATCAACCGAGGCGATCCGCAGGTCACGATGGAAAGTGAGAAAAAACTCAAGGCCCGTTGAGAACGACTGAGCACTTTCCAGTCCATCGGCGCTTTTCAATGAAAGAGGACTTGTTAAATTCGAAATGAGAGCTATTATTACGGTAATGACCTTTTGAAATCGGTTGTTCCATGAGGGGAACAATGAATGTCGTCACTCTAATGGTGGTGTTTGATGGTGGATGATAAGAGTATTGATCAGGAAGAATTCGATGATACATATCCTCTCGTGCCGCTTCGCGACGTGGTGATTTTCCCTACTATGGCGACGGCGATTCTTGTCGGACGGCAGCCGTCTGTGAACGCCGTCGAGCGCTCTATCGAGACCGACAAGATTCTCCTCGTCGTCACGCAGAGAAACTCCGCAGTCAATGAGCCGGAAGCCGAGGATCTCTATAAAGTGGGGACGATCGTCAAGATAGGCCTTTTTTTCAGGCTTCCCGATGGGACGGTCAAGGTGATGCTCGAGGGACTGAGCCGGGTCAGAATCATCGAGTATGTCGAGATGGACAACTACCTCGCCGGACGAATCGAGCCGATGGAGGGATTCGATGAACGCACGAGGGAGGTCGAGGCGCTCACGCGGCGCGTGGAACAGCTCTTCACCGACTATGTGCGTATGAATCCCCGTGTGCCGAACGAGGTGCTTCTCTCCGTACAGTCCATCGAAGATCGCTCTGCTCTCGGCGATACCGTAGCCGCACAGCTCCTCGTGCGCAATGATGTCAAACAGAAGCTTCTCGAAACAGAGAATCTCGAGGAGCGTTTCCTGATGCTCGGCCGGTTGCTTGCAGAGGAACTGCAAATTCTCCAAGTCGAGAAGGATATCGACGAGAAGGTGTCTAGCCAGGTCCAGAAGAGCCAGAAGGAGCTCTTCCTCCATGAGAAGATGAAGGCGATAAAGAGCGAGCTCGGCCACGGCGATGAGTACGACGAGTACATCGAGCTCAAGCGAAAGATAAGAAAAGCCCGCTTGAGCAAGGAGGCGGGGAAGGTTGCATTCCGGGAACTCGACAGGCTCAAGATGATGTCGCCGATGACGCCGGAAGCGACGGTCGTTCGCAACTATATCGAAACGCTCACTTCACTGCCATGGAGGAAGAGGACGAAGGACAACCTCAATCTCGAGCAGGTAAAGGCGAAGCTCGACGCGGATCATTTCGGCCTGACAAAGGTAAAGGAACGGATCCTCGAGTTTCTCTCTGTCGTAAAGTTGGTCGGCAACCTGAAAGGTCCGATCCTTTGCTTTGTCGGTCCGCCGGGTGTAGGCAAGACTTCTCTTGGACATTCGATCGCCGATGCGATCGGCCGCAAGTTCGTCCGCATGTCCCTCGGCGGGACGCGTGACGAGGCGGAGATACGGGGCCACAGAAGGACGTATATCGGCTCGATGCCGGGACGTATCATTCAGTCGATCATGAAAGCGGGAACGCGAAATCCCGTGTTCCTCCTCGATGAGATAGACAAGCTCGGAACAGATTTCAGGGGCGACCCGGCTGCGGCGCTCCTCGAAGTGCTCGATCCCGATCAGAACAAGCACTTCAATGATCATTACCTCGGCGTCGATTTCGATGTGAGCGAAGTGATGTTCATTACCACGGCGAATGTCATTTACTCGATTCCGCCGGCGCTGGAGGACCGTATGGAAATCATACGCCTTCCCGGCTATCTCCTTCACGAGAAGATCGGCATCGCCCAGAACTTCCTCTTGGTGAAGCAGCTCGAGAGACACGGCATCAAACCCGAACAGCTCAAGCTGTCGAAGGAGACGTGGAAGGAGATTATCCGGCGCTATACGAGAGAATCGGGTGTCAGGAACCTCGAGCGTGAAATCGCCCAGATTTGCCGCAAGGTGGCGAAGCAATTCGCAACGGCCGAGGAGGCCAAGCCGGTCCGCGTCACGAAACGCAACCTCGAAAAATTCCTCGGCATTCCGAAGTTCTCCGAGAGCGAGATCGACGAAGAGCTCTCTGTCGGCGTTGCAACCGGCCTCGCCTGGACCGAAGCGGGCGGTGAGATCCTCAATATCGAAGTAACGCTCATGCCGGGCAAGGGGAAGCTGCTTCTCACCGGCCAGCTCGGTGAGGTGATGCAGGAGTCGGCAAAAATCGCGCTTAGTTTTGCGCGAAACAAGGCTCGCCTGTTGCCGCTCAAGAACGAATTCTACTCGACTATCGAGGTTCACGTTCACGTGCCGGAGGGGGCGATCCCCAAAGACGGTCCGAGTGCCGGTGTCTCTATAACGACTGCGCTCATATCGGCCTTTTTCGACATACCGGTTCGAAGGCACGTCGCCATGACCGGAGAGGTGACGCTCAGGGGGAAGATCCTGCCGATCGGCGGCATCAACGAGAAATCGGTTGCGGCGCTTCGCGCGGGTGTCAAAACGCTCCTGCTCCCGAAAAAGAACGAGAAGAACCTCAAGGAACTCCCCGACGAGGTCAAGAGAAACCTGGAGATCATTTTTGTCGATACGATGGATGATGTCTTGCGTGTCGCCCTCTCGCATAAGCTCGACTGGGGAGTGGAACGGCGCAGGAAAATCGGGGGCTTTTTTGAAGAGCAGACAGGCAAATCGGCTAATTAATGTGTTGCGGTGTGAACCGCGTATTACGATTAACCTGATACCAATTTCCCGATTTTGAAAATACGTACACTGAAACTCGCCCAATCATCTCTCGACTACTCGGAGTTTCCCAGCACCGCTTGGTCCGAAATCGCCGTGTCGGGACGGTCGAATGTCGGAAAGTCATCTCTGCTCAACACCCTTCTCGGCAGAAAGAACTTTGCGCGGGTGAGCAAGGATCCCGGCAAGACACGCACGGTCAATTTCTATCTCGTAAACGACCGGTTCTACTTCGTCGATCTGCCGGGCTACGGATACGCCCGTGTCTCCGCCTCGGAAAGAAAGAAATGGAAGAAGATCATATTTGAGTATTTCGAAAAGCGCAAGAATCTCGGTGGTATCGTTCAGCTCATCGACGCGCGGCACGAGCCGTCACGCGACGATCTGGTGATGCTGCAGCATCTCGTTGATTCGGAGCGTCCCTTTATCGCGGTCTTCACGAAAGCGGACAAGATCAGTCTTTCCCGCCGATCCCGGGTGCTTGCTGAATTCAAGGGATTCTTCGAGCCGGGGATTCGGATCAGCCTCTATCCGCCCGTTGATCGCATGGCGGCAGGCGGTGCTCGGGATAAGAGTGAAAGGGCTGACATTCCGGTGATCTTCTTTTCCGCGAAGACGAAAGAGGGAAGCGGAAAGCTTTGGACATGGATAAACGACCTCATATTCTAACGGTTATCATTAAACGAGACAACTGAGGTGATTTGATCTGGTCGAAGAGCAGGAAAGACTCATTCTGAGCCCGGGCCCCGTGCACGTGCATTCGTCGAGATGGCGTGGCCTGAGACGCATGCATCACCGCTCCGATGCCTTCCGCGAAATCGTTCTCGGGACGGAAGCGATGATACGGGGAATTCTCGGGACCGACGCGCCCGTTTACCTCGTGACGGCTTCGGGCACCGGAGCCATGGATGCGGCCGCGGCAAATGTGACGAAACGAGGTTCACGCGTGCTCGTCATCTCGGGTGGAAAGTTCGGAGACCGGTGGGGAGAGATCTTTGACGCATACGGGTGCCGGGTTGAAACGCTTCGTTTCGAAGCGGGCGAGGCGGTCGATATCGATACGGTCACCGGGCGGGTGGAGCGAGATAAGCCTGAATTTCTTGCGCTCACGCACGTAGAGTCCTCGACCGGGCTCCTGCTCCCGCTTCGCGAGCTCATCGACGCGTTGCCACAACCGCGCCCCGTTTTGATCGTCGATGCCGTAGCCTCGCTCGGAGTCGAAGAATTCGCCATGGACGCCTGGGGACTCGATGTCGTGGTGGGCGCCTGCCAGAAGGCGTTTGCCGCCCCTCCCGGCTTGAGCTTTGTCAGCATGGGGAAGCGGGCACTCGATCTGATGAGGAGCTGCCCGAGGGATCTCTATTACCTTTCCCTTCAACGCTACGATGAGGGCAGGGACGAGGGAGACGTTCCCTTTACACCGGCGATAGAGATAATCCAGATGGTTCACAGAGCCCTCGGCACCATCGAGAACATTGGATGGGATGTGATGCAGGAACGCCACCGGGTGGCATCGAATACATTTCTCGAGGCGGCGGGGCACCTCTCCCTCGAATGCTTCCCAAAAATGCCCTCAGCGGCCGTTCAGGCACTCGTCTTGCCCCATGAGTGTCATGGACGGAGCTTTGTTGAAACTCTTGCTCGAGAGAAGGGTATAATAGTAGCAGACGGGCAGGGGGCGATGAAGGGGCGGATAATAAGAACAGGGTTTCTCGGGCTGCACGGCGGGAAGGTTATCTTGCGTAGTATAAAGGCTTTAGGAGCACTCTTGAAAGAGATGGGATGCGCAAGCGATCTGGGAGCAGCCGAACGTGCCGCGGCCCGGATATCAGACCAAGCGGATATTGTATGGTGATACTTGACACATCTATGCTATGTTGCTATACTTTGTATATAAACAGGAGGTATAGGTGCGTCCAAAGCTAAGGATTAGTGGCTTTGCAATAGTGACGGTATGTGCGTTGGCTGTTTTCGTCGGCGTCCTGATGGGCAGCGAAAACTATATGCTGAGTCTGCCGGTCTACAAGCATTTCAAATGCACACTGTGCCATTCCGCCGGTAATCCTTCTCCCGAAATGAAAGAGCTAAACGCCTTCGGTGAGGATTTCAAGAAAAACGATTTTGTCTGGAACGCGCAACTCGCCAGAATGGATTCCGATAAAGACGGCTATCCAAACGGGATCGAACTGGGTGATGAGAATGGAGACGGAACACCGGAAGTCACCGTCGAGAGGAGCAATCCAGGCGATCCGTTGAACTATCCCAACTCGATAAATCCCGAAACCTGGGGTATCATCAAGAAGATCTTCTCGGATTAAGTACGACATCAGCAGGAATGCCGACAATGAAAAGCCGCTCTTATAAGCGGCTGTTTTTTTGCCCATAAATAGGTTGCGCCGGGACCCTCGATTACATAAACTTCATGGGGTTATCCCGGAGCTTGTGAAGAGGAGGAGCGTGGATATGGCGGCAACGGTGATAATAGGCGGACAGTGGGGCGATGAGGGAAAGGCGAAGGTCGTCGATTACCTCATGGCGAATTTCGATGTCGTCGTCAGGTTCCAGGGCGGCGCGAACGCCGGTCATACAGTCGTTGCAGACGGAAAGAAGTATGTTTTCCATCTCGTACCGTCGGGCTTGCTCTATCCCCATGTGACCGGGATGCTGGGCAACGGAATGGTCGTCGATCCCTTCGAATTTATCAATGAAGTTCATGAGATCGCAAAGCAGGGCATCGATGTTGAAGGAAGACTCTTCATCAGCTCAGGCGCGCAGGTCGTGCTCGAGCATCACCGCGTTCTCGATAATCTCTACGAGACCGATCTCAAGAAGGAGGCGATCGGCAGCACCGGCAAGGGTATCGGACCTACCTACGCGTGCAAAGCCAACAGGACGGGAATGCGGATGGGTGATTTTCTCCTCGATAAGGACAAGCTGTTCGAGTTCGTGAGCTCGAGGGTCGACTTCGGCAACCGTCTGCTCGAGGTCTTCGGTGCACCACCGTTCTCGAGCAAGAAGATCGCGAGCGATATGGCGAATCTGAAGGATCTCATATCACACTTCATCATCGATGCCGGGGAAGCATTTATAAAGATGAAGGAAGAGGGGAAGCGGATACTGCTCGAGGGTGCTCAAGGGGCGCTTCTCGACATCGATCACGGCACATATCCCTTCGTGACGTCGAGCTCGTGCAGTGTCGGCGGCGCACTGACCGGAACCGGATTGAATCTAAAGGATATCGATAGAGTAATTGGAATTTTCAAGGCGTATACGACGCGCGTCGGAAACGGACCGTTCCCGACCGAGCTCGAAGGGATGGTAGGGGAAAAACTCAGGGCGAAGGGTGCGGAGTTCGGAACGACGACCGGGCGCCCGAGAAGGTGCGGCTGGTTTGACCTCATAGCCGCTAAGCATTCGATCCACATCAACGGATTCGACGAGATCGCTCTGATGAAGCTCGATGTGCTTTCCGGATTGAAAGAGATCAAGGTCTGCGTGGCTTACTCTGTCGATGGGAAGGAGATCAAGCACTTCCCGCAGAGCATCCATATATTGAATAAGTGCGAGCCGGTCTACGAGACGGTGCCCGGCTGGAGCGACGAGGAACTGAAGACAGGATCATTCGAGGAGCTTCCCGAGAATGCCCGGCGCTATATCGAGATGCTCGAGGCACGCCTCGGCGTAAGGATGTCCTTTATATCGACAGGCGCTTCGAGAGAGAAAACGATAATTCGGGACGGCGCGCTGTCGCTGGACGCATAAAACCGAAACCACTTTTTTGGGCCGCTAGCTCATCAGGTAGAGCACCTGCCTTTTAAGCAGGTGGTACTGGGTTCGAGTCCCGGGCGGCTCATTTT
>CBDUQN010000104.1:0-9909 GCA_965369375.1 uncultured bacterium | reverse complement strand
AATCGGCAGGCTCGGAGCCGAACTCCAAACTATTTTCGGCGGCAACATCACTCTGTTCACCGAGCTCTGTGAAAAGACGAGAGCCGAAGCATTCGATCTGATGTATTAGCATGCCGAGCAGATAGGAGTCAATGCCGGCATCGGTATCAGATACGACGCGGAAGAGGTAACCGAAGGCGTCACGGAAGTTTTGTGTTATGGAACCGCAGTCGTCGTCGAGCCCGAGTAGTATCTATAAAGCACGTTGAATATCTTAAAAAGACATAGATGGGTGCTTCTCTCGCTGGTTATCATTGCAATAATCGGTATCTCCAGCAAACTCTATTCGGGACCCTTCGAGAACTGGGTGAACAATTCGCTCGGCGGTGTCTTCTATGTGATTTTCTGGTGTTTATTTGCTTTTCTCTTTTTTGCTCGCAGCAGGCCCTGGATTATTGCTGTAAGCGTATTGTGTGTAACCTGCTTTCTGGAATTTCTGCAGCTGTGGCATGTGCCTGCGCTCGAACTCATCAGAGGCAATGTGCTTGGAAAAGCCCTGATCGGTTCCGCGTTCGTGTGGAGTGATTTTCCCTATTATTTCATCGGCTGCGCACTCGGATGGGTAGGGATCAAGCAGTTGCGTATGTCGTATAAATTTAATAGAATATAGGCATCTTTATGGAAGAGATCAGTGAAATAAGAGCGCCGGGGAGATCGATACCGTGGCAGTGCGGATTGGCATTGATCAGCTGGGTCTCCATGGTTGGTTTCGATTTCTTCCTCCACGGGGGATTGCTAGCCCGATTGTATACGAGGCAGAGTCCCTTTCTTCTGCCAGCCGAGCCGGCATTCAAGCGCATTCCTCTCGGATATTTGTCATTCCTGCTTCTTGCGGTTGTCCTGGTTTGGATAATGAGTCGCTTGAACATTGCCGGCTGCAGAAATGGATTTGTATTTTCGATAAAATTCGGCGCGCTCCTATGGGGATCGTTGGCCCTCGGCATTTATTCAATTTCGACTGCTGAATTCGATCTCATGGCGGCGTGGTTCATGGGACAGACGATCGAGCTCGGTATCGCCGGTATCGTAATTGGAGCCGGGATATCTGGAAAGAGGCTTCGAGCTCTGTTGCTTTGGGTTGCACTGTTCGTTGTCTTGATGATAATTGTCACCGTTATTCTCCAGCTCGTTGGATTTTCCCCGCCCATGAAGACGTAGGATCGATAAAGGAGGTCATACATGGATTACTTTTTCAATAAGGTTGTGGAGGATTCTTTCGAAAATGTCATTACCCGGGTCACGAAGGAACTCTCCAAGGAGGGATTCGGCATTTTGACCGAAATCGATGTCAGGGCGACATTGAAGAAGAAGCTCGATGTAGATTTCAGGAATTATAGAATTCTCGGCGCATGTAATCCCCCGTCTGCGCACAAGGCTCTCATGGCCGAGAATAAAATCGGACTGATGTTGCCGTGTAATGTCATCGTGCAGGAATTTGAAAGTGGTGACGTGGAAGTAGCTGCTATCGATCCAATAGCTTCGATGCAGGCTGTTGAGAACGCGGAATTGGGAGACGTGGCTCAGGAGATAAGGGATAAGTTGCGAAGAGTAATTGAAAATGTTTAAGAGCGCTGTGATGGGGGGAGTGAAGAGATGACACTCATCGAGTGTAAGGAGTGCGGGCGCGAGATCAGCGATCAGGCGTGGGCCTGTCCGAAATGCGGCTATCCGATGAAAGCAAACAACTTGCCGTTTTTCATGCGCCTCGGTTGGTGGAGCTATGAATGGAAGAGTGAGACAACGTTCTTCGGCTGGCCGTTGATACATATCGCGCGGGGCTGGGATTTGAATACGGGGCGCTTGAAGGTCGCAAGGGGCATAATTGCGATTGGGCAGGTTGGAATAGGCTTGATCACGATTGCTCAGTTCGGCATAGGCCTGCTCTTTTGCTTTGGGCAGTTTGTTTTCGGATTGACGGCACTCGGACAGTTCGCTGGCGGGATTCTTTTCGCGGCTGGGCAGTTCGCCGTCGGCCTCCATGCATATGGCCAGTTCGCGGCCGGCAGGTATGTCAGCGCTTGGATTGATTTCAGCGAGGTGTTATTCAAGGATTGATATTGTTGCTGGTTGATGTAATCCTTGGAGGCAATCATGGAGGCGACCGAGTATGTTCTCATCATAGTAAATCTTGCTCTTGGAATAGGATGCTCGATTCCAATGGCCGGATTATTATGCTCGGTGATCGATCAGCCCAAGAAGGTGTTTCGCTACACCACGCTATGTATCGGCATATACTTTATAGAGTGCGTTGCTATTGTCATGGGCATGGGGATACCGATATTCAGTATCGCGATCGCTTTCTTGTGGGGGTGGATATTCGGTTTCTGGCTTCGCCATAAAGCGCCCGCACGCAGCATTTTAAGACTTTCACTATTACTTGCTCTGTATACGTGTTTGCCCGCGTTTTCATTCATTACCGTTCCGTTTGTGAGCTGGATCGGCGGCTGGGACGTTTTGAGTACCGAAACGGGTTCCATATTCGGCATTCCCGATTTTCTGTTTCTGCCGTGGCCGTTCAACACGATACTCGGATTCTTCTCCGCTCTCGTTGCTGCTGCGGTAGTATTCAAGACGATAATCACGGTCGGTGAGGTCAGCATAGTAGCTCTTGTTTCCGAGGGGCGTTTCGAGGAAAAGAAATATTAAATTGATCTTATGTTCCGGTTGACGTAAGAAGGAGGTTTATTTGTGAAAAGAGTTATCCTGCCGAAGCGTCTGATCATATTAGCCGTTCTCGGATGCATCTGTTTGATCTTTTCCTGCAGCAAGAAACGCGAAGCGGGACGCTACTATAGTGACGAATCGGGTTTCTCGATCATCTTTCCGGAAGAATGGGAAATCACGGAGGGTGACGGTGAAACCACGCCGATTGTCGAAGCCGTCAGTCCATGGGAAGGCGATTCCGATAGATTCAGCGAATACGTGAGTGTTGATATAGATGATTTGTCCGTGAAAATGGATCTCGAGGATTATTTCGTGGAAGTGCGGCAGGCCAATAGCGAGGATTACCCCAATTATGAGGAACATGACATAGGCGAAACAGAGATCAATAACCAGGATGCGATGTGGACCCGCTTCGATGTCGGTTCCCCGGAAGGCGTTATGTCGGCTCTTGGATTTGTGATGATCAAAGGGAAGAGAGGGTATTTGATCAGCTGTGTCGCCGAGGATGCCAGATACGATTCGTATAGGGAAACATTTGAAAATATAGTGCATAGCTTCAGGCTCGAATAACTGTCGCATTGAGGGAGAAACACGGTTTTCGCAACCGGCATCTCTCTTATTCAATCGAGCAGATTTCAGTGCTGCCATGAAAAAATCACCCGTTATTAAATCAGAGCGGTTAATTCTGAGATCGTTTGCATTGTCCGATTCCACCGCAGTGCAGAGACTGGCGGGTGACTATGCAATAGCGGATACGACGATACGGATACCTCATCCGTATGAGGATGGAATGGCCGAGGAATGGATTTCGACCCATGCAGCTCTTTTCGACAAAAAGAGTGAGGTAATATTCGCGATCGTGCTGAGGGAGAGTGATGAGCTTATCGGATCGATCTCTCATACAATAGATCATGCAAACCGAAACGCCGAGCTCGGATACTGGATAGGGAAGCCATTCTGGAGTAACGGGTACGCTACCGAGGCGGCCGGGCGGATGCTCGTTTACGGTTTCATTGAGTTGCAGCTCAACAGGATACATGCGCATCATTTCAAGAGGAATCCATCCTCGGGGAGAGTGCTCGAGAAAATCGGGATGCGGTATGAGGGGTGCTTGCGCCAACACGTGAAAAAGCGTGAGGCATTCGAGGATATTGTGATGTATGGTATGCTCCGAGAGGATTTTATCGGAGATAAGTGATTGATTATATTATTGGTTTGCAATTATCATCGATTTTAGGAGGAGTTGGCTTCGATGAGCGTGGAAAAGATCAACGGATCGATTCATATTAGAGAGGTCCTAGCGGATGATGTGCCGATTATTCTGCAGTTCATCAAGGGGCTCGCGGTATTCGAAAAACTTTCCGACAAGGTCAATGCAACACAAGCCGGTCTGTCCGAAACGCTGTTCGGCGATCGAGCGTATGCGACGGTGCTGCTCGCAGAGCGCAGGGGCGTCCCGGTTGGATTTCTGCTCTATTTCAACAAGTATTCCACATTTCTCGGCAAGCCGGGGATATATATCGAAGACATTTTCGTTCTTCCCGAAGAACGCGGGAGAGGCGTTGGAAAAGCATTTATGAAATACTGTGCCCGACTGGTGCAAGATGAAGGGTGGGGGAGGATAGAATGGGCCGTCCTGGACTGGAATCCGGCCCGGAAATTCTACGAGCGTCTCGGCGGCGAGCCGCTGGGCGATTGGATCCTCTACCGTTTGGAGGGCGAAAGACTGGGTGCCCTGGTTGATCCATGATCATGAATTGATATGCACGATGAGGCGAACGCTGTATCAAGGAGATTGAATCATGCTTGAGAATTCGAGAATTGCGAGAATTCTGACTGTCGCGGCGAGCTTTGTGATTGTTGTAGCCGGTATGCGGCTGGCATCGCCGATTATCGTTCCATTCCTGCTCGCCGTGTTCATTGCCATAATAGCGACGCCCTTTTTTATCGTTCTGCAACGCAAGGGAATTCCCACTTCGATAGCCCTGATTATAATCGTTATCGTGATATTTGTTCTCGGCATCTTCGGCCTGGGCGCGATCGGGCAATCGATGGCGGAGCTAACGAAAAACATGTCGACTCACCAGCAAAGCCTGCAGACGGTGCTCGACAATACAACGGAATGGCTCTCGTCGAGAGGAATCGAAGCCCCGGAGAAGGTGGTGGATGACGCGCTCAATCCCAAGAATATCATGAAGGTGATCGGCGGTATACTTGGCGGCTTCAAATCGATGTTCGGCAACGCATTCATTATCTTTCTCATCGTTATTTTTCTCCTGCTCGAGGTCGCCCTGCTGCCGTCAAAGGTCAAGAACCTTCCCGGTTTAACTGATAACACATGGTCTCAGCTGGAAAAGATGGTTGATAACGTCAGAAGCTATATGGGTATCAAAACCATAATGAGTCTCATCACGGGAGCAGCCGTAACGGTGCTTACCGCCGCCCTGGGTGTGGACTATCCCATTCTTCTCGGACTTCTTGCTTTCCTTCTCAATTATGTGCCCAATATCGGCTCCATTATAGCCGCCGTTCCGGGTGTTCTCCTCGCATTGATCCAGTTCGGTTTTGGAAGGATGTTGATCGTTCTCGCCGGCTATGTCGTGATCAACGTGGTTGTGAGCAGCGTGATCGAGCCGCGTTTCATGGGACGCAAGCTCGGCCTCTCACCGGTGATCGTCATCGCTTCCCTTATCTTCTGGGGTTGGGTGCTCGGCCCCGTCGGCATGCTTCTGTCGGTTCCCTTGACCATGGCTGTGAAGATTGCACTCGAAAGCAGCGAAGAAACCAATTGGCTGGCCGTGCTCATGGGATAGCAGCGCGCGAAAAGAGAAAAGAATAACATGGGTGGAATCAAAGAGAGCAGATACTGGCCCGTGATCGGCAGCATAGCCGTTATCGTTCTGTCTCCACTGCTCGAAATCGTAACCGGGAGGGAGGAGCCGTATCTCTTTGTTCTTCCTGCTCTAATCATCATTCTGTGGCCGCTAACCAGGCTTTCGAAGCGTGAGATAGGTTTGCAGTGGGGAACGCGCAATGCGTATGCCGTCTCCCTCGTGTATCCGATCGCCGTAATGGGTATTGCGTACTTGATTATCCGGCTTACCGGTAATGTCCATATCGAGGATGCCTCGTTGAGCGAAGCCGGCAAGGATTTTCTGATCATGTTCGCGGCAACGGCCATCGGAGTGATAATCACGGAGGAAGGTTTCTTCAGGGGTGTGTTGTGGGGTACACTCGAAAGAGCAAAACGCAGTCCACGGGTGATAATCGTCTGGACGAGCATAGTTTTTGCGCTGTGGCACCTCCCGGTCGCCCTCATCGAGCAGGATTTCAAATTGCCGGCGGCCGTTATCCCCGTCTATATAACAAATGCGGTTCTTCTCGGGCTATGCTGGGGTATCCTGAGAAAGGCTTCCGGATCCGTATTGGTTCCTTCCCTTGCACACGGATTGTGGAACGGGTTTGTGTACGTTCTTTTTGGATACGGTACCAAGGCAGGTGTGCTCGGTGTCTCGGCTTATAATCTGTATGGCCCGGAACGGGGATTTCTCGGGATCATCCTGAACGTCATCACGGCGCTGATACTCTGGCGGTGGTGGAAACGAAACGATCTTTCGAAAACATAGCGAATTCGTTTTGTGATGTGCTATAATATTGCGATCTATTCTCAGAGAAAAGCGATTGAGAAGCGCTTCGGGATCCGGTTCAAGGCCCCCGAGCGGTACGCGCCGCATTATCATGCCTCCGCCTTCTCCGCTCCGTACCTCCCGGTCATCGGCACCGATGATCCCGCGATAATCGAATTCTACCGCTGGGGACTGGTGCCTCACTGGGTGAAGGACGGCAAGACAGCGAATGAAATCAGATTCAAAACGCTCAACGCGCGATCCGAAACGATCCACGAGAAGCGATCCTTCAAGGATGCGGTGAAAACACGGCGGTGTCTCGTGCTTGTAGATGGTTTCTATGAATGGAGGGAATTCAAGGGAAACAAGTATCCCTACTATATCCGATTGATATCGAAAGAGCCTTTTGCGCTGGCGGGACTCTGGGACCGGTGGGAGGATCAGAAAGAAGAACGAGAGGAATACACTTTTTCCATTATCACAACAAAGGCGAATCCGCTGATGGCGGTCATTCATAACACGAGAAAACGGATGCCCGTTATTCTCGAGCGTGAAAACGAGAGAAAATGGCTGGACGAGCTGACAGTTACTGAAGTCGAATCCATGCTGAAACCGTACGATGAGAGGGCGATGGAAGCATATCCCGTATCGAAGCTCATTACGGCCCGCGGGAGAAACCGGAACGTTCCCGAGGTGATGGTCGAATATGACTATCCCGAGCTCGAGACCCTGCTTTGAATTCAAGGAAGGAATAGCAATGCGAAAAACGACTGCAATCGTGATAGTGCTTATGGCGCTTTCCATGACACTCGGCTCGCTTTCGGCATATCCGGTCCCGATGGGAGAGTCATGGGTGGCGGTGGAAGGTATACCCTCGAGGGTGAAATGTATACCGAGATAATCGGGTACCACTGGAATCCGCTGCTGATCGGACGGACGGTCGAGTTCAAATACCGTATCGATGGAGACAAATGGCACCATACGGCGCGCTTCGAAATCCAGGGGGCCCGGTTCAATATCGACGAGATCTGGCAACGTATCGAGACGGAGGAGAAATAATGAAAAGAGGCGTAATATTCATTTTGCTCATTCTCTTGCCCGCCGTCTCGCCGGCTCAGGAATACGCCGCGGGAATGGGCAGAAGGCATATCTACCACCGGTCGGGCAGGGTGGTTGGCGGGAAAATTACTGATGGAAAGGACATCTGCGATATCGTGTGGTCGAAACACAAGGGGATCGAGAGCATCACTCTATCTATCTGTGAAGCCTCGTGGGAGGAGAAGGATGCCGTGCCGGCCGAGGTTCCCAGCTATTTTACCGTGGAGCACGAAGACTATCCGCAGCGGCTCGTTTTCACGCTGTCGGGCGTGAGGGCGTTCAGCGCGGAAATGCCCTGCATAGACGAGAGCGACCTGATTGAGGATATGTACAGAATCATGTATCTCGACGATTCGGGCGTGCGGTTCGCCGTGACCTTTACGAAATTTGTTGAATTCGAGGTTATCGAACGGCACAATTCCGCCAAGATCAGAGTGTATATCAGACCCATATCGGAGGTGCCCGTATACTCGCTGAGAACGGAATCAATGAGGGCTTCCGAGAAACTGGGGCATCTCGAGGAGAAGATTCATCGTCTCGGAGGCACGAACGTGTGTATCATCAAGTCCAAAGACGGGTATTTCTTTGTCGAGGAGGGTTATTACAATACGGCGGAGGAAGCGGAATCGAAAGGAGTGGTTTTTTCTGAAAATGGGATCGAACTCCTGATCGAAAGGCGATTGCCCCTCGGTGAGCCTATCGGTTTAAAAGATCCGGAATTTTCTGACGAGAAGTTGCGCTGGAAACTTCATTGATGACATGTGATCATTATGCCGATGATTCAAAAAGGAGGATGAAATGAGCATGATCGAGTACTTCAACGGGCGGGTTAAAAAGCTGACGATCTTCGATGTCAAGCTGATTCAACTGACGGCAATGAGTCTCATTCTTATCATTGCAAAGTTTGTCCCGCAGATGCTCGAAATCAGCGTGTGGTGGTATGTCGGTATCCTCATCGTTGCCGTCATCAGGCCCCTATATGCATTTTTCTTCAAGGATTGAGTGTCGATAAGGAGAGAATATTCGTATGGAGATCAATCTCGAAAATAAAGTCGTGCTGGTCACCGGCGGCAGCAGCGGTATCGGAGAGGCCATTTCAAAGCACCTCGCGAACTCCCGGGCGACGGTTGCCGTGCATTATAATGCGGGAAAGGAGCGGGCAGAGGAGCTGGTAAAAAGCTTTCAGAGCGGATCGGCGTGCTTTCAAGCCGACTTTTCAGATCCAATGAATGCGGTCAAGCTCTTCGGCGATGTCATCGGTGAATTCGGAAAGGTCGATGTTGTGATCAACAATGCGGCTACCTTCTTTCACTCACCGATCGAGCTCGGCAGCGGGGAGTGGCTCGACCATTGGGAGCGAACGATAGTGGTCAATCTCACCTCGTGCGGCGCTCTCTGCCACGAGGCAATCAATCATTTCAAGGAGAGCGGGGGGGGAAGAATCATTCATATCGCTTCCCGTGCGGCCTTCAGGGGCGAGATGGAGGAGTATCTAGCATACGCCGCATCGAAAGGCGGCATGGTATCGCTGAGCCGCTCGATTGCGCGTTCATTCGGAAAGTACAATATCAAATCTTTTGTTATCGCCCCGGGCTGGGTACTGACAAAGATGACGGAGGAATTCTTGGAGAAGCACGATGGATATGTTATTGAAAACGAGCTCGCGCTCGGGGACATCACCAAACCGGATGATATCGCTCCCATCGTAGCGTTTATCGCAAGCGGGATGATGGATCACGCGACGGGATGCACCATTGATGTCAATGCGGGCAGTTATATGAGGTGAGCGATTACAGAGGCAAACCGGGGCTTACCAGCATACTGAGGAACATCATCAACCTGTGGGGCGGGAATGCCTTCGGGATGGTGTGGAAAACGAAGTACCTGCAACACGGTTTATTGCTCTCGAGGGCATCGCACATGAGACGGGCGCAAGATCAGCGACAGCGTTGAGCCTGATTCTTATTTAAAGGGGTCGAATGGTGGGAATGTTCAGCAGAGAGCTTCGTACAGAAATTGATATCGATGCACGGCCGGAGAAGGTCTGGAGTATCCTCACGGACTTCAGCGGCTACTCGAGCTGGAATCCGTTCATCGACAGGATCGTCGGCACACCGGCCGCGGGCGAGAAACTCGAAGTCCATTTTGCGGCACCCAACGCCAGGGTGAAAATCTTCCGTCCGAAACTTCTCGCTGTGGAGGACAACAGGGAACTTCGCTGGATCGGTCAGCTCCTACTGCCGTATCTTTTCGACGGGGAACACTTCTTCAGGATGGAAGAGATCGAGGGGGGAGGAACGAGATTCGTGCAGGGTGAGATCTTCCGCGGATTGCTAGTCCCCCTTTTCTGGCAATATCTCGATACGAACACGCGAAGCGGCTTCGAGAAGATGAACCGCGCCCTCAAGGTCAGGGCCGAGGGAGCCGGCTGACGCGCCCCGCCTGGCGGCCTCCGTTTGACACCTCCGCCTGGCGGCCTCCG
>CBDUQN010000103.1:0-10062 GCA_965369375.1 uncultured bacterium | reverse complement strand
GATCTATCAGTCTATGCGAAAAATCATTTATATCATAATCTGCCCCTTTTGTCACGAGGGCAAAAGCGCGAATCCGGTTCTATTTTGCAACGGGTCGCGACAAGCCTGTGTGCGCGGATCGTTGGATCGTTACTCGAGTCTCATTAATTGCTATAGGCATTTGTGCCTATCTATTTCCCGAGAGCTCCTTTGTGTCAATTTTCTTGGACCTGTCCGCATTTTTCTTTTTTCAGCTAAATCAATACAAGGGAAGGGGCACCTGTATGGCGCAAGAAATTCCGATGCTTTGTTGTCAACTAATGTTGTCGCCGCCACTTAGATGCTGCGGGGTGCGTTCTCGCCGGGATCCTATAATGGCACGCAGTATGCGCGGCGTGCCCGCTGTAGGGCGATTTGCGCCGGTTACGCGATGCAGTTGATTCAATTAAAAAGGAATTAAAAGGCTCGTATATGCTCAAGTATCGATTAGGAGAGGTCAACAACAGAAGCGGTGAGGAAAAACTGACGCTGCACCCAGCGAGCAACGCATTGAGGAAACGTTCGTGGCGCAACTGGATTCTGCTCGCGGGCGTCGCCCTCGTTACCACGCTCGGCCTCGGGACCGCCATACCGCCGCTCCTCGGAAAACGCGTGATAAATCCATGGCCGTGGGCCAAGACCGATCTCGTGCTGATCGCCGGGCTCTCGCTGATCGTCATTGCGTTTATCGTCTACCTGACGCAGCAACAACGTCATGTTATCGGCATTTACAGTCAGCTGCAGCAACTCAAGGAAGACACCAGCGAAGCGCGGACCAAACATGTATCACGCCTCTACGGCCTATTCAATATCAGCCGCATCATCGGATCGAAAACGGATCTCCAGGGAGTCTTCGACGGCGTCACCAATATCTGCGTCGAGACGTTTAGATGCCATCGGGCTTCGCTCATGCTCTTCGACAAGGAAACCGAAGAGCTCACCGTCAAGGCGGCGAGCGGACAGAACAGCCAGACAGTTATCGGCACAAGCAAGAAGATCGGCGAAGGTATCGCCGGATGGGCCGCCCGGCGGCGCGAGTCGTTGATACTCATGCGTCACGCGGACCTCGATAAATATCCCGGTCTCAAACTCGAAAATCCTTCCATCTTCTCGGCGATGGTAGTACCAATTATCCTCAGAAACGAACTTGTCGGTGTGCTCAACGTGAGCAACGAGTCTCCGAATGTGCAGTATGAAGGGGAGGACCTGCGCGCCCTGCAGGTCTTCGCCGAGAACGCGGGCGCATTTATTCGTCATACCGAGCACGCCGAATGGATGAGGCAGACGATTCAGCGGCTTGAGAAAACGCTGCGCGAAAAGAGCAAGCTGCTCGAAAACGCCGGCTCGAAAGCCAACCACATTCGCTGAGGTGCTACCGCGTTGCCGCAGGCAACTGGAAAAACCAATCTCCTCCTCACGGGACCGCCCGGCTGCGGAAAGAGCACACTTATCATGCGCCTCGCCGGGCGCCTCTCTTTTCATGCGCGAGGCTTCACAACGGCCGAGATCAGGCCGCCGGGCGGCGGGAGAGAGGGTTTTCGCATTACGACACTCGATGGACGAGAGGGCATACTCGCGCACAAGAAGCTCTTTGATGCCGGCCCCCGTCTCGGAAGCTACAGCGTGAACCTCGAAGACCTCGATACGATCGGCTCAGCCGAGATCGAAGCGGCGCTCGAAGATCCTCTTGCGGAGCTCATCGTCATTGACGAGATCGCCCGCATGGAGCTCTTCAGTGAGCGCTTCCGCGCAGCAGCACTCCGCGCCCTCGATTCTCCAAAACCGCTCCTCGGCACGATCCAGATCCGCCGCGATCCCTTCCTCGACGCCGTGCGATCTCGCGCCGACACCATCATCGTTCCGATCGAACGTGGCACGCTCGAGGCGGCGGAGCATAGAATCCTGTCCGATCTTCAGCGGATGATGGAATAGCCATATCTCTTTAATAAATGCGAAGTTATAATAATATTCTTTTGCTCCCAAGCCGGGGGTAGCGCCCGCGGGGATGGCATGAGCGACTGATAATTGGGGAATTTTCCACTCCCGACGTCGGGAGTAGCGCTTGTTTAAAATCAACGGGTTACGGTGATATTACGGCTGAACACAATTAAAGCCGGGCGCCACGGTATCTCACCATCAAGAACCCTTGTTACCCCCTGAAGGCCGACCTCTTCCGGAGGAGGCGCCCGGCTTCAATCTGTTACCCCGCGAAAGGAAGTAATTGAAGCCATAATAGGACCGGCTCATGATTCTGATTCCCGCAAGGAACCCGGCTTTAATTTTCCGTTTTACTGCTGCCCGGGGAATCTGGGCTGCGCGTCATTCCTTTTCAATAGCGAATACCGGTTCGATATCGATCGGAATGCCTGAGAGGCTCGCGAGCGACACCTTGACGTCCTCACCCATTTCCCCGTACTGCTCTATAAGCTTCTTTGCCTCCTCGTAATCGCCGAAAGCCTGTATCATGAGTAACTTATTCGAAAGTTCGCGGATTGCGTCTTTTACCTTGGCGAGGTCGACCGACCAGCGGCCGGTTGCGGGATCGAGCAGGTATGCGCCTTTTTCCTTGAGATAATTGAAGGCGATCATGTTGCCCCTCCCGTGTGCGGATTCAACGCCGAATCGCACTGAGCGGAAAAATCCGGCGAGGTAGGTGACCGCGGTTTCCCTCTCGAGATCGCGCGGGAACATCCCCTCATTAATAAGATAATAAAAGTTGTACTGCCCTACAACATCTGCTTTGCATTCCTCGAGCGCGGAATATGTCTCGCGAAGCGCCTTGTTCACCGTCGTCTCGGTGCCGTCCGCGAGCGTTATGCGCCCCGGACCGAGGCCGTGTGAGAACTCGTGCAGCAGTATGTGGTTGAAGTACGCGTCGAACGTTATCATCGAGAGCTGATCCTCGGCGACGAGCCGCCCGGCGATCGGCCCCAGGATCTTGTCGAATTTCGCCTCACACATGTTGCGCAGCATCACCTTTTTGCTGCCCTTCGCCTCGCGTACCCGCTCGTCGTTCGGCAGGTTGAAGGCGATCGTCTGGACCCCGGCCTTCGTGTCGCCCGCGGTGAAGACGATATCAACGACCGAGATCGGCGATTCGGTGCCCCGGTCGAGGTTCTTGTGCTTATCGGGGATCGGCAGATTCTTCTCCATTTTGACGAGATAGCCCTTGAGCCTGTCGAGCTTCTTGCTCTCCGCCGGATCGCGCAGGCAGATAAAAGCCTCGAACGCGGCCTTGTAGTTGAAGAGGTTGTCCTCGTAGACCTCATAGGGACCGATCGTCACATCGAGGATGTTGTCCGTAACGTCCATCCATGCCATATCACTCTCGAAGTAATCATCCGAGAGGAACGCCTTCGCGCGGAGCCGCAGGAAATTTGCGAGCGACTCGTTCTTCGTAGCGTCCGCCGCCTTTACCAGGTACTCGGCGGCTTGCTCCAGCTTTTTCTTGTATTCTTTCGAGTACGGAACGGCAACGAGCCCGCCTTCGGGGCCGCGCCTGATAACGGTGAAGTTGCTCTCGAACGCTTCCTTCTCGTCGGGGTGATCCGCGAGCCATCCCTCGAATTCCTTCCTCGTAATATCGCTAGGATAAAAGTTCGCGCCGAGCGGCTTTTCCTCTTCGGTCAGCACCGGCTTGTCGCTTTCGATACGATCCCACGGCCCGAAATTGATCTTGAAAAACCGAAGATAGGTTTCGTCACCCTTCTTCACGAGCTCGGCCTTAAGGGCGGGGTTTTTATCCGAGACCTGAACGAGGAAGAGCTCATCCATGATCTTCCCCGCCTCATAGAGGTTCTCCAGCGCCGTTCGCTCACTCTCCTCGAGCAGGTTCCAGGGGACGTCTATCTCGACCGGCGCGTACACATTCAACATCTTCTCTACCTCCGCCTTCGGCCTGCATTTCCCGCAGTCACATGATGCCCCACCGGCGGTTACAGCCAGTATAAGGAACATGCACGCGATGATAGTCATCGTTCGCAGCATACCGTTCTTTCCTCCTTCTCTTGTGACCTCAACAACGCTCGGGTCACCGTCTCCGCTCGAGAATCTCACGAACGCTCGCCGCAAGATCCCGCATCGAGTACGGTTTCTGAATGAAATCGACATTCTTGTCCTTGAACAATTCTTCACCAACGAAGGTTCTGTTGTACCCGCTCGAGAGAAGCGCGAGGATCTCGGGTTTCGACTCCTTCATCGCCTCGAGCACCTCACGCCCGCCGCCCCCCGGCATAATAACATCGAGTATCACGAGATCGATCTCTCCCATCTTCTCCTTGAATATGCGCAGCCCCTCGTTCGCGTTACCCGCCGTAAGCACGCGGTAGTCGAGTTTTTCGAGCATGCTCTTGTCGAGATCCCGCACCAGCGGCTCGTCATCGATGACGAGAACCATCTCTTTGTTGCCGAGGGGAATGGCCGCTTGCGACTCGTCGGGTCTCTCGGTCTCCTCCTGTTCCATCGACGGAAGATATATATTGAAAACCGTTCCCTGGCCTTGTTCGCTGTATATCTTTATGAATCCGCCATGCCTGTCGATGATCCCGTATACGATATTGAGCCCGAGACCCGTTCCCTCGCTTCGTTTCTTCGTTGTGAAGAACGGATCGAAGATCTTCTTGCGTGTCTCCTCGTCCATCCCCACGCCGGTGTCGGATACCGAAACACGGATATAGCGGCCGCGTTTCATGTTCCAGCTTATGCGCGGATAGTTTTCGTCTATAAAGACCTTCTCGCTCGCTATGGCGAGTTTGCCGCCTTCGGGCATCGCGTCGCGCGCGTTTATGCACACGCTCAGGATCGCCTGCTCGAGCCGGCCGGCCGCGCCGCGCACCGCCCTGACATTTTTATCGAGGTTGAGCTCGATCACGATACCCCGGTCCACGGAGTGCTCGAGAAGCTTTGCGACCTCCTGGAGCAGTGCGTTGACATCGACTCTCGCCTCCTCCCGCTTCGTGTCACCCGAAAAGGTGAGGAGGCGTTCGGTGAGATCAGAAGCGCGTCTCACCGACTGTTCGATGATCTCGAGATAGGAACGCAGCTCGTGTTTCTCATCGATAAGATTCATCATGAACGTCGTATATCCGAGAATCCCTTCGAGGAGGTTGTTGAAATCGTGCGCGATGCCGCCCGCCATCTCGCTTACCACCTCCATCTTCTGCGAGTGCAGGAGGAGATCCTGGAGGTGCTTGCGCTCGGTGTTATCGATGAAGAACTGGATATACCCCTCTGCGCTCCCGCCCGCCCCCTTCATGCTCGTCATGCTGATAAGCACTTCCTTCTCGCTGCCGTCCTTTCTCACGATCCTCGTTTCCATGTTCTTGACACTCGCCCAGGATTCGAAGACGTCCCATATCGCTTTTCGCTCCTCCGCGGGGAAGAGTTCCGGGGGCTCGCTCCTGCCCACAATCTCCCCTCTGCTGTGCCCGGTGAGTCGTTCAGCGCCGGCGTTGAAAATACGATAGCGTCGATTGCTGTCCATCACCACGATGCCGATGACCTCGTTTTCCAACAGTGAGTTCACGAGCTTGTGGTAGTCTCGGCCCATATCGGCGGTACTCACTTTTTCAAACACCTTTTCGCCGTTTCGTTCATCTTTCTCCATGGTCATCCCCTCTTGTCTATGAACGGCCCGCGCCTGGATGTATCTCCGTGATTCCGTGTAAATAGTCCATTTGATATCTTCTCTTATATAAGAATTGAATCAAAAGCGCCAGTGATACGTCAATGAGGTTTTCCAGCCGCTGTTTTCCAGCCGCGCGGCGAGCGAGGAGAAACATCTTGACGGGCGGTCGGGCCGGTGATAGGTTCTTTTTTCCGGAAAAAGGGCTTCATCGTCTCGCCATAAAATAGGCGAGAGGCTTTGATCTTCTAACAACAATATAAGATAGGAGGATTTATGGATTCCCAAACGCTCGGCAAAGTATACGAGAAAATCGACGGGTACCGTGACGCCATGGTGGATCTCCAGACAAGGCTCACTGCCATCCCGGCGCTGGGCCCCACCAACGACGGTGAGGGCGAGGCGAAGAAGGCGGCGTTCATCAAGGAGTGGATGGAAAAGGAGATCGGCTTCGACCAGCTCGACCAGTTCGATTCCCCCGACGACCGTGTGCCCTCGGGCATCAGACCGAACCTCATCGGCCTCGTAAAGGGCGCTTCCGACACGCGGACCGTATGGGTAATGGGACATCTCGACATCGTTCCGCCGGGCGAGCTCTCGCTGTGGGATACCGACCCGTACGTCGTGACGGAGAAGGACGGCAAGATTTACGGGCGCGGGGTCGAGGACAATCAGCACGGCATTGTAACCCCGCTCTTTGCAATCAAGGCGCTCCGCGAGCTAGGGATTACACCTGCATGCAACGTCGGCGTCATCCTCGTTGCCGACGAGGAAACGGGAAGCGAGCACGGGATTCAATACCTCATCAAGGAGCACAACGTCTTCAAGAAGGAAGACTTCATAGTCGTGCCCGACGCCGGAGAACCGGACGGCGGCATGATCGAGATCGCCGAGAAATCGATTTACTGGCTCAAGATAGAGACGAAGGGAAAGCAGTGCCACGCTTCTACGCCGGCGCAGGGGATCAACGCCCACCGGGCGGCAGCCCACCTGATCGTCAAGCTCGGAGAGCTCTACAATATCTACGACCAGCGGGACGATGTCTTCGAGCCGCCGATCTGCACCTTCGAGCCGACAAAAAAGGAGAACAACGTCCCCAACGTCAACACGATACCGGGCGACGACGTCTTCTACCTCGATATGCGCGTCCTCCCGGGGATCGCCCTCGATGACGTGCACGGCACGCTCGAGAAGATGGCGAAGGAAATCGAAAAGGAATTCGGCGTTTCCATAAGCCTCTCGAGCCCGCAGCGCGAGGAAGCAGCGCCGGCCACACCATCAGACGCCCCCGTCGTGCTCGCCCTTTCGAAGGCGATAAAGGACGTCTACAGCGTCGACGCGAGACCGATGGGCATCGGGGGAGGAACCGTCGCCGCATTTTTCCGCCGGGGCGGATTCCACGCCGTCGTGTGGTCGAAGATCGACGAGCTCGCTCACCAGCCGAACGAGTACACCATTATCGACAACATGGTGGGTGACGCGAAGGTCTTTGCGAACCTGTTCCTGCAGGAATAGAATCCGTGGTCCCGGGATTTCACGTGGCGAGAACGAGGAGCTTCTCCTCGCACATCCCCCGTATGGAATATCGCAGACCCTCCCGTCCGCAACCCGATCCCTTCACCCCTCCGTACGGCATGCGATCCACGCGGAAGGTGGGAATATCACCGGCGATAACACCGCCTACCTCTAATTCGCTGAACGCCCGCCTGATCCTGCCGATATCCCTTGTATAGACTCCCGCCTGCAGCCCGAAACGCGAGTCGTTCACCGCTTCGAGCGCCTGGTCGAACGACTTATATGAAAAGACACATACGACGGGGCCGAAGACCTCGTCATCGACGACCTTCATGCCTCGCTCGGCGCCCGCTATCACCGTCGGATGGTAGAAGCCTCCGTCTCTCGTGCCGCCGGTGAGGATCTCTGCGCCGCCGGCGGCGGCCTCGTTTACCCACGACTCGACACGGAGAGCCTCGTCCGCCGTAATCATGGGGCCGACATCCGTTTCATCGCTGAGGGGATCGCCGAGCGTCAGGCGCGCGACCTTATCGACAAACACGCCGATGAACGCGTCATAGAGGCTCTCGTGAACATAGATCCGCTGAATGGAGATACAAACCTGGCCGGAGTAGGCGAATCCGCCGAGGACGATTCGGTCGATCGCCGCATCCACATCATCCCAATCCTCGTGCACGACAACGGCGGCATTTCCACCGAGCTCGAGGGTCACGCGCTTGTCCCAGGCTTTTTCCTTTAGTTTCCATCCGACAACATCGCTTCCCGTAAACGTGACCTTTTTTATTTCCGCACGCTTCGCCACGCGCTCCGCCGCCCGCCCGTCCATCGGGAGAACGCTGAGCGCGCCCTCGTCGATACCGGCATCGGCGATCGCTTCGGCTAAAAGCAGCGCGGTGAGCGGGGTCTCGCTCGACGGCTTGAGTATGACGGGGCACCCCGCCGCGATAGCGGGGGCGAGCTTGTGGGCGACGAGGTTCAGTGGAAAGTTGAAAGGCGTTATCGCGAGCACCGGGCCCACGGGGAAGAGCCCGGTCAATCCCACCCTGCCTTCGGATGCCTGCCCCACATCGAGCGGCAGTATCTCGCCGTAGAGGCGGCTGCACTCTTCGGCTGCCTCGGTGAACGTCTGAACGGCCCGTGACGCCTCTTTCCGGGCGATGCGAATCGGTTTTCCCGCCTCACGCGCAATGCTCTCGGCAAACTCCTCCTGTCGCTTCAAGATCCCGTGCGCAACGCGCTTGAGGATATCCACCTTCCTGTGCGTCGGCATCTTCCTCGTGCCGTCAAACGCTCCGGCCGCCTTCGCAATCGCCTCTTCTACCGCCTTCATCCCCGGGCGGCACGTCGTCGCAATCACCTCGCCGTCGAACGGCGACAGGACATCGAGCATTTCTCCTTCGTCACACCACCGGCCGGCTAAAAAGTAGGGTTTCTCCATCAAAATGCCTCCACTATTTAAGCTGTTCCCAATATCTCCTCATTAGTGATATATTTTATGATGATGGGGTTGCATAACGAGTACCGGGAGCGTTTCATGCTTTTTAAAAATATCCTGATCCTGCTTGGCTTCCTCGGACTCAGTTTTCTCTTTTTTTATATCGCGATCGACAACGGATTCTGGCACGGAGAGGACTTCATTGCCCTCGAGCACAGCCTCAGAATGAGGGAAGCGCCGTCGGTGGTATTCGACAGCTCGCCGCCGTACAAATTTCAACCGCTCGTCTATTCGGTCTACTATGTCCTCTTCACCCGCTTCTCGTTCGACGCTTCCGCTTATTTCATATTCAACATTATTCTCCACGCGTTCAACTCATTTCTCGTCTATCTTCTCGTCAACACCCTGCTCAAGGACAGAATGGTCGCCACGCTCTCCGGCCTCCTCTTCGTGTTTACCGTCGGCAGTTACGGCAAATCGGTCATGATCGTCTCGGGGCTCGAGGATCTCGTTATAACGGCCCTGACGCTGCTTACCATGATATTCTATTTCAAGAACGAGCTCGATGCGGGCGGCAGGATCCGCTCCGGATGGTTCGTTTCAACCATCATCTTTTTCGCGTTATCCATGCTTACCCGCAGCACGAGCTTCTCGATACTCGGCGCCTTTCTCGCTTTTAATTTCTTCTTTCGGCTCGATATCAAGAAGCGCGTTCTGTCGGTGAACTTTCTCGTTCTCTTTCTCATCGCCGTCACCGCGCTCGTCATCAAAACGCAGGTGTTTCACTATACACCCACGCTGTACCGCACATATCCGGGCGTTTTTGTATTTATTTTCAATTCGGGCAAGAGCGTCATCAGCTACCTCGTCAGGATGATGTTTCCGATTCATACTTCACACCTTGTTGCCGAGTCGGGGGCCGCCGTGATATTTATATACACCTTCGCGACGCAGATCCGAATACTCATCGCGCTCATTATTCTCTCGTACTCCATATTCGGTTTCATCTTTGGAAACCACTCGATACGATTCTTCATCGCCTGGACATACATAATGGTCCTCCCGTTCGCCTTCTTCGAATTCCCGAACGACTGGCTTAACATCAGGCACCTGTATCTCGTTTCGGTCGGTTTCATCATGGTAATATCCGCCGGGGCGGTGTATTGCTCGCGCCTGATATCACGCCGGAGGTGGCGGCGCTTCGTGCCGTTGCTCGTACCTGTCTTTTTCATTCTGCTCGCCCGCTTTATCGTCACTCAGCTCGACCAAAGTTACAAAATCAAGGCTGAGAGTCCCCAGGCGATTCAGCACCGCAGGGAGCTCGCGAACGAGTTCCCCAACGTCATTATCGAGGGTGAAGAGCTGCAGCTCGTTGATTGAGTGATGTAGGACAACAGCGGAACCGTGTATTGAAGGGATCGCGCTGAATCGAGCGGCCGCAGGCGCACAGAGAATGGATCACACGGAATCG
>CBDUQN010000102.1:0-10295 GCA_965369375.1 uncultured bacterium | reverse complement strand
GGCATTTACTTTTAACTGCTTTAGTTACCCCACCGTCTTTGCTGTTTTCACAGCCAATTTTTTCTTGCATTTCGGTACATAAATACCTAGTATTCTTATCAGTTATTATATATATTGTGCTGAGGCGCTCGTGCGGTAACAAGAATCCCAATTGAAAGGTAACACTTGTAGGGGGGGGGAGCATGGAGGATAACCTCGAGCCGAAGAAGACACTCGATTGCATAGGGCTCTTTTGCCCGGAACCGCTGTTTCAAACACGCGAGAAGATCGATTCCATAGAGGTGGGAGAGATCCTCGAGGTCTTGACGGACGATCCGGCGGCGGAGGAGGACCTGAAGCGGTTCGCAAAGAGAACAGGGCACGAGATCGTACACTTTGAAAAAGGCGACGATAGGATGAGGTTCTTGATCAAGAAGGCCAAGTAGAGCATGTAATGTTATTCCGCGTTCTTATATAGTATCCAAAGGGAGGTCTCGTCGTGAAAAACGATAACTCTATTCTGTACGTTCAAACGAGCGATTCCCCGGAGAGGCAGTACTCTCCCCTCGTGCTCGCCCAGACTGCAAAGGCAATGGACATCGAGGCAAAGGTGTATTACCTCGGCCAGGGACTCAGAGTGCTGGCCCCGGGAGAGGCGGAGAAGATAAAGCTCGGCGCCTTGCCGAGCGTCGCAGAGATGATTACAAAGACGCTTGACATGGGGATCGAGATCCTCGTGTGCGAGGCGTCAAAGCAGATGCTCGGATGGGATAAAGTAGATCTGATCCCCGGCGTGAAAGTGGTAGGCGCCGGCACGCTGAACGATTTATCCCTTGATGCAGGCGCGACAATGTGGTTTTAAAGGTCTGCCTGCATGCCCGGGCAAAACCCGGATCGGATAACGCGCGATAGGATAGAAGCTATGAACGTGTACTTTGATTACCAGTCATGCAAGCCTGTTGACCCGAGGGTCATAGAGGCGATGAACCCGTACCACCATGACTTGTTCGGGAATCCATCTTCATTGCACAGTGTCGGCGACGATGCCACGAAGGTGCTCGAAGATTGCCATGAAATCGTGGCCGGATTCATCAATGCCGGGAAAGACGAAATTGTGTTCACCTCGGGCGCAACCGAGTCGAACAACCTCGCGATCATCGGCTATGCGCTGAGGAATATGAGTAAGGGGAAACACATTATCATATCCGAGATCGAGCACATATCCATTCACAACATTGCGAAGTATCTGCAGCGGAGCGGTTTCACCGTTACCAAGATACCGGTCGATCAATACGGGCGGGTCACTCTCAAGAAGCTCGAAAGCCGCTTGACCGAAAATACGATACTCGTATCAATAGCCTATGCGGATAATGAAATCGGAACGGTGCAGCAAATGCGGGAGATCGGTGAACTCTGCAAAGAAAGAGGAATAGCCCTTCATTCCGATGCCGTCGCCGCCGAAGGATTGGTGCCGCTGGATGTCAAGAGAGACAACATAGATCTTCTCACCATTTCCTCGAATGATATCTACGGCCCTAAGGGCGTCGGCGCGCTGTACGTGGGAGCGGGTACCAGGATCAGTCCAACCATTATCGGGGGCGGGCAGGAACAGGGGTTGCGCTCGGGAACCGAAAATGTCCCCGGAATAGTCGGGATGGCGAAGGCCGCTTCGATAATGCAGGTGGAGATGAGCGATGAGGTCAAACGCCTTGCCGGCTACCGTGACAGGCTGATAAAGAGCATTCTCGAGACAATTCCAAAATCGCATCTGAACGGACATCCGACGCAGCGGCTGCCCGGCAATGCCCATTTACGGTTCGAAGGGATCGAGGGGGAATCTTTGCTGTTATCCCTCAATGACAGGGGTATCTCCGTTTCGACGGGATCGGCCTGCACCTCGAAGACCCTGGAAGCGTCACACACCCTCATTGCCACAGGACTCGTGCACGAAGAGGCGCACGGTTCGCTGCAACTCTCGTGCGGCAGATTCAACAGGGAAGAGGATGTCGATGCCGTCCTCGAGGCTCTGCCCGATGTCGTTGAGCGGTTGAGAAAACTGTCACCACTTTACAAGCAGGAAGATTGATATGAAACCAACCACGTACTCTGAGAAGGTTCTGGATCACTTTAGAAGTCCAAGGAATGTGGGCACCCTCGAAGGCGATGATGTCGGCACCGGGCGTGTCGGAAATCCCGTCTGCGGGGATTTGATGGAATTCTACGTCAAGATCAAGGACGACAAGATCGATGACATAAAGTACAAAACGTTCGGCTGCGGGTCCGCTATCGCCACCGCAAGTATGATCTCGGAGATGGCCGTGGGCAAGTCGCTCAAGGAGGCGCTCAGGATCACGAGGCAGGACGTCGCCGATGAGCTCGATGGCTTGCCGCCCGCCAAAATGCACTGTTCGAACCTTGCCGCTGATGCGCTTACCGACGCCATCAATAACTACCGGGAGCGTCATGGAGCGGCAGCGGGAGCAGCCCCGGAAAAGAGAAAGAAACAGGCGGGGATAGTCGGAGCGGAGGAATTTCTCGGGAAGGGCCTGTACCATGAGATCGAGAATCCCGATGACTTCGAAGACAGAAGGGTGCTCCTGGTGAATACAGGAGAGAAATCGATCGAAACCGCCCTCGAGCTCACAGAGTATACACAGCGGGTCGTACTGGCGACGGCCGGCAGGACCATCGATGCAAGTCCGGAGTTGAAAACCCGGCTGAAACAATCCGACGTCAAGATCCTCTACGAATCCGAGATCATCGAAATCAGGGGAACCGGTGAAGTCGAGAGGGTCTTGATTCACGACCTGAACGAGGACGAGGAATACGAGCTCTTCACCGACGCGGTGATCGTTCTCTAGCGGCTCACACAATTATAATTCATTCCATTACCACTAATTCCGGTCTGGGGCGAGGTATGTTCGCTTCCGGATTTACGGCGCAGCGGCGCATTTTCTCTGTGTCATTATCGGAGTTTTCAGACTCTCACTTAATAGAAAGGGGGATGAACATGAAAATATCACTTTTTTGTTTCGTGACGTGCCTCGTCATGATCGCTGCTCTACCTCCGGTTGGGGCCGAGACGATCCCGCGTGATGTCGTCGGGAGCGGAGGCGGAAAGAGCGCGAATACGAATTATCAGCTCATGCACACCATAGGCCAGCCGGTTATTGATGTGATCTCGAATACGGCCTATAGCGACGAGCAGGGTTTCTGGTACTCGCCGTGGTCCTTCGTGACGGGTGTCGAGGATGAGGCATTGACGCCGAAGGTGTACCGCCTCGACCAGAACTTTCCCAATCCGTTCAATCCGGTGACCACGATTCAGTTCGCCCTCGTGGAGCCGTCACATGTGCGGTTGCAGGTCTACGATGTGTCGGGGAAGCTCGTGATGACGGTTATCGACCGGGAGATGGATGCGGGCAGTCATACGGTTAGACTCAAAGCAAAAGATCTTGCGAGCGGCGTTTACTTCTACCGCCTCATGGCGGGCCGCTTCGTGAAGACGAAGAAGATGATTGTGCTCAGGTGACGGAGAAGGAGGAATTATCATGAAGAGGATACTTTTGCTGTGTCTACTGATAACGGCGCTGGCCGCGGCCGGCGTCCTCGCACGGGTGCCGCAGACGATGAGCTACCAGGGGGTGCTAAAGGACGATGCCGGCGTCATCGTTCCAAACGATAACTATGATCTGACCTTCAGGGTCTATAACGTCGAAACGAACGGCTCCGCACTCTGGACCGAAGAGCAGACGATCTACGTTTCCGCCGGAATCGTGAATGCGGTCCTCGGCGCGGTGACCCCGATCGCCCTCGATTTCGACGAGCAGTACTGGCTCGGCGTGACGATCGGCGTGGGCGACGAGCTGTCGCCGCGCACGCTGCTCACCGGCGTGCCGTATGCCTTGAACGCACAGGCGGTCCTCGGCACGCACAACGTGTTTCCCGACAGCGGCAGTGTCGGTATCGGGACGACGGATCCCGGGCGCCCGCTCCACGTAGTCTCGAACGATTTATTCGTCATGGAAGTCGAGGGGACGAGGCACGGTTCCTGGGCGACACTTTCGATCAACGGCTCGTCGGGAGGAACACCCTGCCTCGAATTCCGTTCAAGCGATTCATACATGGCGAAACAATACGTCACTTCCGCTGGCAACTGGTATTTCGATATGGGCCCTGATTGTGTAATGTATGCCAAGTGGAACTCGAAGAATGTCGGCATCGGCCACACCGATCCAGCTGAAAAGCTCGATGTCGACGGCGCCGTCAGGCTCGGTACGACCGACAGCACCAATGCCGGCACGATACGGTGGACGGGCGCGGACTTCGAGGGGTACGACGGCGGCACCTGGCAGTCGCTCACTTCGGGAGGCAGCGGCTCACTTCCCCCGGGAAGCCTCGGTCAGACGATCCGCCACAACGGATCAAATTGGATCGCTTCGAACCTCATTTACAACGACGGCACCAAGGTCGGCATCGGGACCACCAATCCGCTTGCCAATATGGAGGTGGTCGGCGACAACATCGGCTACCATTTCAGGCTCAGTAACACGACGACTGTCGGTCCCTCCCTCTACCTCAATGCCGCAAACAAGGATTGGGTGATCTACGGCACCAATCCGGCCGCCAGCGCCGGAGATCGTAAATTCATCATACGGGATTACTCGGCGGCCACAGATCGGCTGATCATAGACGAAAACGGCTATGTCGGTATCAACGAGATCAATCCCACTGCACCGCTCAACATTCTCGGCGGCAACTGGGATCTGAACGGCACCGACGGGGATCTCAAGATCGGTGACGACGCATGCCGGTTGAAGATCGGCGTGGCAACGGACGGCCTGGGCGCCGGGACGGCGGGGATCCGCATGCAGGGGGGTCTCGAACGACTCGTCCTCGGCGCCGGTCTGGCCGAAGTGCTCTGGATCGAGAACGACGGCACGGTGAGCATCGGTTCCGAGGCCCAGACGGGAGAACTCGAGCTCTACCGGTACGGTTCGCCATATCCAATGATGACCGCGAACACGACCGCAGATGGCGGCAGCATTTTTCTGAAGGATGAAGATGGTTATATTCACACCATGCTCACGGCCGATACGGACGGAACCGGTGGGCATATCCTCGTAAAGCGCGATTCGATCCACACGGGTATCGCAGCGGTCGGGAACTGGAATGGTTCGGGGGAACCTCGCCTGTACGCCATCGGCTCAACGCAATCAGCCAGTTTCAGCCTGGATCAGACGGGTGATAATGCGGTCCAGCTTCCCGGCAGTTCGATCAATGCCACCGAGATCTTCAACGAGGCCGGCTGCGCCAGCACCAACGACAACTGCGAAGTGGGATTTCCGCTGACCGGTGGTGGTGTGGAGCCGATTCTCGCCCGGTCGATTACGGTACCGAGCGCGGGGTGCGTTCTCGCCGTCTCGACAATGCAGGTCGATATTGCGCACACATCGGGGTCGATGAGTACTGCGGCGTTCGGTGTCTCCGAGTACTCGAACGGTTTTGCTTCGTGCCAGGATGTCGGATTGCAGCTCTATTCGACGTGCCCTTCCGGCACCTACCAATTCCCGGTTTCGAACAACAGTATCTTCACCATTCCTGCGGAGGGAACATATACCTATTACCTGGTGGGTTACGAGATCAGCGGCAATTATACTGTCTACGACTGCCAGCTCAGTCTCGTCTTCATACCGACGGTCTACGGTTTGGTCTCATCTCCGCCTGCCGTTGCGGATGCGTCCGGCGAGGGGGGTACGAGGCCCAGAATCACCGAGGCCGATATCAACGCCGAGCGGCAGGAGTCGATCTACTTCAACAACGCCCGTATCGAGCGTGAGCTCGCGGAGCTCCGTGCGCAGGTCGAGACGTTGAAGCGCGAGATGGAGCAGGACAAGCAGCGCAAGTGATGTGAGAAGATTCCAAGGCCGAGCGATCGAGATGTTGGATTACGTTGACTGATTGATCGCGGAGTAGGGTTACGTTCTCGTGAAGAAGGGCTCTTCATTGAAACGAAAGAGATTTGCCACGATAACGTTTGGGAATATTTCCCGTCTCATATTATAGCGCATCACCGTATCGTTGTAGAACTGCCTGGCGAACCTTATCGAATCCTCTATCTCGGTCAATTCATCGTGCAGTTTCAGGAAATTCTCACTGGCCTTGAGATCGGGATACCCTTCTGCAACGGCGAAGAGGGATTTCAGCACGCCGGTCAGCGTGCCTTCGGCTTCCGCCTGCTCCGTGATGGAGCCCGCGGCGATTGCTCTCGTGCGCGCATCGGTCACACGCTGAAATGTTTCTTTCTCGTGATCGGCGTATTCGCTTACCGCCCGAACGAGTTTCGGGACGAGCTCATAGCGCCGTTTGAGCTGAACATCTATCTGGGAGCGGCTGTTCGTGCAGCGATTACGGAGCACGATCAGAATGTTGTACGTAACGATGAGCCAGATGATCGCGGCAACACATATCGCTCCGAATAGAATCCCGGGAAAATTCAACATAAGCATTTCACCTTAAATAATCAGCGCACCGACAGTGCTACCCAAGCAATTCCTCCATCTTGTCGATGACGCTTTAATTATCCCGCGCCACCGGCACCGCTGCCGTTCCACAGCCGCTAGATCGCCTCGATCGCGATATCCATCAGGTAATGAACCAATCCAATCCAGATAACATCTCTTGATCTTTGAACCACGTAGAGTATTGCCGCCACCAGCCCAGAGTTGACAAAGAAAAACGATATCATTCCCATCACTGACATGCCGGTTGCGATCTGCCCGGGAACGTGAGCCAGCGCAAAAAGTACGGGCGGAACGACAAGCGCCGTTACGAGACCGAACGCCCACTTGAGACGCACGAATAAAAACGCGACCGCAACGCCCTCGAGAAAAACCGGCACAAAGCTGACCAGCCGTTCTGCTTCGACGGCTCCGGCGGCGATGTCCGGAATCCGGGCGAGCTCCCCGCGCAGAAGCAGGAAAACGATTACGGATAGTACGCCCAACCCGGCGCCAGTGATCAATTTTTTCCACAGCCCCGTCGGTGATAAGAATACGGTTGATAGCGGGTGTTTTCTCAGCAACAAAACGATAAAGATCGGCGAATAGATGATCAGATTATCGATGATCCAGAATGCGCGGTAAAACCAGCTTTCCCCCGATGTCGGAAGCAGAAGCTCCATGCGATACGCCTGACCCAAAAGAAAGATGCCGATGATCGCGAGGATCGCGAATCCGAGATCCTTGAAGTTCTTTTGAAAGTCAGGAACTTTCGCCGCTACCGCAAAAAACGGCTTTATTCTGGCAACGAGCAGCCATCCGGCACTCGCTGCCAGGTATGCAGCGATAAGGGGAAGAAAAAAACTCCAGTTTGCAGCCTGAACTTCTCCCATTGCTACCCCGCACCACTCGCGCCACCGCCACCGCCTCCCCCGCCGCCCCCGCTGAATCCCCCACCTGTGCTCGTTGTCGTGGTAAGGGCGGACGAAAGATTCGCAAGGTTCGAAAAGGAAACGCTCAAGGATTCCAGCGAGGCGTAGCCTCCGCCCGGCCCGGCCACCATGCCGCTCGCCGCTCTCGGAAAATACCAGGCCGCGACGGGGACCGTCTGCCTGTATTCCTTCGCAACCATTTCCAGGTTAGAGAGGAGCTTAGCCGCGATGCCGAGGGCGGTCGCGTAGACGAGGTGCTTTTCCCACAGCGGCAGCAGATCCGGCCCGGCCTCCTTCATCGCAGAGAAGTCGCTCATGAATTTCTTGTAGGCTTTCCATCTCTTTTCCTCGAGCGTCGCCTCCGGCGTCCATCGCGACAGTGACACCGAAAGAGGAAGGGCCGCGAGGGAACCGATGCCAAGTATCATAATCGCTGGGTGGCGGGTCTTTAAGAAAAAGAGGAGGATGCAAACGACAAATACCGTCAGCGAAGCGGCAAGGTACCATAGTTTTGCCTTTTCGCTTCTCGGATCGTCGAGTCTGAAGTATTTCGCTTCGAACCACTCTCTCATTTTCTCGCCGAACGGTTTTATAAACAGGAGGAAGTTACTCTTGCTGCCTTTCATCTCCTTGCCCCAGTCCTTGATATCCTCGCCGGTTGCCTTGGAGCCGTCACCCGCATCCACTATGACCTTTTTCAGCACCCTTTTTTCAAAGTCTTCCAGAGGGCGCTCGTTTCTGCCGAGCTCGACGGGCTGATTCGACAGCAGGGCCCTTCCCTTGGGAGTGATCTTGTAGGTGAAATCGGTGGATTTGAATATCAGGCCTTTTTCTTCCTCCTCGTGTATCTCGAGATAGCCGAGGCGGGCGCACTCCATGATAGCCGCCGCGAAGGCGTTCGATATCTTCGAGAGGCTGATACTGCTCTGTGTCAGGATCGTTGGAACGACCGCAGGTGGTATATCCCGCGGCGGCTCACGTTCGTACGTGGAGTCGTAGGCCACGCGGGGCTCCCGGCCGTATTTTATATAGACCCATATATACAGGGCGATCAGAAGCGCTAGTATTACAGCGGAGATCAGGATAATAACGATGTTGCGGATCGCTGAGCGCCTGTAAGCTGCGGTTGTCGCGCGTTCGTCCTCGAGAAGGCTTTCGTATGATTCGCCGTATATGGTGCGTACCTGAGAAAAGATGGCAGGGTCGAGAAGCACGCGCAGTTCGGCGTAGCTATCCTTCGCAATCCTGCTCTGATGCACCGTTGCCGCGCTGAAATCATCTGCGAAATCGATCTCACCGGGCCTCGCCCTGCCGTGCACGAAAACCTTGAACAGCTCGGGGCTCGAGGCGGGAGGAATTACCGTTATGGCAATTCGATCGATCTTTGCGTGGCTGTCCTCTATCGCCTTCCAGTAGAACTGCGCGGCGTCCGCGTAGCGCTGGACGGCGCCCCCGATGCGGTAGCGTATCAGGAACCGCTTTGTCTCGTTTTCGGCGCGGTAGTACCATTTGATCTCTTCAGCATGCCTGAAAGATGTCACCTCTGAAGGCAGTTTCTCATTCGTATCGGCGTCCCAGACACCGTCGTACTCAACGCGGTAACTGCCATACTGTCCCTTCGTATCCCGGCGCAGGAAGGCCCACGAAAAGCTGCCATCGAATCGGTATGTGCGGATCTCCTCCACATCGGCGCTTCCGTCGGGATTGAAGCGGTACGTCTGCTCGACCAGCGGGTGGGAGTAGCTCTTTGCCCCTGCCGCGCTGAATCCGGATACCAGGATGATAGATATCAGCATGAGGGGGATGATTGCTATTAAGGTGCTTTTCCCTTTATGACCAAAGATATGCGGAATAATCCTAAAGCCGTTATTCGGCTGTCTCTGCAGCATTCTTTGCATGTTTACCCTCCGTGCTTGATCCGCTTTCCATTATGCGTAGCGGTATTCATTGCCCGGCTTCAAATATCTATAGAAGCAGTACTATATATGCAGCTTCAAGGCAATATTCATTCAAGCCAAATTGAACTCAGGTTTTTCGATCATCGCCGGGATGAAGTTCATTCTTCGTATATGTTATTGATCAATTGATATATAATGTAGACGATCATGTTGCGCTTTGTTTTTCTATCTGAACGACTCCTGGTGATAGTCGCATTTGTCATCCTTGCGTATATCGTTGTTCTTGTACTCGGGTATTTTGGTCAGGGGAAAATGCTTTACTTTCCGAGCAGGCGTTCGCGTGAGGCGGAGGCTGACCGAGCCAGACAGTACGGTTTGCTTCTATGGCCTGAAGAATCTTCTGACTACTACGGCTTGGTGAGCACGGATTTCCAAGGGCGGTCCAAGGGTGTCATTTTGGTTTGCCATGGTAATGCCGGTTCGGCAGTGGATCGCTTTTTTTATATCGCGAGTCTGGAGAAGCTTGGATATCGAGTGGTTTTATACGAATACCCCGGCTACGGCGCGCGGCCCGGAGAGTTGCGGGAGGATGTTTTCGTTGCCGATGCGCTGCGAGCGGCACGGGCTGCGATCGAAGAGTTCAGAGGCCCTTTGTTCGTGCTGGGGGAGTCGCTGGGATGTGGGGTCGCATCAGCGATTGCAGGCAGCACGGAGTTGGCGGTGATGGGAGTCATTCTGATCACGCCGTGGGACACACTCCCGAATCTGGCGCAGGATATCTACTGGGCCTTGCCGGCTAAATTGTTGGTCAGGGACAAGTACGACAACATTTCAAATCTGAGGGATTTCAAAGGGCCCATAGCCGTCGTGATGGCAGACAGGGATGAAGTCATCCCGAACAAGCGGACGATGAATCTGTTCGAGTCATTACCGGAGAACAAAAGATTGTGGACCCTGCAGGGCGCCGGGCACAACGACTGGCCTGG
>CBDUQN010000101.1:0-10509 GCA_965369375.1 uncultured bacterium | reverse complement strand
TGAATTCACCGTGGCAGTTCTCGATCTCGAAATCGCCCGACGCCGTATTTGCGGAGAATTCGCCCTTCATGTCGGTGATCGTCATGTCTCCCGAGGCCGTCGAGAAATCGACCTCCGTGCCTTCCGGCACACGGAGTATCCATGTAGCGCCCCCGGAGGTGTTTCCATCCAGTTCCTCGTAGAGCTTGAGCGTGCCACCCTGCTCCTTAAAAACCGGATCGAAGGCGTCGGCGGGTGAATATCTGCTGATTACAGTGACTTCGATCTTGTCTGAATCGCTCGGTTCAACAACGCAATCGCCGCTTATCGTCTTCAGGCGAATCCGTTCTTTCTTGTCGAACGTCTTCGTTATCTCTTCGCGGCCCGCCTCCGCCGCCACGGCAAGGACCAGCGCGGCAAGAACCAGAAGACACAGCGCTTTCGGAATCGTCCTCATGCCTGCTCCTCTCTCCCTCGAGAACGAACTTCGTCCAAGGGTTGATCAACCCCGGCAGGAAATACCCATTGAGTCCCCAGCAACTACTTGGGTATTACGGCGTGGTGAGCATTATGTTTCAAACTTCATCTGCCGATGATGTGCCCGTATCAGGCGCCGCTGAGACCGGAGATAGGGTGGAGGTCAAACTCCGAAGGAAACCAGCTCCATCATCCTTTTCTCGAGATTATAATGAAGGAACGTTCCGTCAACGGGGAAGACGTTTCGATGGTAAAGCCATATTCGATCAATTTCTCCTGGAGCGAGGATAATGTCATCACGGCTCTCTCGGGATCGAACACGAGCTCATTGAGAACAAACAGCGCCCCGAAGAGGGGCCTGGAACCTTCGGGATCTGAGTAATAGCCGCGAACTATCAGCAGACCGTTCTTCGTCAGGCTGTTATGGACGTTGTTCAAAATCGGCCCGGCAGAAGCCTCTTCATAGATGACATCGGATAACAACACCACATCGATATCCTGACCGAGCGGATCGCTTTCCAGATCACCTTCTCGCAGTGAAATTCGCTTCCGCTCTTCGCATCCCGCTATCAGCTCCCTTGTCACTGCCAGCGTCTCGATTTTGTCAACGATCGTGGAATGCAGTTGAGGATATTTCTTGCACAGAACGACCGAATACAATCCCGACCCTCCCCCTGCATCAACCATCCTGGTGCAATCAGAAAGATCCGTCGCATTGCACAAAGACTCCGCCTCATCCACGTTGCCGAGATTGTCCATCGCCTTGATAAACGTGCTGTGCTCGTTTTCATCGGCTGCGGCCTTTTCATCTTTTGAGAGAAGCTCGTAAAGCCTATCCCACCGGCTCGACTCAATGTGCTGCAGCTTGACGAGATCGCCTATATAGCGCGGCTCTCCCGCGACGAGATACCTCCGGCTGAAGCCGGCATTGGAATATGAATCTTTCGAGACGGTGAGAAACTCCATGCTCACCAATGCATCCAGCAGGAATTGAAGGATGCGCAAATCGGCGCCGCACCGTGATGCTATTTCTCCCGCGGTCATGCTTTTATCGGAAAGCACGGAAAAGAGATTCAAACGAACGGCGGCAAAGACAACGTGCATCCTCCACGGGGCCGTCATTAAATCCATTATGGAATCATTCATTGCGGTCGCATCCTTTGAACGCACTTAGTTTATGGGACACACACTGAGTTTACAACCTCGAATTGACAGACAACTCTGTCCCTGCAATACTCGAAGAAACAAATAGCAAGGAGGACAAAAACATGAAAAAACTCATAATGCTGGCCCTGGCAGCGGGCCTGTTTTGCTGTTCCACGGCTTTCTCGCAGGATAGGCGGCCGATGACGCCGGAGGACCTCTATGAGATACAAAGGATCTCGGATCCGCAGATTTCGCCCGACGGAAAATGGATCGCCTATACCGTCACGGTGCCCGATCTCGAGAAGAACAGCTCGAACAGCGACATATGGCTGATTCCGGTTGCAGGCGGCACACCGATGCGGCTTACCAACAGCCCAAAATCCGACCAATCCCCGCGGTGGTCACCGGACGGCAAGACAATCGCATTCGTTTCGACACGAGAGGGCACCGCAAACCTCTTTCGAATCGGTGTCGACGGCGGCGAAGCGCAGCAGATCACCGAATCCGAAACGGGTCTCTATTCACCAATATGGACGGTCGATGGCCGATATATACTCTGCAGCTCGAGGGTGCTCCCTGAGGGAAAGAGCGACATCGAAAACTGGACCGAAGAGGAGCTGCCGGAATGCAGGGCAAGAACCATCGACCGCCTCCTCTTTCGCCAGTGGGACAGATGGCTCGGTGACAAACGGAACCACGTCTTTCTCGTCGATGTGGAAACGGGAGCGATGAAGGATCTGACGCCCGGAGATCACGACTCCCCTCCCGTATCGCTGTCGAGCCATCACGATTTCGACATCTCACCAGACGGGAAAGAGGTATGTTATGTCAAGAACGTGGATCCCATGCCGGCAGTCAGCACGAACCACGACCTCTTTGTCGTTGATACGGAAACGCTCGTAGAAACAAAGATCACGATGAACCCGGCTCTCGATGGCCAACCCCACTACTCACCGAACGGGCGGTACATAGCTTACGCCGCTATGGAAAAGATCGGTTACGAGGCGGATCGCAAGTGTCTCGTCGTCTACGACCGGAAAAAGGAAGAGCATATCCGGCTGACAGACGGTCTCGATCGCTCCGTGAACGAGATCCTCTGGGCGCCTGACAGCAAATCGCTCTATTTCAATGTGCGTGATGAAGGCAACTGCTCCATCTACCGGGTCAATCTCAAAAGAAAGCTCGATTCGCTGACGAAAAGCGGTTACAACGTTCATCTGGCTCTAGCGCCCGACGGGAAGACACTCGCTTTCATCCGCTCGTTCAATGACCTGCCCTACGAACTGTTCACCATGCCCGCGGCCGGTGGACAGGCCATGCAGCGCACCTTCACAAATGAGGCATTCCTAGCGGAGCTCGATCTGCCGCCGCTCGAGGAGTTCCGGTTCACCGGCGCCGCCAACACGCAGGTGCACGGATACATACAGAAGCCGCCCGGATTCGAACCGGGCAGGCGATATGCGATCGTGCTCACCATACACGGCGGACCACAGAATATGTGGGCCGACAGATTTATGACGGCGTGGTTCACCTTCCAGCTCGTCTGCTCGCCCGGATACGTCGGCGTCTTTATCAATCCGCGCGGAAGCACGGGGTACGGATCGGTCTTTCGCGAGCAGGTGAGTCTAGATTACGGGGGGAAGTGTTACGAGGATCTGATAAAAGGTCTCGATTACGTGATCGAGCACTACGATTTCGTCGACGGTTCTCGCGCGGCTGCAATCGGCGGATCGTTCGGCGGTTACGCGGTGAACTGGATCATGGGTCATACGGACCGGTTCTCGTGCATCGTCAGTCACGCGAGCCTCTATAACCTGACGAGTTTCTACGGCGCGACCGAGGAATTATGGTTTCCCGCCTGGGATATGGGGAAAAGTCCGTGGGAGAGCCCGGAAACGTATGATAAATGGTCCCCCCACAAGCTCGCGCTCAATTTCAACACACCGACACTCGTCACGCACTGCGAGATGGACTACCGTGTCCCCTTCGCCGAAAGCCTGCAGCTCTTCACCGCCCTCCAACAACGCGGGGTTCCCTCGCGCCTCGTCGTCTTCCCGGACGAGGGACACGTGATCTATCAGCCGCAGAATAACGTGCGGTGGTGGAGAGAGATCCACCGGTGGCTCGAGCAATACCTCTAAACAGCCTCGATCGTGCTCGGCGGCTTCTTCGCAATATTATATGTAACGCTCACGACACCCGGCACTTCGGATGTGATACGGTCGGCCAACTTCTCGAGCGTTTCGAACGGCAGGTTCGTCGGCGTTCCGACCGTCGCGTCAGTGCTCTCCCAGCACCGAACCTCGATCTGGAGCCCGAAATCCCGCTTTCCGTCACGAACACCGGTAACCTTGTTCTCGTGGAGTATCGCCAGATACTGAAACGCGCCGCTGTCCGCGAGCTCCGTCTCGACGATCGTTGTCGCTTTGCCGACGATCTCGACGCGCTCGGGCGTGACCTCACCGATGATTCGTGTCGCGAGAGCGGGGCCCGGGAAGGGCGGCCGATTATAGATTTCCTCGGGCAATCCAACCGCCTTCGCCACCTTGCGCACCCCTGACTTGCGAAGCTGTATGATTGGCTCGAGGACCCGGTATCCGTACACTTCCTCCGTGTCAATCCCGAGCTGCTCGAGGATATTGTGCTGCCGTTTGACACCGGCTAAGGTCTCCTCCACGTCGGTGTAATTGGTGCCCTGGAGAAGGTACTTCGCGCCGCTTTTCTTCACTAGATCGCCGAATACTACCTTGTAGAAGGAATGGGTAATCGCCTCCCGTTTCTCCTCTGGATCGGTCAATCCTTTGAGCGAACCGAAGAACTGTTTTCGGGCGTCGACAAATTCGACCGGCACGCCGAGATCTTTGAAGATCGTCGCGATCCGTTCCGGCTCACCGGGCCGCATGAGACCGTTCTCGACGAAGTATGTCTTGAGACGCTCACCGATCGCTCGATGCGCGAGTAGGGTAACCACCGATGAATCGACACCGCCGGACAAGGCGTTTACCGCAAATCCGTCTCCGACCGCAGCGGCGATCTCATCGACCTTCTCCTTGATGAACGAATCGGTATCGAGATCGTTTGATGCAATCTCCTTCACATTCCATGTCGATCCCTTTTTTGTAGTCTCTGTTGTCACCTCAACCTCCTTGGTGGATTGAATAAAAACACGTTCCCCTGTGAGGGATTTATCACCCGAATGAAAAAACTATCGTGGTGAGAAAACGCGCGTGTATACCGCGCCGGCGATTATGACACACCCCGTGGGATGCTTCAAGGGCTCATTGAAGTAATAACCGTGGAAGTTCCGCCGGGAGCGCTAACCCGCCGTATTCGACAATTTTAAAAAGATATGTAACCGTGCACCGACCAACGCCCTTGACGCCGCCGCCATCCCTCGATTAGAGTTTCGATAGGATATTGAATCACCGAGCACCGGCCCGCTGTATATCTCAGGTAACTGTTATAATGTACTTCGATTTTCAGATTCATTCAGACGACGGGCTGTGCCTCAACGTTCATGGCTGGAGGCCGGACGCAGATATCAGAGCGATGCTGTGCCTCATGCACGGGCTCGGAGATCACGGCGGGCGGTATGGGCACGTGGCCGATTATCTCTGCCAGCATGGCTGCGCCCTGCTCGCCATGGACCTGCGCGGACACGGCACATCCGACGGCCAGCGCGGACATACGCCGAGCTATGAAGCCCTTATGAACGACATCGCGTGCTTCCTCATTGAAGCGCAAAAGAGATTTTATCATTGCCCGACGTTTCTCTACGGCCACAGCATGGGCGGAAATCTCGTTATCAATTATGCCCTTCGCCGCCGCCCCGATATATCCGGCGTCATTGCGACGGCGCCGATGTTTCGTGTGGCCTTCGAGCCTCCCCTCTGGAAAAAAATCCTCGGAAATCTTGCGCGCCCCGTGTGGCCGACACTGTCACTGTCGAGCGGGCTCAGAGCCGAGGATCTCTCCCATGATCCGGAGGTCGTTCTCCGATATAAAAATGATCCCCTCGTCCATGACCGCGTGACACCTCGCTTCCTGGACATCCGCGATGCGGGCATGTGGGCGTTGGAGCAGGCGGGCGATTTCCCGCTGCCGATTCTCTTGATGCACGGAAGCGCCGACCGCATTGCCTCCTCACAGGCAAGCGTCGAATTTGCTGCGGGAGCTGATGCGCGCTGCACCTTGAAGATCTGGGAAGGGCTCTATCACGAAATCCACAATGAACCGGAGAAAGAAACGGTGCTCGCGCACATTGTGGAATGGTTGGAAACGAGGATGAATCCCGAATGAAAAAGCATCCGCTCTATGCCGCTACGCGCCACCCGTCAGTTTCTTGTGCTCTCTCATGATCAGGATGCAGATCGTAATCATACCCAGGACCAGAACGACGTTGACCAGCGCAAAACCCTCGGTCTTCAGAGCGAGATACGTCGTTCCGATAAAAACGAGCAGCGCCGAAAAGACATCCCCCGCGCGGTGAAAAAAGGTATCGATTGCCGCCTTTGCCTTGTACTTCTCTTCCCTCGAGGTAATGAGGAAAAGTGCATGCCTCGTTGTATTCATGAGAGAGTAATCCGTGCCGTTTTCCGCAACCTTAACCCGTTGGAGCAGCATGAGGCTCGCGCCCGTCGCGATCAGGAAGTATCCGCCGAGAGAAATGAAAGGCAGGAAGAGCAGCGCTTTTCTTACTCCAAACCACTTGAAGATCCTCGATACGAAAAAGAGTTGAACAACCATGGCGAAGAGGTTCATCCATTTATAGAATCCCGCATAGAACGCTCCAATGAACTCCTTTACATCCATGGTTCCGGTCGTGCCTGCGGCAACGGCCTCCTCGGCGGTGCGCGTGACATATGCACCGAGAATATATTCACCGTTTGTGTTTATAAAATTGAGCAGGAGCACCATGAGCGCGATATAGAGCAGGTAACGTTTCTTGAAGACAAGCTTGAAGCCTCCGCCTTTTTCGAGCGGCTTTTCCTGTTCCCCGCCCGGCGATTCCGTATCCGTGCCGGCGGTGCCAGTCGAAACGGAAGCGCGCTTTACCTCCCGCAGGTGAATTATCCATGTCAGCACAATGCAAATTCCGAGAACAACAGCGGCAACGAGCATCATCTGATAGACTCCAATGGGCTCGACAAGGCGTTTTGAAATAGCGCTCCCCGTGAAACCGCCGAATGTTGCGCCGAACGCGATCAGGGGAAACAGCCTCTTCCCCGCCTCAGGACTGAACAGATCATTGGCAAAGCCCCAGAATTGGGCGACGACCAACACATTGAAGATCCCCACCCAGATAAAAAAGATGATGCCCATCGTGCCGAGCTTGATCCCGATAACGGACAGAATGTAAAAGATAATCAGATTGGAGATGAAAAAGAGCGTGACCGCTGTTATCAATTTCTGACGGGGATACTTCGAAGCGATCGTGCTGAATATCCTGACTACAAACACGAGCAGAACGGCTATGGCGGCAGAGAGATAACTCTTCCATTCCGCTCCCTTCCCCGCAAGTATTAGAGCCTCTCTCACCGGTTTTATGATGTAATAAGCGGCCAGAAGGAGATAGACATTTAGCATGAGAAGGAAGACCGTCGGCGCTTCGCCCGGGTGCACAACGGTGAATATACGAAGAATCCGGCTTGCAAAACCGCCTGACCGCCGATCCGGGTCCCGCGTTTGTTCGATCTCTTTATTATTCAACGGTACTCCTTTTCCAAGAATCACTCATGGTATAACTCGATGAGTTTTCGCGTGTTGTTTTTGATTACCACAGCGCGCGGAAATATGCAAAAGAAATTATATCAGCTCGAATTCACCCGCTCGATCCGGAATGCCCAGACATCAGTCATAATTACGGAAATTGAAATACGCCCATATTCACTCTGCGTAATTCAGCATACAACAAAATAATAATTCGGAGTCAAAGAACAATTCGCCTTCTCTCTGGATGAGATGTTCAATAAAGATCGCCACCGTCGCCGTATGAATGATGAATGCCGAAAGCACGGCAATGGTGATGCAGAGGACGAGAACAAGACGGGTCTCCGACGTCCCCGCGAGTCTATCCAAATGACCTGCCAGCCATTGCACGAACCCCGTGTGAACAAGACCCGCGTTGAGCACAAACATCGCAGCGACGGTCCCGGTAGCCGAATTTGCAAAACCATACAAGGCCTGGCCCGTATCGACCAATCTCAGCACTGCCAGAACTACAAGAATGAGAAGCGCTACGAGATCAACGCGCAGCTGGCCGCTGATAAACAGCGCCATCGCCCCGACGACGACGGCGAGCACAAGAATGGGTTCCATATTGGGAATATCAGATAGCATCGATCGCTGATTTCATTCTTCCCGGCACCTTATCACATGCCCGGATGACAAACATTTCTTTAACTCATTCTTCATCTATGATATAGTAACAAATGGCATCCAGTTGACACTCAGCCAACCGGTACCGCTGCTTGAATGCCATGGCGAGAGGAACGGTATGCCAGCCAGGAAAAACCGCATAACCGAAAGCTCGATATCCCGTGCCGCTTTCATCACTTTGAGTATCCTCACATTCGCAGGCACAGCCGCGAGCAAGGAAAATCCGCAATTCGACAAAAAGCGCGAAAAGCTGCAGCGGGTCTTCGTTCTCGACGGCCAATTCGTCCATAACGTCGGAAAACTCCAGATGAATATCACCAACTGGGGTTGTTTCGGCTCCATGCCCAACAGCACCTACCCGATGGCGGAATCACCTTCTGCCCAGTGGCCGGGCGGCTCGGGCGTGGAATACCTCTTTGCGGCCGGTCTGTGGGTCGGAGCGATGCGAAACGGCGTGCCGGTCGTCTCGACCGGCTACCCCGAGACCGAGTTCCACCCTCCGAAGGACCCGGTGCATACGATCTACCGCTCGACCGAGGGCGCCGAGGGAGGAACCCACTACCCGAGCAATCCCGACGATGATCGTGACGGCCTCATAGACGAGGATTGGCTCAACGGGCTCGATGATGACGGCGATGGACTGATAGACGAGGATTTCGCCGCCATCGGCACACAGATGTTCTCGTGCTGGTATACGGATGACCAACCGGTGGCATCGAGCATCTGGTCAGAGCATACGCCGATGCACATCCGTGTCCGCCAGGAAACCTACCAGTGGGGCGAGGAAGGCTACGACGAGTTCATCGGAGTCCGATTCATCATTGAAAACACAGGAAACGATTTTCTTACAAACGTCTACGTCGGCATCTTCTGTGACTTCGACGCCGGCCCCCGCTCCCGCGGGACATTCCATATGGATGATATGGTGGGATACTACCGGGGTTTGCGGTGCGCCCCGCTCGCGAATGAGCAGGTGCCGGTGCTCCTCAATGTCGCATACATCTATGACGAGGACGGTGACAACGGGCAGACGCCTGGGTATTTTGGCATTTCCTTTATCAATTACAGCAGATACGGCGGAGGAAAATACGGCTCTGTTCTCTACCCTCCCCGCATCGGTCACTATTTAACGACCTTCAAGATATTCCAGGGCCTTCAGCAGTACTACGAGGGAGGCGAGCCGATCAACGACTACCAGCGGTATGACGCCCTTTCTTCCATGTGGCAGTACGACGAAAACACCGTCGTGGCGAACGATTACAAGGTGCTGATATCAATGGGTCCGTTCTGGCTCACTCCATACGATATGCCGATCACCCTCGATGTCGCCTTTGTGGCAGGTGAGGGACTCGAGGGAATGCTCGAGAGTGCGGCGAAAGCGACCGCGCAATTTCGCGGGTGCTGGGTGGATGCCGACAAAAACCCTGATACCGGCGTCAATATGCGTGAAACACCAGCGATAGGGCCGCTCGAGGGACACTATCCCGATCCGTGCAATTACCCCGATTTACGTGTCGACGTGCCGGCCAAAGACACCTGCTGGTCAAACTTCGACTGCTCCCAGGAGCGGCGGGAGATGACGACTTGCTATCACCCCTACAATTCTGACATTCAGCTGTTCCTGACCGGCATTGACGGAAAAGAGGCACACGTTCCATGGATCGCTTCGACCGCGCCGCTGCCGCCGAAAATGCGCGCCGTCCCCGGCGATAACAAGGTTACCCTGTTCTGGGACAACTTCAGCGAGATCGTGCCGGATCCCCTTACACGGATATACGACTTCGAGGGATACGAGATCTGGCGCGCCGACGGCTGGCACCGGCCGCTCGGTACGAGCGTGCTCACCGGTCCGGAGAAGAAACTCTGGAAGTTGCTCGAGATCGGTGATCTCGTGAACGGCATCAGTCCCGACAGGGATTTCAAGAAACCGGTAAGGGAAGGCGGCTGGATCTATGAGCCGATACTCCACCTAGAGAACCGCGAACAGCTCATCACAATGTTCGAGGAGAGTCTCCGGTACGCTCCTGCGGATACCGTCCCCTGCCCGCCTGATCTGCATGACAAGTTATGCGACACGATCGAAGCAATCGCCCGGCACAACCTTGGGCTCGAAGGGGGAAAGATATTCTACCAGTACATCGACACCGAGGTGAAAAACGGCATGCCGCTCTTCTACTCGGTCGTTGCATACGACCACAAGATAAAGAACTTTTTACCCAGCGAGAGAGGCAGATCTCTGACACCTGCATCGAGTTTCACCTACGTCGAACCGTGCTCCGAGTCACAGACGGTCCAGGAGTTCGAAGAACATGAGATCTACGTCGTCCCGAATCCCGTCACCGCCGATAATATGGCGCCGTGGCAGCTCGGGCCGAACAACGACGATCCATCGGGAGTCAAATGCGAGTTCCGAAACCTCCCTGCTTGCCGGTTAACAGTGAGGATCTTCACCCTCGCGGGTGACCTCGTGCAAGAGCTCTATCACGACGGCACGGATGGAAACGGGACGGTCCGCTGGGATTTGATTTC
>CBDUQN010000100.1:0-10840 GCA_965369375.1 uncultured bacterium | reverse complement strand
GCCGGGTGCGCCTCGAGGCCGTGCTCGAGCTCGGCCCACAACTTCTCTGCCGGCACCTCGTCGGGCTCCCACATGACACTCTCGAGGTTGAGCTGATACCGCCTCGCGAAGTACTGGTATACGGGGTGCGAGGCGACAAGCGGCTGATCCTGTTTCTTCGAGACGAGCGCCTCGATCTCTTTGTCGAGCGCGAGCAGCTCTTTTTCGAACGACTCGAAATTTTCCTGGAATATCTTTTTGTGCTCGGGTCTCTTGCGGCCGAGCACTTCCATGATCATCCGCGCCTGCTCTGCGGCCTGCGAAAAATCCAGCCATGTCGTGAAAGCCGTCCCCGCGTGCGAATGCTCGCCGCCGGGGCCGTGGCTGTGTGTAAGGGAGCTCTCGATTTCGATATAATCCTTCTCGAAGCCGGCAGATGTATTGATCAACCTGAACTGCGGCAGTGTCACTTTCGGGACCCATTTCGCATATGCAGCTCCATTGAGCAGGATGAAATCGGCCTTCTGGTACTGTGCGATCGTCTCGGTGTCGGGCATCCAGAATGCAGGATCGCCATCGGCGGGCGCGGGAAATACGACGGACGCATGATCGCCGGCGATGCGCTCTGCGAAATACTTGAGCGGATAGTTAACCGTATATACCGCGAGCTTCTTCGCATCTTCACCGCAGGCCGAATGAAACGGGAACAAGACCGCCTGTGCAACAATCATGACAAACAATAGAACGAGTAATTTCGAGCCTGAATCAGCTTTTTGCGTAACCATAAAAACCTACTCCTCTCTAACGTATAAACAATGTCCGAACGAGATCGTTGTCGTAACGGCCGACCAACAGGAGCAATGCAACACAGATCACAGCACTGAAGAGCACAATGATGGAGATCTCCGCTGCGATGAGCCGCGCGATCGTCATCCGCCGGCACCCGATCTTGAATATCGTCTGTATCTCGCGCTGTCTGAGCCGAAGCGAAAGGGCGAATACGAGAACGATCGCGATAATCGTTCCGAAACCGACCACGACGATCACAGCATCGAGCACGTTCTTTATGCGAAATATGTTCTGAAGAAGCGTATCGATAACTTCAGAGGGTTTTACGATCTGGTGCATCTCCCCCTCGGAGAGGTACCGTCCCCTGAGGATCGTCCCGGATTTCTCGTCGTTCGGCACGGCGAGCACCGCCGTAATGGGGGCCGTTGCAGGGTCGCCGTGAAAATGGAAATCGCCTATATTCTCATCTGATATTTCCGTGTATTCGTAGACCTTGGGACTGCCGGTGATGTTCTTCTCGTCGCGCTCGAGTATCAACTGCGGATCTTTCACCCTGGAGAGATCCTCGTGCCCGTGAACGAGACCCTGCATGACCCACGCAGTCTTGAGATCAACGAAGACGGCGAGATCATCGGATGTATACGATTTTTCGAGCACGCCGACGACATTCATCTTGAGCGGATAGACGCCGGCGAGATCGAATATGCTCTCCGGTGATGAAACAATACTGCTTCCCGGTTCGAGATCGAGACGCTCTGCGACGGTCGCGCCGATCACACAATCGCCGATCATCGTGAGTTGTCTGCCCGCCGCGAGCTCGAGCCCGCGAAAGTCGAAATAATCGATCGTCGTGCCCACGATCGGATGCCGCCTCGCATGAAAACGGACATAGAGGGGTATCGGCAGGGCGAGATCCGATTCGGCGATACGCTCCGCCGCGGCCATCGTGATGATCTCCGGCACCTCGTCGCCGAAATATATCGTGTTCATAACAAGATCGAGCGAGCTCCCCTTGGCGCCCACGATGAGCGGTGTCGAGACGGCGCGAGAGAGGAGCTGCCGTTCGCTCTCGTCGAGCAGGAGCTCGAGCGCCATCGGCAGAAAGGCGATCAGCACGATGCAGGCGACCATCGTTGCCGTCTTTAACTTGTTGAAATTGAGATACTTCCATGCAATAAAGATGCTGTCCATCATCCGCCCTCACCACCCTGGAAGTCGTGAAAATCGATCACTCTACCGAACCGCTCGAGAAGCTCGTGGTCATGTGTTACCGCGAGAAGTGTCGTGTCGTGCTCGTCGACGCTCCGAAAGAGGAGATCGAGGATGCGAAACTTGTTCTTGGGATCGAGGTTCCCCGTCGCCTCGTCGGCGAGGATCACCTTGGGCCTCGGCAGCAGTGCCCGACAGATGGCCGCGCGCTGCTTCTCGCCATGCGAGAGATCGTTCGCCATGCGATCGAGCTTGTCGCCTATCCCCATATCTTCCGCGAGGGCCGCCGCGCGCTCCCGCACGGCGATGTCGAGTTTCAGCGCCCCCGTGATCCGGTAGGGGTGGAGAATGTTATCCATGACATTGAGGTAATCGAGCAGCTCGAAGTCCTGGAAAACGAACCCTATATTGGTGATCCGGAATTCGCGTCTGCCCGCATCGCTCAGTCCGCTGACAGTAACATCGCTCACGCCCACGGTGCCCGTGTCCGGTGTCAGTATGCCTGCGATAATATTAAGGAACGTCGTCTTACCCGACCCGCTCGGACCGATGACGGCGACCCGTTCCTTCTTCTCTACCGTGAAATCCGGAATATGCAGACGAAATCCACCAGTGGGATAATGAAACCCGAGTGATTGAATCGTAATCATGATCCAGACGTCCCCCGTGAAACCGGTGCTTGCCGGGTTGGATCGATTCGCTTCTCCTCGAGGAGCTCGAGGTCGGTGATTTTCCAGATCCCGCCGATCTCCTTGACAACGAGACGCGCCGCGAGCTGATTCATGCGGCTATGAACGTGTCCCCAGTGCAAAACCGATCCTGAGACATTCCACGTGCAGTCGGCCACGAATCCGAGCTCGCCCTCGAGCGGCTCGCTCTCGGCACTCAGCATCGCAACCTCTTTGACCTTTGCCCGCGCGCCGCCCTGGTTCTTGAGCTCGAGACTCCTGCGCGTCTGCAGATATACATCCGTCAGCACGTCTCCCGCAGCGCTTCGTTCCAATGCATCGTAAATGAAACCCTCGTCGCGAAAATCGAATGCGCGGTATATATTTTCAAGGAGTGCCGTGACAACCGCCGGTACCTCTTCTTTAGACAGTCGCGGCTCCATTACACCCCGGGGAAATGACAGGGAGATAATCACAACGAGAACTCCGGCCGCCGCCCATGCCCAAACGGGAGGCTTCTTTCCATGGGATGCCCGTCTGATATAAAATACAATCATAGCAACCAATGCGATACTGCTGAAGAGAGCGATCAACGTCAATCCGATTTTCCGCTGCGGGGGCTCCGCTATATCGACGAGACCAGGAATGGTCGGAGATTTGAGAAAATTCTGCCATTTAAGGATCGCATCGTCTGGAGTCAGAATGAACGGAAGCCCGCCCGCTTCATCGGTCGCGGTTGCAGGTATGCTCTGAATTCTCCCCTCGAAGAGATCCCACCCGAGTGTCACTTCCTGCGGGAGCCCGTCTCTCGGATAGACGAAGATCACTCCGAGTGTCGCCGATACCGTCTCCAGGTCACGGGGCGGAATGAAAACGCCGCTCGTTCGCAAGGTTCTATAAATGAAATGAACGCGATCGAGTGTCCCCACTGCGGGCTCTCCGTCGATTGCAACCGGTGTATGATCGTTGAGAAAATCAGCCGCCTTCTGCTTGATCTCCTCCTGCTCTGCAACGGTAATGGTATCTTTGCCCTCGAGACCGAGATCGAGCCACTGCTGCAGGTCCCGCGCGCGAAGCACAATCTCCTTTCGCACCTCGTAATGCTCGACATAGAGAAATACGGAGATCGGAGAATAGAACTGCCGGCGAAGATTTCTGTTCTCGAACTTTGAGTACCACGGATCATCCCAATCGAGGTCGAGCTTCTCGGATCCTCCCAGGTGTCGGAAATCGTTCACGGGAAGTCCCCGGTGATAGACAATGAATCCGATGTTAGCGATCGCATATTTCTCTTCATTCCTTATCGGATTGAAAGTCAATGATTTCAGTTTCCCACGCAGCGGATAGCCGATCTCGATAAATACAACCGGCTCGGGCTCTTCATCCGTCATGGGGAGGGGCTCACCGGTAATCTCATCCCGTTTGATACGGCGTCTCGGGACAATCTGCTTGATAATGCCATCAAGCTGCTCCCCGTTATCGGATCGAATGATCCAGTCTTCACGCAGAAACTTTCGTATTCTCTCCGGGAAGGGAACCGGCGGACGCCCGAGATGCTTGTAGAGCTCATCGGGCATGATATTATGAAAGGCGTCTACGTCCATGACGCCGATCTCGAACTCGACACGCACGCTGTCATCGGTTATAAAAATCTCAGCGATCGTCGATGCCTTCATCGCCCGTGTAATAACGATCGCATCGCCGAATGCCGCTTGAGCCGTTAACGCCGAAATGACCAGAGTCGTAGCGATATAGAGAGCTACCCTCATCATGCTGTGAGTATCCCAAAACTACCGGGAATTTTCAATTAATGAAAAAATCCGAGCTGGCAGTACCCTACCCACCTGTTTTCTCGTGTCTTGCACTTCGTCTATAGCAAAATTTAGAACAATTCTTGACGGCGCAGTTAAAAAAAAAGTAGTATTACTATCTAAGGCATTCAGACTAAATTTAAGCATACAGGACGTTCAACACAGGAGGTTATTACGATGAAGGTAAAGTGGCTCATATCGTTCACCGCCGGATTCCTTGCCTGCGCGGGGCTGATCGTCGGCCTGGCATTGCAGTCGGCTGATTCGGAGGCCGAGCCTAAGACCTCGCCGGTCCGGGCGCTGGCTGACCGGGAGATGTATTACCCCGGCACCGAGGATCTCGGACCGAATGAAATGCGCGTGATCGCATGCGGCACCGGGATGCCAAACGCGCGGCCGAAACAAGCCGCCGCATGCTGGCTCGTCGAGCTCGGCAATGGGGACAAGTTTCTCTTCGACATCGGCACAGGCTCGGCGGAGCGCATCTCGGCACTGCAGATCCCCTACAACTACCTCGACAAGGTCTTCATCGGCCATCTGCATTCGGACCACTTTGGTGACCTCGACGCACTTTATTGCGGCGGCATCGTTGCAAACCGTGTCGTGCCGCTGCAAGTGTGGGGACCGAACAGCATCGAGCCCAAGTATGGAACGAAGGTGGCGATGGAGCACTTCGAAGCTATGCTTGCGTGGGACATTGACACGCGCATGGGAAACACGGACACGCGCGGTGCGTTTCTGAAAGTCACCGAATTCGATTACACCGCGGTCAACAAGATTGTCTACGAGAAGAATGGCGTCACGATCCGCACGATCCCCGCGATACATATCTTCGACGGTTGTGTGAGCTTCATCCTGGAATGGAACGGGCTCAAATTCTGCTATAGCTCCGACACCTTCCCGAACAAGTGGTGGATCAAACATACAAAAAATGCAGACATTTCAATCCACGAAGCCTTTGTCACACCCGAATCGCTCGTCGAGAAACAGGGCTTCACGCCGGAGGCGGCGCTCAATGTCGGCACGCAGATCCACACATCGCCCGCGCAGTTCGGCAAGGTCATGGCCGAGACGAATCCCCGGATGGCGGTCGCTTACCACTTCTTCAACGATTTCGACACATCTCCGGCCGTGCTGCGGGATATTCACATGGCCTATGACGGACCGCTCGCGCTGGCGCAGGATTACATGGTCTTCAACATCACAAAGGACGACATCAAGGTCCGTATGGCGGCTGTTGAAGAGGCAGTATGGCCGCAACCTTCGACTATCCCGCTCGTGCCGCCCGATCCATCTCTGAGGCGGACTGCATTGTCCGAGATGTTGCTCGAGGGTCGCGTCGTGCATCGGGATGTGCTCGAAAAGGTATACGCCCACATCAACGAAATGTTCGGTAGCAACGAGAAGGTTCCGGAATAGGCGAGCCGCTCGTACAGCTGAATTTACAACTCTCGATATAAATGGGCAGGGTGTTGGCCCCCTGCCCATTCTTCTGCTGAATCATACTGTTTGCCTCGAGGCCGATTTGTCCTTATTTCGACCGGTAACATCACCTACGCCCTGCAGGCACTGCGGATTTGGAATGCGGCAACTACTATCCCGATCCCGAACAGGATAGCGAGGATCCCGATCGTCACAATGAGAATCGTCGCCGAAAAAACGGGTGAGATGAGCAGCAGTATGCCGAATAGTGTCGCAAGCACTCCGCTGAGAATCGTCGACCACTCGTTGCTGATTTCCTTGCGGAGCCTGATACCCGTGACGATTCCCGATATGCCGAAAAAGAGGGCGAGAAATGCGATCAGGTACATGACGACTACTTGCGTTAATAACGACGCTGCAAGCGGCCTGCCGAAGACTATGAACCCCGCGATGATACTCAAGATACCGACAAAGGCACCCCACCCCCAGTTGGGGTAGCTCTTGCGCCCCTGGATCGCCCCGACAAGGGTAAAGATCCCGTCTATGAGCCAGTAGGCGCCGATAAACATCAGCATCACCATGAGTGTCACCTGCGGGCGGGTTACAAGAAGTAAACCGAGGACAACGGCGAAGATTCCCCTCAGCAGCAAGATCCACCATACGGCGGAACAGAATTTCTGGAATACACTCTTCTCACCTGCGGCGTCCTGCATTTTTATTCCCCTTTCGATATTCCGGCGCATAACACCGGAAAAGGTACTGTTCGCTGAAGAAACACCGAGAGATGTCCGCTCAGTTCCAAAGATTCTTTATAAACCAGTTATGTTTGTCAAGAATTGGTTGCACTCAAGATGAGGTCTAATGCCGCAGATCGCGATCCCGCGGGCGCTTCGGTACGGTGATTATCGTCTGTTTCATTATGTCGAAGACTGGCTTGTCTTCCATCCAGAGCTTCGCCATTGCGTGCAGATAGGGCGCGATATGGCTGAAATGCTTCTTGTACCCCTCACATAAATAATTCCAACCCGCATCACCGTCGGGGGCCTGCATGAAGCGGTGCTTGGGACAGGCACCCCTGCAGGCGGCAAGTACCTTACAATCGAGGCAGTACCGCGGAAGCTTCTCCTCTTTCGCAGCGCCGAAGTCGATTTGCTTCGGCGAATCGATCATTGATCCGAGATCGTCCGTCAGAATATTTCCCAACAAGTAATCGGGATACATAAAGTGATCACATGAATAGACGTCGCCGTTGTGCTCGAGGATCACGGCACGTCCGCATCGCTTCATGAAGAAGCAGGAAACGGCCGGAAGCCCCATGTACGCCGCGAAGGACCACTCGAAGTTCATGATGAAGACCGTGCCTACATCATTACGGACCCACTCGTCAAAGATGGCGTTCAGAAAGTCACCGTAATCTTCCGATAATACAGTCCAGGGAGTGACCTTTCGGGCCGCTTCTTCACGATCGAGAGCTGGGGGCGTGGCGAGCTCGAGTCCGAGCTCCCCAGCCTCCGAATCGGGCATCCGTTCCACGATCGGAATGAACTGAATAAATTGAACTCCCTGTTCTTTGAAAAAGTGGTAGACGTCGAGCGGCCGCTTGCTGCTCGTGCGGTTCACGCAGGCGAGGATATTTAACTCGACCCTATGCTTTTTCAAAAGCTCGAGCCCCTGCATCACCTTGTCGAACGTCGGCTTTCCCCCACGATCGATGCGATGAGCGTCGTGAATTTCTCGTGGTCCGTCAAGGCTCAGACCTACGAGAAAATTGTTTTTCGCGAGGAACCGGCACCATTCGTCGTCGAGAAGGGTCCCGTTTGTCTGCATCGTGTTGCTGATACGCTTCCCCGCCGGGCAGTATTTTTTCTCGAGCTCAACCGCTCGCCGAAAGAAGTCGAGACCCATGAGCGTCGGCTCGCCACCCTGCCATGCGAAGAGGTATTCGGGAAGCTCCTTGTCCTGTGAAGCGATATTCTGTTTTATATAGGCTTCGAGCACCTCATCGGACATGCGGTAATTCTCTTCGTCCGGATAAAGGGCCTCTTTTTCGAGATAGAAGCAGTACTCGCAGCGGAGATTGCAGATCGGCCCGATCGGCTTCGCCATGACGTGAAAGCCTTTTGGTATCATATCCTGCTGTTTCGAACTTTCACTCATGCCCGGTTACGCGGTCCTTTCTCTCGTATCTTCCTCGAAAGCCAAATCATGATTTCTTTATCAAGCCCACGTACTGCACTTGAAATCGAAGCGTCCAATCCGGGAACGGGAGTGTCTCGGGATGGATGGCATTGTAGAATGTCTGGACCTCTACACTGAGCGCATTTTTCTCGAGGAGAAATATTTTCCCGATCCCACCGCCGAAGGGTACGAGCCACCGATCGCCTCTGGGTGCCTTCCAGTTCGCCGCGATGACGGGAGAACTGACGAATATCCACCTGTTCCCAAGGTGGAAACGCACGAAATACTCCAGCTGAAACCTGTTTACACTCTCCCGGTCTGAATCTCCCGCAAACGACCATATGTTGAAGGCGAGAAATCCAGCCAGCCAGCGCTTGCGCTGGGCCGCCAGCACTAGTGCAGGACCGGCAGACCACTTTCCGCTTCCGAGCACCTTGTCGGTCGCCGTTGGAAATGAGAAAATCGGGCCTAATCCCCAGATGTATTTGCCCAACTTGCGCGGAGAGAAAAAACCCATGACCGCTATATCGCCGAGCCCGAATGTGCCTCCATCCGGCCGTGTTATATCCGGCTGGTATATCAAAGGGATAACTGAACGGCTCCTCACTTTATACAATCTGCCGGCCCTGAGCTGATATCGGATCGGCTGTATCTTGATGACATGCGCCGTTCTCTTGTAAGAACCGATTCCAAAGCTGATGTTATCCTGAACGGGGAGATTGATTAATGTAGAAACCGGGTTTCCCGCATCCTTCACCATCTGATCGTCATCGACCTCTGTCTCCTGTCCGTAACAGAGCGATGTCATGAGCAAGAAGGTGACGGCTACACCGAGAACCATGAGCAGAGATAGCGGCTTCATTAATGGGAACCTCCGGTTCCAACTAACTCTTAAAAAATAGCAAATATGATAATATGTAACTTATTCATATAAAACAAATTACAAGTAATGTGACAGGTTTTTTTACCGCCGGCGCCGGCGGTAAATCTCTGACCACTCCGCGCTCCGTCTGGGCAGAGAAATATTCTAACACAAAACTTTCTCTTCCCGAATAGAATACGGGCGCCCCGCTGGACGCCCGTAATTCTGTAACCGCTCAAGATTACCTACTGTCTCGGATTCGATTCGGTGAGAGTTTTGAGCGCATCGTCGATGCTCAAGGTCGTTCCCTCTTTGGCCGGGAATTCCTTGAATGTGCCGAGGAATTTCGCGACGAAACTCTGGGCGGGTACAAACATCCACATCTGATCGGCCATCCACCGGAAATACATTTCAGACTCGAATGGTCCCTTTTCGAAGGGATCGGCTCTCAGATTGATGACCTTGGGCCATGCCGGCTGAAACCGGATCGCATTGGTGATGTTCCCCTCGAGCACGGCGAAGTGGATCTTCCAGTCGTCAACCCGTATGGCGTTGAGGTTTCCGACCTGATCGAAGAACATGATCTCCCGTCGGGGTGACACATCCATCTTACCCTTGAAGTAGGGAAGCATGTTGTAGCCATCGAGGTGCAACTTGTATTTTCTCCCTTCGATCTTGCGCCCTTTCTTCAGCTCTTCTTTGATGTCGGGCTCACCGAGGGCCGCCATGATGGTCGGGATCATATCTTCGTGAGAGGCGATACCGTTGAATTTCGTGCCAGGCTTGATGACCCCGGGCCAACGGATGAATGCAGGAACGCGGAATCCGCCCTCCCAGGTCGTGCCCTTTTCACCGTGGAAGGGGATCGTGCCGCCGTCTGGCCAAGTGAACGTTTCTGCACCGTTATCGGTCGAATACATGACAATCGTGTTATCCGCGATTCCGAGATCATCCAGCTTATTGAGCAGGAGCCCCACATCATAATCGTGCTCGAGCATGCCGTCGGCATAGATGCTGATCCCCGACTTGCCGTACCACTTTTCGCTGAGTCTCGTCCAGACGTGCATTCGCGTCGTCGTCACCCAGACAAAGAAGGGCTTTCCGTCCTTGTGCGCGCGATCGATGAAATCGAGCGCCGATCCAACGAACTCGTCGTCCGCTGTCTCCATGCGCTTTCGAGTCATCGGTCCGGTATCCTCGATCTTGCCGCCTGCGGTGCTCCTGAGAACCCCGCGCGGACCCCATTTCTTGTGAAATTCGGGATTTTTCGGATAATAATACGTTTCCGGTTCCTCTTCGGCGTTGAGGTGATAGAGGTTCCCGAAAAACTCGTCGAAGCCGTGGTTTGTCGGCAGGTGCTCGTCACGGTCACCGAGATGGTTCTTTCCGAATTGACCGCTCGTGTAACCGTGTGGTTTGAGCAATGTCGCGAGCGTCACCATATCCTCGGAAATTCCCTGAGGCGAGCCGGGCATGCCAATGGTGAGAAGCCCGGTGCGAAACGGATGCTGCCCCGTAATGAATGCGGCGCGGCCCGCGGTACAGCTCTGCTGGGCATACCAGTCGGTGAACAGCGCACCCTCTTGTGCTATTCGATCAATGTTCGGGGTTGCGTAGCCCATCATTCCTTGGTTGTAGGCGCTGATATTCCAGTAGCCGATATCGTCACCCCAGATCACGAGGATGTTCGGCTTCTTCGCGGCCGGGGGAGTCTCGGCTTTTGCCTTCCGGGCGGATACTGCGACAACCGTCGCCGTCGCCAGTATCGTTCCCACGATCGCCCACGTGCCCGCCTTTTTGAAATTCAAAGGTAACTGTGCCATTTTCTCTTCCTACCCTCCTTTTACATTGCATAAATACGAATTTGGATCATCGATTAGTCGCATCACCCCTTTCTTATCAAGAATGACTATCATTTATTG
>CBDUQN010000099.1:0-11242 GCA_965369375.1 uncultured bacterium | reverse complement strand
TCCAGTTTACATCGCCCGCCCCCGCGCAGAGCGCCTTGAAGATATCGGATCTAAGACAGCATTCGATTGCGAGGATGGAACCATTGCTCCATCCCATGATGCCGATCTTGTCGCGATCGACGAGCGACCGGGAGATGAGGTGCTCGACTCCGCTCAGGATATCGGGCACTTCGTAATCGTAGTAGTGTCCCTTGATCGACTCCACCCACCGGAGTCCGTAGTTGCCGCTCCCGTGGTAGTTGACCTTGAGCACAAACGATCCCTTCGCGGCGAGAAGGTGGGGGTAGTTCGACCAGTTTTCGGTGAAAAAATCCCGGTCGACCCCCGACGGTCCGCCGTGGAGGCTCACGATGAGCGGGTATCGCGCGCCCGTCTCGTAATCGAGGGGATAATAGAGAACACCCTCGACTTCGTCACCGAGCGCTCCCGCCCATCTGATAATTTCTGTTCCGGCGAGTTTCTTCTTATCGAGCGGCTCGTTGAGGCCGAAGAGCCTCATTTCGTTCTTGAGCTTTCCACCCTTTATCTCTGCGAACATGATTTCCGGGACGTTCGATGCATCTGAGGACAGGTAGATAATGTGCCTGCCGTTTTTTTCGACCGCGAGAAGCATATGCGGCTTGCCCGAGTCAGGGGCGAGGCGTGTTTCCCGGTATCCCTTTTTCTTTTTGCTTATGTACGCGATCCGGTCTCTCACGCCATCGGCGAGTGTCGCGATAACACCGCCGGAGACGACTCCGTAAGACAAGCCGAATCCCTTTTCCCAGCCGATCCGCACCTTTTCGAGTCGCCCCGAACCGATATCGTAGTAACAGAGATGGCGTATGCTGACATATGTGTCGGTAGTGTCGCTTGCGATGCGCCTGAAGCAGTAGAAACCCGAGCTCGCATAGTCCCACTTGAAGCCGGATGGATTGACGTGCGGCTCGTCCAGTATCTCGCGCCGATCGTTTCCCGTGATATCGAGGAGGAACTGCTTCGGTGGCACGCGGTGGTCGTAGCTGTAATTTATCTCCTGATTCTCGTTCGTTACGATCCAGCGGCCGTCGGGCGATACGGCGAACTCGGTGATCACGCCCCTGTTCTCGCTGAGGCGACGCACCTTCTTGCTCTGTCTGTCTATCTTGAAAAGTCGCACCGGCCTGTAGTGTTCCTGGTCGGCGACGACGAGAGCGTCGTCCTTCTTCCTTTTGAGCTCTCTTTCGCGAAGGGTTGAATCCTCGGGCGCGGTGAAGAGAATATCGTCCGCAGTTCTCCAGGCGAAGCCGAGCACACCGGCTGCCGCATCGGTCAATTTGAACGGCTCGCCCCCCTTCATATCGTACAGATAAACCTGGGACTTGTCCTTTCCCTTGCGTCTGATGAACGCCACGAATGATCCGTCCGGTGAGAACTTCGGCGAGGAGTCGTTAAGATACCCCCTCGTTATCTGAGTTGTTGCCGTATCCGAGAGGTTAGTGAGAAAGATGTTGGTCTGTCTTCCGTTTTCCTTCCTGTTCTGCGTTCTCTTGACCCATACGACCCGTGCGCCGTCGGGGGAGATATCGAAATCACTTGCAGATTCCATGTAGACAACGTCTGAAACGGTCAATCCCTTGTCATGCTCGCTGGAAACGGTCAGCCCTTCACTTTGCTTTTTATCTCCTCCGTCGGCCGTCAGGGTTGCACCGCGGAAGAAGAAGACCAGCAAGAGAAACGCTACCGCGATAATTCGTCTCGTCGTGTTCATGAACCCTCCAGGATTGATATTCCCGATAGTGATAACGCGATCTACGCGGGCAGTGCGCGGCGAGTGCGCGACGCAGCTTGCGATATTTTATCCGGGATTCGGCGGATACGCTACTGACTTTTTATCCAGCCGGCGATGTCGTCGATCACCGCTACCGCGACATTACCGGGCTCGAAGTACTCGTTGGGGGTGCTCTTGCCTTCACCCTCCATGAAGAGATGGTTGAGCGTGGGGTAGCTCTTGAGCGTGACGTTCGCCCTGTCGCCAAAAGCTAATTTCCAGCCCGCGAAATCCTCCATCGTGACCTGATAATCCCGTTCGCCCTGAAGGATGAGCATCGGCATGGCCAGTTCTTTGGCCGTTTCTTCCGGTTTGTAACCGTGAAGATCGAGCCAGTACGTCGCCGGAATGCCGAGGGGCAGCTCCGATGAGGGAGAGGCGGCAATGAGCGCCGGGTCTTTCACCTTCTCGACGGCCTTTTTCAGCTGTTCGAGCTGTTCCTTTTCGATCTCCGAGATCGTGCCGTCGCTCGATGCAATGTAGGTCGATTGCTCGACAATGAGGTCCTCCATCGGTCTCGTCGGACCGGCAAGGATGATGAGACCGGCGAGATCGGTATCGAACGTGCCGATCCGCGGGGCGAGCATCGCGCCGAGGCTGTGCCCGAGCATGAACACGGCGCTTTTCTCTATTCCGGTTGTCTCACGCAGCAGCGATGCTGCCGAAAGGGCATCTTCGACGGTTTCCTCCATCACGGTCAGGTGATCCATGAGGGCGACGAGTTTTTGCGCGTGCGCTTTGGTGCGTTTTTCATAGCGGAGAACGGCGATTCCGCGGGTGGCGAGCCCCCATGCGAGATCGCGAAACGGCTTGTTCGGGCCGAGCGTTTCATCGCGATCGTGGGGGCCCGAGCCGTGAACGAGAACGACGGCGGGGAACGGCCCATCGCCGGCGGGCATGGTCAACGTTGCCGGCAGCGCCCATTCGACAGTCCCGACCGTGACGTCTCTTTCATCGAAGGCGCCCGGCTCGATGTAGGATGGAACCTCACTTTCAACCTCTGGCTGGGCCGGGACGAACCACAGACCGGATATCTGCTCTTTTTCATTGAATACGACCTTGACATCGAGTGATATCTTTTCGAATTGGCACGTCACGAATATGATGTGGTACTCCTCATACTGCTGCATTCTGAACGAGATCCGCCGCTGGAACGGACCGATCTGCGCGGTAAGCGAGTTCCATGTCTCCTCGAGCTTTGCGGGCGGCATGGCGCCTCTCATCGTGTCGTCGAATGGTTGTACCGCCTCGGTGAATTGTCCCTTCGAACACAGGTCGACGAAGCGGTTCGCGAGATTCACCATCCCGGCATCCGGAGCGGCTCCATCCTGCCGGCCGGGTGATGCGGACGCGCAAGTTAGTGCGACGAGGATTACTATAAGAAACGATAACGAGCGTTTCATCGCCTGCTCCCTTCCATGGCCACAGCCGGCCTGAACGATGAGCGCACTTTCAGGCAGGGCCGAAGCGCCGGTTTGTGAGCCCGCGCGAACCATGCGCGAAGCCTTTCTACGTATAGAAATCGAATATATTGCCGAGCATGCTGCTATCGGCCTTGTATATCTCCGTATATTTACACCGTCCGCACGTTACTGTCGAGAAACGTTTTGTCTGAATATCGAACACCTTTGTCAGGAATCCCCCCGTAGCGCGGAATTCCCCGATTTCGTACGTGGAATTCGAGCATTTCGGGCATCTGTATCGCAAGCTCTCCATCTGTTTCCTCCTTTTTTCGTGGGCGGAGCATGGCCGCTCTTTTCTCTTTTTACATCAGAGAGGGCCGATTTATTCATAAAGCTTTGCGCTCTGCGCCTATTTTCCATTTGACTTAAGTGGAAGAATTTGTATAATTCACAGTTCCGATGATATTCCATTGGTAGGGGGCAACCCGTTTTTTATAAGGACTTTAGCGTATTGCAGCAAGGCGAGGAAACGTGAATAAATCTTTAAGAATCAAAATTACCATAGTCTTCGTCATCATACTCGGATCGCTCTACTTCCTCTATCCCACGTTCAAGCTCTGGACGATGCCCGCCGAAGAGAGGGAGCTGTTGGCCATCGAGGACCCCGAGAAACTCGACGAGCTCCACAAGAAGGCGATAAAGCTCGGCCTCGATCTCAGCGGCGGCATGCATCTCGTGCTCGAAGTCGACGACTCGCAGCTCGAGGACGACCAGAAGAGAGATGTGGTGATCAGAGCGCTCGAGGTCATTCGAAACAGGGTGGATCAGTTCGGTGTGTCTGAACCGTCGATCCAGAGAGAAGGCACGAAGCGCATCATTGTGCAGCTCCCCGGTCTTCAGGATGCCGAAAGGGCCAAGAGGCTTATAGGGCAGACGGCGATGCTTGAATGGCGTTTGATACGCCAGGAGCAGGAGTACATAGGCGTCCTCGAGGAATTGGACAAGGTGGTGCGATACGAAATGGGCGACTCACTCGTCGAAGTGGGGGCAGAAACATCTCCCGACTCGGCGCGGACGTCAGAAGATATGCCGGATTTTGCGGCCTTTGATACGACGTTTGCGGCGGACAGTCTCGCGTCGCCGTTCGATCGGATGCCCGAGATCCCGCTCCAGACCGTTGACAAGACGAAGCCCTTCACATCACTCATCGCCAGTCTCTACCACGGCGGACTGCTCGTCCTCGAGGATAATATACCGAAAATCAATCGTTTGCTCGCAACGCCGAAAGTGATGGCCGCCTTGCCTGAGGATTCGGAGTTTATGTGGTACGATGAGTGGCAGCTGTTCCGCGACGGCGACCGGGGCAAATTACTTTTTCTCATAGCAAAGGATATCTTTGTTTCCGGCGCGAACCTAGACAATGCTACACACGAACCGGATCCCACCGCGCCGAACCGCCGGCGCGTCGCCTTTACCTTCAATCGGAGAGGCGCGCGGGAGCTTGCACGCTTTACCGGAGAGAATGTCGGGCGGTTGACCGCGATCATTCTCGACGGAAAGATCAGGTCATACCCCGTTATCAGATCGAAAATTCCCGACGGGCGTGGCGTCATCGAAGGCACATTCACGGATGAGGAAGCGCGGGACCTCTCTATCGTTCTTCGTGCCGGCGCGCTGCCGGCGCCGATGTTTACGCGTGAAGAAAGAACCGTTGGCCCGAGCCTCGGCGCCGATTCGATCAGGATGGGAATCCGCGCGGCGCTCTTGGGTATCGCCATCGTTGTTCTCTTCATGCTGATCTATTACCGCCTCTCCGGAGCGATCGCCATAATCGCGCTTATGCACAGTCTCCTCATTCTCTTCGGATTACTCGCATATCTCGGGGCGGCGCTCACGCTCCCCGGTATTGCGGGTATAATTCTCACGATCGGTATGGCGATCGACGCGAATGTATTGATCTTCGAACGAATCCGCGAAGAGCTCGCCAAAGCGAAGACGATCAGGTCCGCGATCGATGCGGGCTATGACAGAGCATTTACCACGATTCTCGACGCCAACCTGACCACGCTTATCACGGCTGTAGTACTGTGGCAGTTCGGTACGGGACCGGTAAAAGGATTCGCGACGACACTGAGTATCGGGATCGTCGCAAGCATGTTTTCCGCCCTCGTATTCAGCAGAATGATCTTTGAGCTCTGGACGAGAAGCGGGCGGGTCAAGAAATTGAGCATATAGCAAAGAAAGGTATAGAGGAGCAGGAATGAAGTTTTTCGGTGTGACGCATTTAAACTTTGTCGGCACACGGCAGAAGGCCTTTATCATCTCGGGGATCCTGATTCTCGCCGGCCTGGTTTCACTCATCATAAAAGGGGGACCGAATCTCAGCATCGATTTCGAGGGGGGTACCCTCATTCAGGTTCGCTTCGACGAGCCGGTTCCGATCAGCGAACTGAGAGGCGTTGTCGCCGCAGCAGGATACGAAGGCGGCGAGATCCAGGTCTTCGGCGATCCCAACGAGTACCTCATCAAGATCGAACGGATCAGCGAAACCGAGCTCGCTTCCTCGAAGCTCCTCGACGCCCTCGTCAGCGCGGCCCCGCAGTACAACTGGCGGGTCGCCAGTGTAAGGGAACTCCCACCCGATTACGCGAAAAATTTCGATGGGGGGAACCTCGTTATCGTAGAAGCCGATTCGATACCGCCGTTCGAGGACCTGAAAAGCAAGGTTCGCGAGCGGGGCGTCGGGATTGTCGAGGCGACAAAGGAGACGAGCACGAGGGCTGCATTTCGGCTTCCGTTTCTCGGCGCCGAGGCAAAAGCTGCGGAGGCGCTCAAGGAAGAGCTCGCCGCCAGTTTCCCCGCCAGGTCTATCGAGATGCGCAGAACGGAAACGGTGGGTCCGAGGATAGGAGAGGAGCTCAAGAACCGGACATGGGCCGCTATCGTAATATCGATATTCGGCATACTCATCTATATCACATGGAGATTCGAGTTCAAGTTCGCCATCGGTGCAATCATCGCGCTCATTCACGATGTCGTAATAACGGTCGGGATATTCTCGATCCTCGACAAGGAAATATCCATCGCCATCATCGCGGCGCTGCTCACGATCGTCGGATACTCGCTCAACGATACGATCGTCGTCTTCGACCGAATACGGGAGAACTTCAGCCTGCGCAGGCGCGAGAGTTACGACCAGATGATCAATATATCAATCAACGAATCACTGAGTAGAACGGTGATTACATCTCTGACCACGCTCGTAGTGGTGCTCTGTCTGCTCTTGCTCGGCGGGGAAGTCATTCACGATTTCGCCTTCGCTCTCATGGTCGGAATCATCGTGGGAACGTATTCTTCCATCTATGTCGCGAGCCCCGTATTGATAGAGTGGCAGAACCGCCTGGGCGGCCGCAAGAAGACGAAGAAATGAGCGCGCCGTGGTAGCGGTGCTCCAGCATATCGGACTCGTCCTCTTCTATGTACTGCTCTTCCTCTTTAATTCCGCGATTTTTCTCGGGTTGCCCGGGAGCTGGGTGGCGCTCGTTGCGATTACGATCTACGATCTTGCCACGGGATTTTCGAGCGTCGGGTGGGTAATGCTGCTCGTCATGGTGGGGATAGCCGTTGTCGGAGAGGTTATCGAGTCACTCCTCGGCCTCGTCTATGTCGCCCACAAGGGCGCTACGAAATGGGGCGTGCTCGGCGCCTTCGTCGGCGGCCTCGTCGGCGCAATAGCGGGCTCGACGGTCATCCCGTTCGTCGGGACGGTGATATTCGGGCTTGTCGGCGCGTTCGCCGCTGCCGTCCTCTTCGAGTATATCTACTACCGCTCCCTCGACAGGGCGCTGCAGACCGGTTTCTTCGCCTTCATCGGGAAGCTCGCCGCTATGTTCGTCAAGTTTGCGCTCGGTCTCGTGATAATCGGTCTCTTCATATACAGGAGCTGGCAGTAAGAGCCGGCCTGAGATCGAACGAATGTCCTCTTTTTCGGACGCCATTCTAAAAATGTGGACACTTTATTGGGTGCAGCTCCCCTAACTGCTATCTTTTCAACAGGCTCAACTGGCATGTCATTTGCCTTTATATCGGGTGGAGGGTGAACTTTACCCTTAAGAGGCCTGCCCCCCTGATCGACGACACGGGAACTCGGAGGGGGTGTAGTCTATCATTATGGAGACCGCTATGATGCAACTGCGAAAGGCTGTGAGGGATCCCCGGCACACGCGAAACCGGGCGGGCAAACCGCTGCAGGCGCTGATGGTGATTCTCGTAATCATCGTATCCGGTTTCGGCCAGCCCGGCGCTCAGGAAATTAAAAAACACGACAGCCGTTCGCCGCAGTCGGACACGCCACTCGCTGTCTTGAAAGGGATAGAGAGAGCCTGGAATAGAGAGGATGCGCAGAAAATATCCGGCTATGCGGGCGGTTCGAAGATATTTCTCGAAGTGAGAGGAATCGGTCATAGAGGGGGCTATTTCAGCCGTTCACAGGTTTACTACATGTTCAAGAACATGTTCAAGGCGAACAAACACATGAAGTTAGAGTTCGTGAAGTTCCACACCCCCGACAATCCTGACAGGAGGGTTTACGGGATAGCGCGCAGGAGCTATAAAAACAATCGCAGCGGCAGGCTCTATCAGGATAAGGTGTATGTAACGCTGAGGAAAGAGGAGTCGAGGTGGGTGGTGGCGGAAATAAAATCAACGTGGTGATGGTTTTTACTTTCTTCGGAGCCTTGAAGCCGTGCGTAGAAACAGAGAGCAAGAGATTTTCTTTACCCTACTCTGGGTTTTTCTCTTCGGCTCTCTGATTTTTTTTATATATTTTCTTTCCATCGACCGTATTTTCCTTCCTACGCCCGTCTGGTTGACCTTTCTGCTGCTTGACATCGGTTTTATCATCTTTCTTTTCGTGCCTCAGTCGGGACGGAGAGCAGCCGGTCCCGGCGGACGTGGTTCCGAGAAGCAATGGTACCCTCAATCTCTGGCGGATATTGTCGAGCGTGTTCCCGACACGGAGACGCGTTATACCAAAGGTTTGCGCGCGGTTGTATCGGCAATAGAGCCGGTACCGCTCATTCCCCTCATGCTGCTGCTCGTCCTCATTTTGCTCGCGGCGCCCATCACACTTGCTGAACGGGAATGGAATGTGTCTGAAACCGAACGATTGCAGGGAACATTCGAGCGGGCGGAACAAGAGCTTACCCGGATCGAACGCCTCGTTTCAGATCTTGGGGCCCGAACGTCCGAGTTGGTGGGAAACGCCGATCTCGAGAGAATCAAGCTCGATGAACGGGCGACGCTGATCAGCAGGGTGGATTCCCTCGCGCGGACCGTTCGCGCGGCATCGGTGCCGTTCAGGGAAATCGGGATACAGGTTTATAGCCCCCGGGCGAAGCGGGTTGCGTGGGGGGGGATACCCCGTTACACGGAAAAGAATTTTCCGAGATCATCGGATTCCAGGACATTCACGACAAAAACGCAGCTCTATATGCTCCTCGTTTGCTCCCTGCCGATTGCGGGGGGAGGGAGCGTCGTTGTCGATACGCCGATCGAAGTGAACTACCGTATCAATAACCAGTATTTGCGCAGTACGAGTCTCGGGGAGATCCTGAGCGAACGGTTCGGCGATGAGATCGGTTTCAGCTTTTCTATGGGAGGTCATAGGGGTGGGGTTCGATGGACTGACGCGGATCTGAAGGAAACCGGGCCGCTCGTTCGGTACGCCGAGGGTGAGGGTGTAAAGGTCTACGGTATCGTCAAGTCTTCCGCGTCCCTTCCGCTCGCGGGATTGAAAGTGCTCGGCGATCCCTTTCGGGCCGTTCTCGATGAGGCGGAAAGCCAAAGGGCGCTCTGGGCGGGGCTCGTTACAGCGCTCATAGTTATTGTAATTGCGTTTTGGGTGCATAAACGTTTCGGCAAGAAGGGAGATCCGACGAGGGGCAGGTTGTGGCATTTCTTCAAGAGATTGCTGGTATTCGTTTTTTTCCTCGGCATTATTCGTTATCTCTTTCTCAAGCTCGATATACCTCGGAACCTGTTCGGCACCAATCTGTTCGATCCCGCACTCTTCGCGGACGCCGAGGTTCCCTTCGGGCTCATGCAGACAACCGGCGATTTTCTCGTGACCGCCCTCTTCGCCCTCATACTGGCATTCGGCGCAGCGAAGATCTTCAGGACGTACTATGCGGGACACATGGAACGGTACCTCGATATAGGGGAGAGGTTCCGTTTTCCTCGCTTTGCTGCGAAGGCGGTGCTTATCTCCGCCTTTGTTGCGGGTTCGATAGAGCTTTCGAGAGGTATTGTCTCGCGGGTTGTAATCAATTCGAATCCGAGACTGATCGGACTTGATGTCGCCTTTTTCGACCTGCCCGTTCTCACGCTTCACCTGTCGATGCTCTTCGCGGTATCGGCGATTTTCATAGTGGCGCTTTTTCTATGCAGACTCGTGTTCGTTTGGGGTGAGGGGGAATTTAGGGAAGGTATAGCCGCGGCGGCCGCAGCCTTCTGCGTTCTCGTCTTCCTTATGAAACCGCCGTGGATTTTTCTTCTCGCCGCAGCGGGGCTCATCGTTCTCGCCATGAAAATTTTCCCGCTCATCAAGAAGGAAGAAGTGATTTCGGTTATTCTCACTTCTTTCTTTCTCGTTGTGATCTCCTCCCTCGTCATTCATGGCGCCGCCGCCCGGTGGTATAGCGAGCTCGGAGAAAGCCGTATCCTCGAGAAGGTACAGGATTTCAACTACCCGGAAGACAATTGGCTTCAGCTCGTGCTGCCCGATCTCTGTCAGGAGATATCCCGGAATCGCGCTGTGGCGTCTAAAGTGGCCTCGAGAAGAGAGGCGGCGGCTTTCGAAATCTGGGCGGAAAGCGCGCTCAGCCGGTACAAGCTCTCCTGCATCTTCGATGTCTATGATCCGGCGGGAGAAGTCTTTTCGAGTTTTTCCGTCGGGGTGCCCCTCGAGCCTGCGACGGATAACCGCGCCGGTGCCGGGGGGACCGATGTCACCGTCGAGCAGATCGTTCAGGAAACACGTGAGGGAACGGTTTTCTACTACCGGGGAGTGGCACCGCTTCACGACATATACGGAAAAAGTATCGGCCGGGTCGAGATTACCATTCCCTATTTCTTCGAGAATCCCGAATTGCTGGCGCGCACGGGACCCGTGGCGCCCGAGATACTGCACAACGTAGAGCCCGGAGCGCTTGCGCCGCGCGTGGACGAACCGGAGAATTTGCTCGTCGCGCGCGTTTCCGGCAACAGGGTTGTTGATTCATCGTCTCCGGCTCTGCTCGCGGGCACCGTCCTGCCGATGAGCGGCGATGAATGGTTTGCGATCGATCTCGGGAATGAACGGTACCGGTGCGTCGTCAGGCGCCGCGATGACGGGAGGGGCTTTCTCCTCGGCTACAAGACGGCGGGAATGCTCGAGGCGCTGCTCAGGTGGGCCACGATCGTTTCGCTCTATCTCATGCTTACCGTCGTTTCACTCTTCATAGTCATAATCATCCGGAGGATTCCGATAATCGGAAAGTTGATGCCCACGATTTCGCTCGCTGGCGGCTTGAGCTTCCGGCAGAAGATACTCCTTTCTTTCCTCGTCGTCTCCGTCGTGCCGGTTGTCATACTGGGCATCTTTTCGGGTCAGTACATCAGGGACAGGTTCCGGATGGAGGGAGAGAGAGAGGCGCTCGCCGGCGTCAATTCTGCTGTTTCTCTGATAAATCATTCCATCCGATCCGAGGCCGAATCCTTCGCCGGAAGCCAGTACCTGAGCGACATTCTCGGAGGCGTGACGGATGCGCGGATACGGGATGTCGCGCTCGAGGAGGCGGCCAAGTTCACCCTTTTCGACCGCGCCGGAAACGTATTGCTCGACGAAAGTCTGAGCGATTTCGACTTGGGAGACACCGGCTTCCTGCTCGACGGCAAGAATATCGGCAGAGTGAGCTTCACGTATGAGCCGCCCGATCTTTACGGAGGAATCGTAATCCCCGTAACGCTCCCCGATGATCCCGGCGGGCCGGCCGGATCGGTCGGCCGCGGC
>CBDUQN010000098.1:0-11406 GCA_965369375.1 uncultured bacterium | reverse complement strand
GAGTGACGACGGGAGAGGTGCGCTCTACATTTGCTGAGGCGAAGTATGTGAGGGCGCGTCTCGATGGCGGTGCGCTCGGCACTGACAGCGTTCTGGTGACTTTTGAGCCTGGACCGCCCGATTGGTTGCCGTCGACGATAGGTGCGGTACCGCTGACGGTGACTGCTGATAATTCTGATTATTCGACGATCACGGTGACGGTTCTCGATGCGAATGATAATCCTATTCCCGGGGTTGATGTTGAGTTGTTGATGAGTGGGACGGATAACTTTTATGTGCAGCCTGGAGTGACGAATGCCTTTGGTGTGACGACGGGAGAGGTGCGCTCTACCTTTGCCGAGGCGAAGCATGTGAGGGCGCGTCTCGATGGCGGAGCTCTTGGTACCGATAGTGTAGAGGTGGTATTTGAGCCTGGGGAGCTAGACTTCAGTGCGTCGACGATTGAGACGGATAAGGATACTGTCATAGCGGATTTGCTTGATAAGGCCTTCATAACCGTAACCGCTCAGGATGCGTATAACAATCCGATAAGCGGTAAAGCGGTTCTCCTGCAGATGACAGGAGATAACAATTTTATCGATGATCCTGTGCCAACCACTGATTCGGAAGGGAAATGGTTTGCTGAGATAAAATCAATAACGGCCGAGCAAAAGTTGGTAACAGCGACAATCGATGGTGGCTTGGTTGAGAGCAGCGTGCCGGTGACTTATATTCCCGGCCCGGCTCACAAACTTTACGTCGAGCCAACTGACACGGTGGCGACTGCGGGCGATTTCGTCAGATTCCGAATTTTTGCCAGAGATCTATACGATAACAATTCACCTGTTCCGAACGCTCAGACGATAACCCTCTGGGCGAGCGGTGGGAATTATTACGACAAGGATGATCATGGCACAACGATAAGCTCTATCGTAATACCGGTCGGCGATTACCGCGCTGATGTCGATTATATGCATACCGACATAGAAATGGTTTTCGGGTATTTGCTCGCTTTCCTGGATGAAGACAATAATAGCCCGAACATGCAGTCAAAGACCACCACGATCAAGATCCGCAATGCGCCGTCCGATCCCGACGCATCCGAGATTTCCGTTCTTCCGCCGGTGGTGGTGGCGAACGACGCCGACCTGGCGACGATAACGGTAACGGTAAGGGATTCCCTGGGGAATCCTGTCGAGGGAAGCTCCGTCGTATTCGAGGTTGGAGGCAGCGATAACTGGGTCAATCCACCCTCCGGGACATCCGGTACCGATGGCATCGTTACGAGCGCCGTAAATTCATCCGTTGCCGAGCTGAAATCAGTAAGCGCCGTTATAGACGGCGAACATATGCCCGACAGTGTCTATGTCGACTTTATCGCCGGTCCCGTTGATTTCACGATGAGTGCCATCGAATCAAACAGGGCCACCGTCGTTGCGGACAGTGTCGATTCAGCGTTGATCACGGTAACGCTGAAAGATGCCCACGATAATCCGGTGAGCGGCAAGACGGTCGAGCTCGAGTCGAGCAGCGGCAATACAATCATCGTGCAGCCGCCGGCGTCGACCGATTCGAACGGAAGAGCGGCGGGCATGATCTACTCGGCCGTCGCGGAAACAGTGACCATCGCCGCACGGATTGACGGCACGCCGATGCCCACGACTGTGGAAGTCGAATTCCTCGCTGATGTGCCCGACAGTGCGGTAAGTGAGATATCGTCGGATGCAGATGAGGTCGTTGCCAATAACAGCGCCGTGGCGACGATAACGGTCACCGTCAGGGACGCGCAGGGTAATCCGGTGGCCGGGAGCAACGTCGATCTCGCAGTTGCAGGCAGCGATTATACTGTCGAAGGAATTGGAGTCAGCGGGCTCGATGGTATTGCGACGAGAACGATCCGGTCGACACTGGCCGAGGAAAAAATCATACATGGATTGATCAATGGAGTGCCGACCGTCGACAGTCTCATAATCGATTTCATTGCCGGCTCCGCCGATTCATCCGTATCGACGATTGCCGCCGTTCCACTCGATCCCGAAGCGGACGGCACTGCACAGACAAATGTGACCGTCACCGTTCTGGATTCATATTTGAATCCGGTGAGCGGGATAACCGTCGTGCTCGAATCGAGCGGCAGCGGCAATGTGATCGTTCAGCCGACCGGCGTGACGGGTTCCGACGGCGTGGCGATCGGTTCCGTCAGTTCCATCGTAGCGGAGACGAAACAGATTCGGGCCCTCATAGACGGTATCTATCTTGATGACTTCGTAGATGTAAATTTCGGGGCGGGGCTGCCGCATCATTTCGATATCAGCCACAATGGAACGGTGACGGCGGGACAGCGGGCCGATGTAACTATTGTCGTGAGAGACGAGTATGACAACGTGGCCGATTTGTTTTTCGGCACGATCACGCTGTATACCAATACATCAGCGCCTTTTGATACGCTTCAGTGGGAGACGGGTGGTTCAGGGGTACTCACGAATATCGCCGGATCCGATTCCGCGACCTACCAGTTCGTCGCCGCGGATGCAGGAATGGTAACACTCGGCCTGAGGGATCATTTCGCCGAATCGATCACGCTCTATGCCTCATATAATACCGTTACCTCTTCTTCGGCGACTCCGCTGATCGTTTTGTCGTTTACTGCCGACAGGATCTCTGTCGTGAGCGGTGACAATCAGCGGGCGGTGGTGGATCAGCCTGTGGCGCAGCCCCTCGTCATCAGGGTAGACGACAGGTATGGAAATCCGGTCGAGGGGTTCAGCGTCGATTTTCTCATTCACGGTGGGGGAGGATCGCTCGATACCGATCTCTCGATACCCGGTGTACAGGATACAGCGGTGACTGACAACGCGGGTGAGGCGGTATGCGAATTCTGGAGACTCGGCACTACGAGCGGTTACGACACAGATGAGCTGAAGGCCGAGCTCTCGACGGGTCGATTCAGAAACGCCTACTTTACGGCTACCGCCGAACACGATGTGATCGACAGTGTTTCGTTCGGGCAACCATTCAGAAATGTTCAAATAAACACTTCCGTTCGGGAAACCGTAACGCTCTGGGATCGGCACGGCAACCGCGTTTTCAATGAGGATCTCACCATCTTTATAAAGGACGATCCCGACGGGTACCTCAGTCTCGATCCATTGAATCCAACTAATCCGACCGATTCACTGAACGAGTACACGAGGGCGGGGACGAGCGACAGCACCGGCACGATAACATTCGTGTACAATGCCCCTTCAACGGCTGACGTGAGTGACACGATAGATGCCTACAATGCGATTCTACCTTCGATCAGAATTCCTGATGCGGTGTACACCATTACAACATCCGGCGCCACCGACCTTGCCGCGCAAGTGCTCGGCGGTGACACATGGCGAGCTGGTGAATCCTTTGTCACGCGCATTGAAGCGGTCGACGGAAACGGCAACCGTGACACTGCGGTCGGAAGCCTGATCAGGATTGTACCCCCCGCGGAGCAGGGATTAGAATTCAGCCTGCTGAGTGATTTTTCGTCCATTATAACGGAGACCAATCTGGTCGATGGAATGGTCGAGCTGTACGGCCGGGGCGCCAAGCAGGGCGACCACCTCATCAATGTCTACGATATAGAGACAGGCATTACCGGTACGAACTTCACGGTTACCATTATTCCCAACGATACGGTGGATCACTATCAGGTATCCGCTCCGGATCAGGTGGATGCCGACGAGGATATTCTACTTGTCGTCCAGGCGAGGGACAGGTTCGAAAACGTCGTCACATCGGCCTCGTACGATATCGATCTGAGGGCGGTGCAGGCGGTGGACAGCACCCTTCCCGCGAGCGGCGCCCTCTCGATCGCCTCGGGAAGTATCACTAACGGTATCTACTCGAAGGACAATATGCGCTATACCGTCGCGGAACCGATAAGGATAGAGGTGAGCGACGACAGCGTGATGGTTCTCGGGTACAGCGGAATCATCGATGTCAATTCCGCGGGCTCCTACAGGGTTGTCAGCATCAGCGGCGACGAAGGCGACACGACCGGCGTAACGGTCGGCGATACGCTGACACTATCCGCCTACGTGACCGACGAGTACGAAAACCCGGTCGAAGGCGCCTCCGTCTATTTCTCGAGAAAGGTAGACAAAGGCGAATTGATAAATACCGAAGCTCAAACCGATTCGAACGGTGTCGGATCGGTTCGGTTCGTGACCGACTCTGAGGTCGGTGTCAATACCGTTCGTGCCGCGATCTATGACGGAGATCCGGAAGGCTTGCGGACGGCTTATTTCAATATAACTACAATTCCCAAATCGAATGTCGAGTATGCGACACTCGAATTCTCTCAAACGGAATTCCGCGCCGGTGAAACAATCGATGTGGATGTCGATCTTTATGACGAAGACGACAACCTCATTACATCCGATTCTACGACGCAACTCATGCCGATAGCCGAATATCCCGATCCGGAGTTGTTCTTCCTGCCGGATATATTCACCGTTGAAGGCGGTGAATATCGATTCCGAATCAACGCACCATATATGGGTACGAACAGAGTCACCGTAAGGACGCTTGCCGGGGATACGCTGGCGCCTTTCGGTCCTCTACTGATTATAGATCATGCCACCGCCCGCTCCATATCGGCGATTGACCCGGGCATCAGCGGTGACACGACCGCCGTTGCGGGCGATACGGTGATGCTGAGAGCGGAAGTTCTCGACCAGACAGGATTGAATCCGGTGGATGATGAGGTCGTGCACTTCTCGATCCTGAGCAGTCTCGGCGGCAGCCCGATACTTATCGACACCTACAACAATCCGAACGATGGTATCGTCTTGACCGACAGTGCGGGAATGGCGACCTGCGTCATCATAACCGACGAGAATGCGGGCATTAACGAGGTTCAGGCCAGTATAGATGATGGGGTGCCTCCGAACCTCGAGGTGACCGATTTCACTATCACCACCAGCGCCGATTCGATCATCAGGTATGATGTCATACCGGATAGATATGCGGCGGATGCGGGAGATACCTTCACGGTAGACATCATCGGATACGACAGGAACAATAATATAGCGGAAAACGATAATACGACGTGGGTCGTGCTCGGAAGCGATGGGACGGCGAGATGGGTCGGCGCGATCGCCGATACCTTTGTGCGCCTAACGGCGGGAAGGGCGGATTCTGTCAGGGTATTCGAAACAACGGCGGGCAAGCTCGTTTTGACCGCCGAGACCGAAGGGGGAGCGGCCCTGAGCAGGAGCGACACCGTCCTCGTTGCGCCGCTCGCGCCGAGCGGGGATATCACGTTTGAGTTGATCGATCCCGATACGATTACCGCCAACGGAAACAGCATCTGCTCGATCACGACCTATCCGATTCTCGACCGGTACGGAAATCAGGTGGCAGAGGGCCAATTTATTACCGTGACCCCGACGCTCGGCAGCGTGCTGAGCATCGATATGGATCCTGTGACATCCGGCCATCAGCGAGAGACGAGCCGTACGGGAAAGGTATCAGTTTTCATTCAATCCGAGGCTACGGCCGGCGATGCGCCGGTGCTCTTCGAGAGTGTCGAAGGGGACGCCTCCGGGACGGCGCCGCTAACCTTTGCGCCGCCTCCCGACTGTGAGTATGCCGATTATCTGAACCCGCGGTACATCCTTCCCGGCAGCACGACCCAATTCAGCTGCGGTGTGAGGAACAACAGCCCGACCGGATTGATGATACGCGCCAACAGCAGTATCATATTCGAAGACAGTCTCGGGAATAGATATTCGAGCACGCTCGGATCCGAAGTGTTCCTCGGCGGCAACACTATCGAAACCCTCGTATTCCTCGAAGCCCTCGTGCCGTCGGCTCTGCTCGGCGGTGAATACACGCCGGTCGTTACCCTTGACGGCATAGACGAATACTTGTCGAACTACCTTCTGCAGTTCAACGCCGGCTCGAATTCGGTGTCGGTATCGTACATCGAGATCGTCAATGTCAGGACCGAGAAGTCCGCCGTGAGCCGTGGCGAAACGGCCTACATTGCGACGACGCTGCGAAACGGCATCGGAAGCGATATAGTCGTCAACACCATCGACTTTTACTTCACGAGCTCCAGCACCAACTACGAAATTCTCAATCTATGCGATCCTGAACTGCCCGATACCCTCGGGCCGAACGATCTGCAGGAATACCGCTGCGAAGTCAAGATCAAAGAGGATGCCCAACCGGGGTGGGATACGGTCAGGGTTCACGTCGCCGCGCGCATCCCGGGAGATCAAATCATAGAGGAATCTGATGATGACGAATATGGTGTATGGCTGATTCAATTGGCGGCGCAGATTTCCTACGAACCGTCTTCATTGAGCCCATCGATAGTCTCACCCGATCAGAGTCATCCCTTCAGCATGGGATTTAATAACGGGGGTGAGGCGGCGGTGATACTCAATAGGGACAGCACTAAGGTGCACTTCACGGATGGGAGCGAAACGTACTCCGTCGCCCTCGGGTATAACGGCGCGCTATCCGGATATGCAACAACGACTCTCAATTTCTCTGAGGATACCATTCCTTCAGCCATGGTTCCCGGTCAATATCCGGTATTCGTAAGACTCTATGGAACGGAGAACGCCGCCGAATACGACGAGACGTTTGAGCTTACCGATTCGATAACGGTGGTCAGCCTCGCTGAGCTGTCCTATATACCGGCATCTCTCGCACCGACTACGGTGAGCAAGGAAAGCTCCGTTATCTTTTCTCTGGGTATCAATAACGCCGGAGGGGCGGCGATCGAATGCGATCCAGATCTGACAACCATCACATTCGGCAGTGGTCCGATCCAGTACTCGGCAATCCTCGATAAGAACAGGGTAGTAACAATCGGTCCGGGCGCCAACGTCCTCTACTTCGAGTCTGAAATAATTCCTGACGGCCTGAACGGTCCGTACGCGCCATCCGTGCATATAGAGGGGACGCAGAACGGGTTGCCGTACAATACGACCATGGGGCTTCCGGACAATATAACGGTGCAGGAGCCGTCACGGCTTACCATCACGAGCATAGATATGATCGATGACGGGGACCGTGTAACGGCCGATCAGGACAAGCCGTGGAGAGCGCTTCTCAACGTGACGAACTACGGTGAGGCGACGGTGCGCTTCGACGACATCGGTATAAAGCTCTTCATCGGCGCCGACTCGGTTACCGACGAGGTTTACATCGATGCATCCGCCTTCGTGCCGGGAACGGAGCTGGCGGGCGGCGCTGCAACGAGCTTTGAAATCGTATTCACCGATAATCCGACGCACTTCCCGATGACGAAGGGCACCGTAACGATCGAAGGGGCCGTCGGGTACACCGACCTGAACAGCCAGCTTTCGGATGTTGCAACGACCGAGTTCGGCGGTAAGGGGAGCTATCTCGTCCAGACGCCGGCCGAGTTGGAAGTGCTTGCGATGAACGCCTCCCTCGAAACGGCTACGTATAACATGACACGCCGGTGGTATGTTGACGTCGCGATCCATAACAACGGCGAATCGGACATTCGGCTCCATCTCGATCCCGACAGCACCGAGCTGGTATTCAATCCGCCGGCCAATTACGGCGTCTTCGCGCCCGACAGCCTCGCCGGCGGTGGTGACGTGCTCGAGGGCGGCTCGACCGATACACTGCGGTTCACGATATGGAGAACGGGCGATGTGCAGGGTCCGAGCAATATCAATACAGAGGTAAAAGGCGTCGAGATAAACAGCGGCGTGAATCTGACGGCCACCGCCGCGTCTCATCTCGAGCCGGTTGTCTTGATACAGAGCCCGGCCGTCATCTGGGTGTCTGATCTCAGTCCGTCCCAGTACCCTGTCACCGTGCGGCAGAATAGACAGTGGTTTGTCGATATGGATCTCAGGAACTACGGTGATGCCGAGGCGATGATATTCACCGATCGTATCGATTCGACATGGGTAAGGATTCCGAATGGCACAGATTTCGTGATAACCGCTTCCCCCGAGCTCGTGGGTGGTGGCACGACGATCGGAAGCCAGGAAACGAGAACCCTGCGATTCACCGTGGAGACGACCGGTGATATCACGCCGGGAAGGCACAAATTGACCGGCGCCGTACTCTATATGGAGAATAACAGTGAGATAGTGACATATAACGAACTGGATGAAGGCAGCAGCGACGATTATGTCGAATTCGATCTCGAACCCGATCCGCACTACTTCCAGCCCAGTCTCAGCCCGACCGTTATCAGCAGTGGCACCGGAATATCGCTCGAGCTGGTGGTGCAGAGTGACAGCACCGACCATGCGACGCTCGTCTTCGATCCTGATTCGACGACGGCGTCGTTCTCAGACGGCGATGGCGATATGTTTATTGCCTCGCTATCAGGCGCATCGGCGGCACAGTTGAGCGGGGGTCTGACGAGCACGCTCCGCTTCGAGACACAGATCGTCGATACGGCGATCGCCCGGGATGACTATCCAGTCGAGGTCAGGTTGGTGGGCACGGAAAACGGCAATCCTTATCGCAAGACGATCTCGACGTCGCCGGACATGCTCACCGTGGGCAACGCGCCGCAGCTCAGCATTCAGGTCCTGAGGGTCCCGCAGAGCGTGACGACACGGCAGACCGAGCCGTGGCAGGTGACGATGGTCATTCAGAATAACGGTGAGGCGCCCGTCGATATCGATTTCGACTGGGCGAATACGAAAATTTCCTTCTTCATCGTCGGTGTCGGGCCTAGAACGTACGAATACGACATTACCCCTCCCTGGGAGCTCGAATTCCGCGGGGGCGATATACTTCCCGGCGGCGGGACGGACAGCCTTGTCTACACGATAAATGTAACCGGGTCCACACCCGGCACGGCGCTCGTCCACGGACAGATCACCGCCGTCGATGTTAGCAGCGAAGAGGAAGTCTACGACGACACGTACACCGGCGGCTGGAGCACCATGCTCATCATGGAACCGGGCGGGATCGTCGTCGACGAGGTGATCGCAAATCGGGCAACCGTAACGTCCGGCCAAATAGATCCGTGGTATATTACCGTTGCGGTAAGCAACCCCAATCTCGAAGCCGCCGATATGACCCTCGTGATGGACAGCACGTATATCTACTCGGAACCCGATACGCTCACGGGCTATAATGCACCCACCGAGTTCGACGAGGGCGGTCTCGGGCTAGAGGGCGGGGATACAAAGCACCTTACATTCGAGGTTACACAGACACCCGACATGCCCACCGGCGCCGATCTCATGCTCCATGCAAAGGTCGGCCTGATAGAGGATAACAGTCAGGATTACAGCTCCTACGATACCGGGATGCAGGGTAACAACGGGGCTATTCGCGTTCAGGCGCCGGCGGATCTCAGTATCGTCTCTCTCACCAACGGAGCGTACAACGCGCCGTACGTTAATTACGGACAGTATTTCCCGATAGCATTCGAGGCCGAGAATACCGGGGAAGCGGCGGCCTACGACATAAGGATCGCGCTGGAAACAGACGGGCAGTCGACGATAATCGACACACTCTTCCTCTACCCCAACGCGCTCGCGAGCATGGAATCGGTGATCGATACCTTCTATGTGACGGCGAGCGATGTGAGCGGGACAGAGACCTTCGAAGCGAAGATACGATCCGCTGTGGACGAGAATTCGGGCCAATCGAATCTTGTTATCATATCGGATTCGCCGGCCGCTCAAGCGGCGGCGGTGATTCAGCGTGCGGGCAGCCTGGCGGTATTAGCAGTGGTACCTTCACGGGCGGAAGTCAATTCGGGCCAGACTACGGATTGGTTCGTCAAGGTAGAGATCCAGAATACGGGAGAAGCCCTCGTGACGCTTGCTGCGCCCGCTCCGAGTGACATCGAATTCTACCTCGGCGCTGCGAAACTCACCGATTATCTGATCCTCGAGCCCGACACGCTGGCCTCGGGGGCGGCCGGATTGACGCTCGACGGCGGCGGCATCGATTCGCTCATATACACGATCTCCGTGACCGGTATTGACACCGGTACCGTTGATATACTGGTAGAACTGAACTGGACAGAAGACAATGACCCGGGTACCGGGACGATGGCCTCACAGGGCAGCGGTTCGGTGCGTGTCAGCGAGCCCTCGGGGCTCCGGATAACAGATATATCGAGCGATGCGCCGAACAGCGATGACCTAACCAGCACGTCCATCGTCAATACCGGCCAGGAGTTCGACGTGACGGTCACCGTGAGAAATACCGGTGGTGACGATCTCGACAGCGTGCGGGTAGAGCTCGTAACGGACGGCACCTCGGCGGTTGCGCTGCAGGGTGCGCCGTATCGTTCTATCGCGACCGATTCAGAGGAATATTTCATTTTCGATGTGACCGCCTCCACAACCTCAGGCATCGAGATACTCGCCGCATCGATCGAGTACGCGATATCGGTCAATACCGGCAACAGGGTCGATCCAATAGACGCCGTCGAGTCGATAGAGAAGCTCCAGATAGAGGTGCCGGCGTCTCTCGTGTGCGAAGCGGTCATTACCGATCCCCAGGGGGCCGTAGACGACACATTGTCGACGGGCCAGCAGTTCACCGTCACGGCTACGGTGACGAATGCAGGTGAAGCGGCGGTGAGCGGTTTGGGTGAGCTCCGGTTGATACTGCCGGGCGGTTTTGGACGTGTCCAGCCCACCGGCGAACCCCTGAGGCGGATTTTCGATATTGGAGATGATATCACCTGGAGACTAATAGCGCCGTCATCAGCGTCGGTGGATGTCGTTACGGTCGAGATCATCAGGAAACTCATCGATCTGAACACGAATGATTCGACACTCGTCGGCCAGGATCATGACGATATGAACATTGTTACAGAGGATGCCGCGAGTGTCGCAAACTGTACCTTGAGAATCACGTCGCCGCAGGGCGCTCTCGACGCCACACTCTCGACCGAGCAGGGCTTCACCGTTCAGGCGAAATTCACGCCCTCGGCGAATGCCGATGATGTGTGGATCGAACTGTCCATCCCCGCCGGCTTCTCGATAGCGGGGCAGGCGCGCAGACAGATCGGGCGGGGCCACGGGACGGCGGACTCCGTCACGTGGAACGTAACGGCGCCTCTCGATCCGGTGAGCGGCGCGGCAATCAGTCTGAGCGCAGGTTTGATCGATTTGAACACGGAGCAGAGCCAATCCGGCCCGTGCGGTTCACCGTTGGCCGTTACGGTAATCGAGAAGGCGATACTGAGCCTCGCGGCCGGCATCACGGCCCCCCCCGCGGCGGTTGACGGTGTAATTCCGTTGAATCTGCCGTTTACACTCGAGGCGCTTGTCACAAACGGTGGCGCAGCTGACGTAAACGCATCACAAGCGTGGCTCAAGATAGAGCTTCCCGAAGACTGGGAGGAAAGCGAAAGCCTGACCTCAGCCGGTGATACGACGAAACCGTTCATTCCGGGGACTCCCGTTG
>CBDUQN010000097.1:0-11411 GCA_965369375.1 uncultured bacterium | reverse complement strand
AGACGGTAATCCTTCTGCCAGAGTGATACGATACCGAGAAGAACCGAACCGAGCACGATACCATTGATAAGCGAAACCTTGAGCTCACGAAGAAGCTTGCCCCCCGTACGCACCACGCCCGCCCCCCCGATCGCGAGCTCCCGCACGACGATGGCGGAGGACTGTACGCCGACATTGCCTCCCATGGCCATGATGACCGGCACGAAAAACGCGAGCGTAAGCACCGCCTCGAGTGAACTCCTGAAATGGTTCATCACGATAGCCGAAGCGATGCCGCCGAAGAGCCCTGTCAGGAGCCAGGGGAGACGGGCCCGCGATACGCGCAGCGACGATCGCTCCCAGAAATCCTCATCACCGGTACCCGCCATGATCTTGATATCCTCACTCGCCTCCTCTTCGATGACATCGAGGATATCATCAACGGTGATTCTTCCGACGAGCCGGCCGTGCGAATCGACGACGGGAACGCTGTAGAGGTCGTACTTCGCACAGACCGCCGCCACTTCCTCCTGGTCCGTATCGACCGTTACCGTCACGACATCCTTCGTCATAATCTCGTCTGCACGGACCTGCGGCTCGACGACGAGAAGCTGGATAATGGGAATGCTGCCGAGAAGGATTTCCTCATTGTCGACAACATAGATATACTGAATATGCTCTATGTTTTCGGCTTCGGTCCTGAGCAGCCCGATCATTTCCTTGATTTGTGTATTCCCCTTGACCGAAATCACCTCGCGGGCCATGAGCCCGCCGGCCGATTCCTCGTCGAATTTCAGCAGCTCGCTTACATCTTCGTACTCCTCCCTGCTGATCTTCTCGAGAACGTTCTGGGCCCGATAGGATGGCAAGAGATTGATGACGTCGGCGGCGTCATCGCTCGCCATGAAGTCGATGAGCGTGCCGATATACGACTCTTCGAGATTCTCGAGCAGCTCTCTCGCGGCGACCTCTTCGAGCATCGCGAGCGTTTCACTCGCCAATTCGGAATCGAGTGTATTGAAGAGAACGCTACGGCGCTCGATCGGCAGGGCCATAAGGATCTCGGCCACATCAGGCGCCCTTATGTCGCTGATGATCCCGCCGAGCGCAGAGAGATCCCCCGACTCGAAAACGGAATCGATCACCGTTAACTGCTGATCCAGTTCCTCTCGCATGACGTAACCGCCGTCTGTTTGAAAAGACATTTCCGCAAAAGGGTAGGATGGAACGAGAATAGCGCTGCGTCAAGAGTTTATTGATTGAGGGGAGCTATGATTTCTTCCCCGTGTGTTTTTTATCCTCGAGCTGCTCGGTGGATCCGAGGGCGTACATGGGACTCATTACGGCGCCGGCCGAGATCACCATTTTCAGCGCCTCCTCGATCGTGCATTCGAGTGGAATCGCCTCGTGCTCGGGAATCATGAGAAAGAAGCCCGAAGTAGGAATGGGAGTTGTCGGAAGAAATATGCTTATGAACGTGCGTTTCTTCCCCTCGATAGTCGGAATTCTGCACCTGGATGTCACGAAGGCAATCGAGTATATGCCGGGGCGGGGATACTGGACAAGGATCGCTTCCCGGAAAACCGTCCTTTCCTGCTGAAGAAAGACCTCGCTGATCTGCTTGATTGCAATATATATCCTGCTGAACAGCGGAATCTTCGTGCCGATATTATCGAATCCCGCGATGACCCTTCTCCCGATCAGGTTGCGTCCGAATATGCCGGTGACCAGTATGATCAATACCACGCCGATAAATCCGAGACCGGGGAAATCGAGGAAAGGATACTTGGCGACAATCGGCTTGAGAATGCTGTCGATGCCGACGAAGATCCGGTAGAACACTAAAATGGTGATCACCGTGGGAAGGAGGATTATAAGTCCTGTTAAGAAATTTCTCCTCAGCCAGCCCATTACGCGCCGTCCTTGCCGCCGCCGGGAAGCCGCATGTGCACCTCCGCGATCCGCTGTCCGTCGAGACGCACGATCCTGAAATGAACCCTGTCGTACTCCACCGTTTCTCCCTCCTCCGGGACTCTTCCTACCAAGTTGTAGAGGAATCCTCCAAGCGTGTCAACCTCATCGGACGGAAGATCGAGTCTGAGTGAATCATTGAGATCGTTCAGGTTCACCCTGCCCGCGACCATATACTCGTTCTTTTCCGTTTCACGCACGAGGGGTTGCTCCGTATCGTATTCGTCCCGAATCTCACCGACGATCTCCTCGAGTATGTCTTCGAGGGTCACTATGCCGGAGGTTCCTCCATACTCGTCGACCACGACCGCCATATGTTTCTTTTCGAGCTGAAATTCTCTGAGCAGATCATCTATTTTCTTCCCCTCCGGAACAAAGTAAGCATCCCGCAGAAGTCTTTCGAACTCCGCATCGTTGGCGCCGGCGGGGCGCCTCAAGAGATCCTTCACATAGAGGATTCCCGAGATCCTATCAATGCTTCCATCGTAAACGGGCACTCTCGAATGCCCGGCATCCGAAACCCGCTCCATGATCTCGTCTGTCGGTATATGAATATCGAGTGCGAATACATCGATTCTCGGAACCATGACTTCTCTGACCTTCTTGACACCGAATTCAACTATACTGTGCATTAATCGGCTGCCGTTTTCTTCTATAAAGCCTTCCCCACGTTCTTCAGGAACGGTGAAGATGAAAAACGGCGACGCGATTTCACGGGGAAGCGCGGGAAATGCCAATGAAACAACTTTGAGAAAGAAGACGGTGAGCGGCTTGAATATCACATAAAGCGGCAACAGCAGGTACGCCACCCCGAACGCAAAGCGCTTCGGATTTCGAGTCGCCACTCCGATGCCCACTATCGTTACGAGAACAACGAGAGCAATGAAGACGAAGAACGGGGCGAAACTCGCCCTCCAGAAATCCTGGGCCTCCCCGAACATAAATGCCCCGAGCGTATCAAAAAAACTTACACCGAGAATGGATATGATCGTCATCTCGAGGCCGACAAGCGTAATGATCAGATGGAGTCGGCCGCGGTGCAACAACCTCGGGCACCAACTTCCCTTCATCTCCTTGGGGAACACCTTGTCTTCGTGCATTCGCGAAACGATGACGAATGCCGTCAGACTGCCGGAAACCACAAACTTGATTAAACAGAGTGCAATGAGTTTAAACATTTCGAAGCACTTTGATATTAGCGTGCATCAGGCAAACAATCTCTCAACTTCGCCCGCGGGAAGAAGTTCACGAAGGTGTTTTCTCTCGCGGGCTTCCATTTTCCTCTCCGCTTCTGCGCTGTTATGACAATGCCCCTCGAGATGAAGGAGCCCGTGAACGATCAGCCTCACCATGTATGACGTTATCGAAACCCGCCGCCTATGCGCCCCCCTCGCCAGGCTACGCCCGCACAGATATATTTCCCCGAAGGAACTCTCATATTCCGTTTCCGCCCCGGAATCGTTTCCATACGGGAATGTGAGGATCTCGGCGGCGGCGCTGCGGTTCCGGTAGGCCTTATTGAGCTCGGTCATAGCGCGCTCACCAACGAGATTGACTTCGACCGGCGCATTTTTCGGAGAGAGGCGGGATGCGAGCGTCCTCACGATTTCCGCGGCTTTGTCAAACTCTTCCCGGCCGCTCGCTCTTGATCTGCTGCTTGGAATTATTTTCACCTGCCTGTCCCTTTCCCGTCCTTTCCTGCTCCGGGTACTGTACTCTCGGATGAAAGATACCCGTAAGAAACTTGATGAACTTTTCCCTGATTTCGGCGATATCGTTCAGGGTTAATCCACTCTGATCGAGCTCGCCTTCGTTCATCCGCGCCTCGATGATCCGCGTCACGAGCGCCCGTATTCTCGGCGCTGTCGGCTCTTTGAGCGATCTGACGGCGGCCTCGCAGGAATCGGACAGCATAATGAGCGCGGTTTCTTTCGAGCGGGGCCGGGGCCCCGGATACCTGAAGTCATCGATGTTCACACTGTCATGAGAATCGTACTCGAGCGCCTTCTGATAGAAGAACGCCATGACGGTCGTCCCGTGATGCTCGCGGATTCCATCGATTATGCTCCTCGGGAGCTTTTCTTTTCTGGCGAGCTCCACGCCCTCTTTTACATGCGACGCGAGAATGAGAGCGCTCATGGTCGGTGTCAGCCTTTCGTGCTTGTTGATATCGTCACCCTTGTTCTCGAAGAAATATTCGGGCTTGGCAAGCTTGCCGATGTCGTGATAATAGGCCATCACACGCGTACGCAGACTGTTGGCGTTTACATCGGCGGCGACGGCTTCGACCATATTGCCGATCATAAGCGAGTGATGATACGTTCCGGGTGCTTCGAGGACGAGCCTTCGCAGAAGCGGTCTATTGAGGTCGCTCATTTCCATCAGGGTAAAGTTGGTCGTAACATCAAAGAGTGATTCGAAGAACGGGAGCAGGAACATAACCAGAATGGTGCAGACGAAACTGTTCGCTATTCCCAGGACCGACTGCCACAGAAAATCACCGGCCGATATACCCTCGGTGGCTCCGAATCCCATGATCCCGACAATGTTGGCGAGCGCAATATAGAGAAATATCGTGTAGAAGTTCTTTCGTTCCCTCAGTTGTGCGATGCTGATTATCCCGGCCGTTCCGGCCATAATGCCGATAAATGCGTAGCTCGCCGGCAGTTCAGTATGCGTGATGATTACGAGTGAAGCGAAAAGGGTGAACATCACCGATGTCATGATGCCGAAGAACGCCGCCGATATGAGACTGACAAAAGCGATGGGAATGAGTCGCGGATCGATGTAGGGAATCCTGATGACGAAAGCCGTCAGGAACAGGTAGAAACAGAGAACAATAAAGATCAAGGTCAACTTGTCGCGCTCGACGAGCAGATCGGGCCGCAGGCGGCGAACGGCAAGCCCGAGGAGCATGAGCAGCACGATGATCCTCAGAGTTTTGCTGCAGAAGAGCGATATCCGCTTCCAGATCGACGTCTCGAGCTCGAGCTCGGCTCTCCGTATTTCCAGGGCCTGCAGCATATCGACCTGTCTATTCGTCACCTTGTCATGCTTTGCGATGATTCTCTCGTCTTTAATAACTTTAAATGACTTAGGGATGTTGCCCACGGCCTCGTCGCGCCGCCGCTTCGTTTCTTCACGATCGAATACCAGGTTGGGCATGATATGGGACCTGACGATAGTATAAAAGAGCTTGACCGCGTTTTCATCCCCGCTGAAAATCTTTCCTCCCTCGCTGAGAATCATGTTCTGAAGATCGCCCTGCTCGATCAGGGTTTCGGTCTGAACATGCCGCTCGACCGTTCCGGTCAGAACCGTGATGCGAGGATAATTGCCGCGCCGCAGTGGCGCGTAATCGTGTACGATCCCTCTGCTGAAGTAACTCTGTTGCAGCTCCTTGCCTCGCTTAAGTATCTTATCTCTCGTCGAGCGATCTAGGAGCAGTTCCACGGGCTCATTCTTCAAACTCGGTGCGTTTTCCCTGACAATCGCCAACCGTTCCTCCGCAGAGAGCGTATCGGCCGTAACGATTTCCGCTATATTATTCATGAAATCTTCGAGATTCTGCGGTAACAGATCGGCCACTTCTTTGCGTTCCCGATAAACGGGAGGAACCTTGACGGCAGCGTTATCCCTGTTACTCTCGATCTCCTGCTCGCTCAGGGGCACGAAGAACGTGATGGGAGCGATGACATCGACGTCGGCGATATACCCTTTCTGGAAACGAATATCCTTGACCTTTTGAATCGGCGGGAAGAGAAAAATGGACAGGATCACAAAGGCAATGAAATAGATTGCGGACAGGTGCTTTCCCGAACCGAACAGGGAGGTGAATTGGTGAAGGATCTTCGAAGTCGGCGCCTCTCCCTTATCCCTTCCGTTCGAAACCTTATCGCCCATCATTTTCCTCCATCAGAGGCGGGGTATCGGTCAAGGATTCATCGTTGCTCCGGTTCGCGCTCTCGGCTTCGCTGCTATCAGCGGCGGGCTGCACGGCGCTTCTCGCGCTGAAGGCACTTATTATCCGCCTGACGAGCCGGTGCCTCACAACATCCTCCTCGCCGAAGGTTATGAACTTGATGCCCTCGATCCCATCGAGTATCTCCCTTACCGCTACCAGCCCGGATTTTTCCGGGTGGGCGAGATCTATCTGGGTAATATCACCGGTGACGATCGCCTTGGCGTTTACCCCGAGCCGTGTGAGAAACATTTTCATCTGGATCACGGTGCAATTCTGCGCCTCATCGAGGATCGCGAAAGAATTGTTCAGCGTTCTGCCCCTCATATAAGCGAGCGGAGCGATTTCGAGGACGCCGGAATCTATCATACGCTGCATACGCTCCATTCCCACCATTTCCCGCAACGCATCGTAGATCGGACGAAGGTAGGGATCTATCTTCTCTTGAAGATCTCCCGGGAGGAATCCGAGGTTCTCCCCGGCTTCGACGACCGGCCTCGATACGAAAATGCGCTCGATCAGGCGGTTCTTGAGCGCGCCGAGGGCCATCGCGATAGCGAGGTACGTTTTGCCGGTCCCGGCCGGCCCGATGGCGAAGATCAGATCATTGTCCTTGATCGAATCAATGTATTCCTTTTGCCGCGGGCTTCTCGGAACGACCTTCCTCCGCTTGTGCGTCGAATAGAATACGACCGTGTCGTCGAGTTTCGTAATTGTTTCTGAATCCTTCGTATCGCCCCGAATCACGGTGAGCACGTCTCCCTCGTCGACGTTTCGGCCGGCGGCGGCGATACGCATCAGGGTCTCGAGCACATCGGTAAGCTCGTCGACGCGGTGCGTGGGACCGGTTATGGTTATCTCGTCACCGCGCACGACTATTTTCTCGTCGAAGTGTTCCCCGAGAATCCGCATGTTGCGGTCGTTTACGCCGAGAAGCCGTATCGGATCGATACCGGCAATCGACAGCACCCTCTTTTTCGCCTTACCCTTCAATGCTCCCCTTTTAACGCAAAACTCCTGACTCCCGTGATTGAAAGCCAAGAGTTTCGCGCCTAACTTCTTATTGTTGAACTGGTTTCCACTGTTACGGCTGCCCCTATCGGGGGACGACCAGCTCTTGCTCAGGGAAGATGAGATCGGGGTCCTCTACGGAACCCTTGTTCGCTTCGTACAGCTTGGGCCAATCCCTGAAGTTGTCGTAAACCTCCCAGTACCCCGCTATTTTTGCCAGCCATTCATCCTGCACGACCATATGCTTTTTCGGCCATGCGCGGGGGATAGTGATCTCCCAGCCGGCAAGAACCCAATCGGGATCCTCGATCATAACGCTGTTGCCGCGCCAGAGCCTGGGCCATTTCAAGGGATCACCATACACCTCCTCGTAGGAGGCGACGGTCCAGAGACACTCGCCGTATTGGAAGACCCAGCTCCCCGGAAGCGCCTCGAGCACTTCGATCTGCTTGCTCAGATCATCTATCCGCGCGGTCATCGTCGCATATTCCCGTTCCGCGTCCCTGAGCTCCTTCGTCAATACTTTGATCCGCTCCTTGTTGTCCGCGAGCTCCTGCTGCGACTTCTCCGATCGATCCACCAGATTTTCGAGCTCTTCAGAGAGAGCCTTGCAGTAGACGTCTTTGTCTTTTCTCGAGAGCTTCTGGTACTCCTCTTCCTCGTAATACTCGCCCTCTGAAATATCGATTGGCAGTGGCTTGTACCTGCTACAGCCGGTTCCCAGACCCAAGGCCACAGATACGATAATCAACAGGGCTACTGTCCTCTTATTCATCATCGAACTTCACTCCTCTTAAATTCGTATCCCTATTCCCTGCCACTGCCCTTCTTCAATTCCTCAACCCTTTTTTGCAGTTCTTCCGGCTTGTCCTGTATCTCTTCAACCTGTTTGCTCTTTACGCCGAGCCGTCCCTCCAGTCCGGCAACTGTCTCCGCCGTTTCGGCCGCCTCTTCCTCGTACGTCTCGGCATCCAGCCTTGTCTCGTCGAGCGTTACGAGACTCGTATCGCAGTACGGCGCCGTCTTGCTGCACCCCATCACCAGAAATCCGAATATGCCAACAAGTAACAAGAAAAGAAGCCCAACACGCGCTATCCGCATAACTTCTACTCCTCCTTCCGCTTATACCTTCATACTATACCAAGCGTACGTTAATAACGATACCCGACAATGTCAAGCAAAAAGCTAACTGTAAACTAGCAAAAGCTGTGCCTGAAAGAGCCTTATTGTTCCTTATTTTTCCTCCTCGCTACCTTGATGTGGAGCTCACGGAGCAGGTCTTCGTCGACCTCCGAGGGTGCTCCCTCCATGAGCGAAGCGCCACTCTGCGTCTTCGGAAACGCAATATAGTCCCGTATCGAACTGCCATGTCCCATGATCATGGCGAGCCGGTCGAGACCGATCGCTATCCCGCCATGGGGAGGCGCCCCGAACTGGAAGGCCTCGAGCAGAAACCCGAACTTCCGCTGGGCCTCCTCCAGGCTGATCCCGATGACGTTGAAAACTTCCTCTTGCAGTTTTCTGTGATGAATACGGATACTGCCGGAACCGAGCTCCGTCCCGTTGCAGACGAGATCGTAGAGATGCCCCCGCACCTTCCCGGGATCATCTGCGAGCATCGGAAGGTCCTCTTCGAGCGGCATCGAGAATATATGGTGGGACGGCTCCCAACCACCCCCCTCGATGCGTGTGAACAGAGGAAACCTGTTTATCCACAGGAAGTTGAACGTATTAGCCCGTCCAAGAAAATACTCCCTGCCCAGTTGGCGCCTGAGCTCACCGAGCGATTTTGAAACGACAGCCTCATCGCCTCCGACGAGCAGTGCAAGCCCCGGCCCGCGGGCACCAAATAGAGATAGAAGCCTGCCGCGCCCCCCTTCGTCGAGATATTTCTCGAGAACCCCCGTTAATCCGTCCGTGCCTGCTTTGGCCGCGACCAGACCGCCGGCGCCCGAATCCTTGACAATCGTCTCGAGATCGTTTATCCGCCGACGTGAGAAGGATGCGCCCGGCTCGAAAAAGATCCCTCTGACGACGCCTCCCTTCTCGAGCGCGGCGCGAAATATCTTGAAATCACTCGTTGAAAATATGTCACTGCAGTCGCGAATCTCGAGCCCGTAGCGAAGATCCGGCTTGTCGGTGCCGTAGACCTTGATGGTTTCAGCGTAATCCATTCGTTTAAATGGAAGTTCCAGTTTCATATCGAGGACGGATTCGAATATTTCCCCCATCAGCTTCTCGGAGATATCGAAGATATCATCTTCGATTATAAAGCTCATCTCGATATCGATCTGCGTATGCTCCGGTTGACGGTCGGCGCGCAGATCCTCGTCTCGGAGGCACCTCGCCAGCTGAAAATATTTGTCGAATCCGGCGACCATGAGAATCTGCTTGTAGAGCTGAGGACTCTGTGAAAGGGCGTAGAATTTTCCCGGTTGGAGCCTGCTCGGAACGAGGTAATCGCGCGCGCCCTCGGGCGTTCTCCGCACGAGCATGGGGGTTTCGATCTCGAGAAACCCCTCCGATGAGAGAATCTCCCTCACACCGAGGGTGAGCCGGTGCCTCAGCTCGAGATTCCTCTGGAGCGGTTCCCGGCGGAGATCGAGGTATCGATACCGCAGCCTGAGGTCTTCGTTAGCCTGGACATCACTCGTAACTGTAAAGGGAGGTACTTTGCTGCGATTGAGAACAACGACCTTCTCTGCGGTGATTTCGATCTCGCCGGCGGCCATATCCGGATTGACCATATCCTCGGGTCTCGGTCTCACGACACCCGCGCACGCAATGACATCCTCGGCCCTTAGTCCCGAGAATAGCTCGTGAAGCTCTTCTTGTTCCCGCTCGATAACGACCTGGACGATACCGGTTCTGTCCCATAGATCGAGAAAGGTGAGATATCCCAGCTCCCTGACTCTCTTCACCCATCCCGCGACGACGACCGCATCGCCAACGTCCGTTCCCCGCAACTCACCGCAATGGTGTGTCCGCTTCCATTCGCCTCCGAGATGGTACAGCGTTCTATTGCTCACTACCCGTTCCCCTCTGCTTTTTCAGATACTCGGTTAATGAATCGAACTGCACGGATTCCTGAGAACCCGTTTCCATATTCTTTATCGCGGCAACGCCACGCTCCAATTCTTCCGTTCCAATGAACACGGCATATACGGCGGATAATTCAGACGCTGCCCGCAGCTGCTTTTTCATGCTCCTCCCGGAGAGGTCGGTGAGAACCGTGAATCCCGCCGATCGCAATTCCTTCGCCAGCTTCAGCGCCCGGGATTGTCCGGCGTCGGCAATCGGTATGAAGTAAACATCCACGCCGACTGCGCTCTCCCTGGCCGCGGAATCCTCCGGCAGGGTCTCGGCGAGACGCTCCATACCGGCGGAGAAACCGACGGCCGGAATGTGGCCGCCCCCGCAATCCTCGGCCAGTCCGTCGTATCTCCCTCCCCCACAGAGCGCATTTTGCGCTCCGAGGTTTGGATGGATGATTTCGAATGCGGTCTTCGTATAGTAATCGAGCCCTCTCACGAGGAACGGATCGACCGAATAATCGACATCGATGTCGCGCAGGATCCCCTGGAGCGCTTCGAAGTGATCGGCGCACTCCTCACAGAGGTGATCGGTAATTACGGGCAGCTTGGCCTTGATATCGTCACATTCCTTGCAATCGAAGACCCTCAGGGGATTGAGAACGACGCGATCGGTGCAATTGTCACACAGTTCCTCCCCGAGACCGGCAAGCGCGCTGCTGAGGACCCCCTTGAAATGCGGGCGGCAAACGGGACATCCGACGCTGTTGAGTTTTACATCGAGCGGGGGAAATCCGAGCGTGCGGTAGATATTCAGGCTTATATCGATGATCTCGGCATCAACCGCCGGATTGAGGGAACCGATCGCTTCAGCGCCCACCTGGTGAAACTGCCGGTATCTTCCCGTCTGCGGCCTGTCGTAACGGAACATCGGTCCGATGTAATAGAATCGCGCTGTTCCGCCCTTCCTGTGCAACCCGTTCTCGAGAAAGGCCCTCATGACCGGTGCCGTATTTTCGGGTCGAAGGGTGAGACTCCTCCCCTTCTTGTCGATGAAGGTGTACATCTCTTTCGTGACGATATCGGTGCCCTCTCCGACTGTTCTGATAAAGAGATCCGTCATTTCGAAAATAGGTGTCCGTATCTCGCGATAACCGTAACCGCGCAGCAGGCGGATGAGGATTTCCTCCAGAGAGCGCCACAGCTCCATTCGTTCGCCGAATATGTCGCTTGTTCCTCTCGCTCGTTTGAACTTCATCGTTAGTCCTTAGACTGGGCCAATTTCTTTCGGATCACCGCGGCGGTTGTTCCCGCTGCGATTCCTGCGACATCCGAAACGACATCGGCGACACTCGATTCGCGTCCCGGAATGAAAGACTGATAGAGCTCGTCGAAAACGGCGACAGCGAGCGCGCACGAGACAACAATTACAACCAGCGACAATCCCCCGCGTTCAT
>CBDUQN010000096.1:0-11603 GCA_965369375.1 uncultured bacterium | reverse complement strand
ACCGCACCCCTGAATATCAGCGCAGCCGATTCCTATCATTAATATTTAGTTATTAATAATATCATAGATAATACAAATCGGTCTACATGAAATATCGCAGCGCACCTTGTAGTGCATCGTCACATCGAGGAAGGTGCTCCAGTCGTTCTGAAGCCCCGTTATCGCGTTAACGCTAACATTAAAATACACGCAAGCTGTTGGATTTTACTTGAATCGTCAACTAAAGAGATGCAATAATATCCTCATTCAATTCAACTTCAAGGAGAAATCCCATGAAAAGGAGGAATCACATGAATCGACGATTGATATTTGTTCTAGCGGTTCTTTTCATTGCAGTGCCGGCGCTGCTTCAGCTCGGTTGCTCCGAAGACAGCCCGACGGATCCGGGCAACGGGAACCCACCCGCTCCGAAGATCTTGTACGCCGATGTTGATGCCACGGGCACCGGTAACGGCGCGAGCTGGACCGATGCCTTCACCCACCCGGCCGACGCGATGGCCGCCGCTTCGGCAGGTGACCAGATATGGGTGGCGGAGGGCAACTATTACGGCCGGGTCGACAAGGAAACACCGGTCATCACCTTTAAAGCAGGTGTCAGTGTCTACGGCGGCTTCGACGGCACCGAAACGAGCCTCTCCCAGCGCGATTGGATAGCAAATGCGACCTATCTGCGCGGCGGCGACTCCCTCTATCATGTGGTAGTCGGAGCCGACAATGCGCTGTTTCATGGCTGTATGGTCACGCACGGCAAGGGATCAGGGAATGCGACGGATGAATCCAACCGCGGGGCAGGCCTTTACTGCAATAATGCGAAGATGAGGATCGCGCACTGCCGTTTCGAATATAGCTCAACGGGGATCGGCGCCGGCATATACGCGGAAAACGATACGGTAGTGATCGATACATGCACGTTCCATGAAAATTATGCGCACACACAAGACATGAACTACGCCGGCGGCGGCGGTGTCTGTCTCGTCAATACGAGTGTGCCCGCCATCATGGAAGCGACGATAACCGGCTGCATGTTCACGCAAAACACGTCACTCGATAAGGGCGGGGGCCTTCTCCTCTACAACGTCGACGCAACCGTGACGGAAACCCTCTTTCGCTCTAATGTATCGAACGAAATCGGCGGCGGCGCCTACATCGCATGCAATGAGCAGCAGTCTCTCAAACCGGAATTTTACGACTGTAGATTTAACCTGAACGACGCCCGCTACGGCGCCGGCACGTATCTATACTATGCGGACACGTACTTTGGAGACTGCGAGTTCGAGGAAAATACCTGCACCATGACGGGCGCCGCGCTGTATGCAGAACACAGCGGAGCAAACATGGAGCACTGCTGGATAAAGGAACACGATAAAAATGCGGTATACAATCATCTGGCGGGCAATTACGAGTCGCGGTTTCACAACTGCCTTTTCTTCAATAACGATGCGGGCGGATCGAACGGTGGGGCGATGTACAACGATTCGGCCGATCCCCTTGTCATGAATTGCACATTCGAGAGCAACAACGCTGCTTGGGGCGGTGCAATCAACAACCACGATGGTTCGGTCCCGGTAATCATCAACTGCATACTGTGGGGAAATACATCCATATACGGTGCGTCTCAGATCAATAATTGCGCTACATGCTCATCGAACGTTACTTATTGCGATATCGATGAGGACACATACCTGAGCGGCATCGGCAATATCAGACAAAATCCGCTGTTCGTGTCTGGTCCCGAAGGCGACTATTATCTCAGCCAAACTGCCGCAGGACAGGGATCGAACAGCCCGTGTATCGACGCGGGTAATAACACGGCCATAGCGTTGGGACTTCATATGCGTACGACAAGAAGCGATGGGCTTATCGACGCAAACCAGGTCGATATGGGGTATCACTACTAGCCCTGATCGCCGGGAGTATCATGCTCCGCAATTTCGATTGCGAGGATCGAGAGATCATCGTCGAGTTTCGCGCAGCTGCACCACTCCTCAACATTCTTCACGACGGCGGAGACACCGTCCAGCAGCGGTTTGTCGCGACTTTCTTCGAGCACGTTGATGAGCCGTTTGGAGCCGAATAGCTCATCGCTCGCGTTCGTTGCCTCCGTGATGCCGTCGGAATAGAAGTAAAGCCGGTCTCCCGATTTCAGGGTGACCGTGTATTCCGTGTAATCGGCATCTTCGAAGGTGCCGATCGGCACGCCGGAGAAATCGAGAACGGCGGTCCCCGAGCCGCGTAATAGATGGATCGGACCAGGGTGGCCGGCGACGACATAACGAAACTCGTTTGTCTCCATGTCGAGGATTCCATAAACGAGGGTGAAGTACTGCAGCTTTACCGGATCCATCGGGAATTGCCGGTTCAATTGCCCGGCGACTTCGGCCGGCCCGACGAGCCGGTACTCGGGAGATCTTCCCGTTCGCTGCTTGAGTATCGAAGACTGACCCGGCTGTGGAGACATGAGGTGACTCAGCGTAACCGACAACATCGCAGCAGGGACACCATGTCCGCTGACATCGAGAATGTAGATTCCCATGTGTGTCTCATCGAGCTGAAATACATTGAATATATCCCCTCCCAATTCCTCGCACGGCCTGAAAACCGATGCGTACCTCACCCCCTGGATCTCCATGCACGCTTTGGGAAGAAGAGACTCCTGAACCTGTGCCGCCGCTTCCAGATTGCTCCTCATCCGCTCATTGATCTGCAGCAATTCAGCCTCCGCCCGCTTGCGCTCGGAAATATCGCGCAGAATGCCTGAAAAGAATATCCCTTCCCGTGTTTCCCATTTTGCGAGAGAAAGCTCGAGCGGGAATTCATCGCCGTCCCGCTTGAGTCCTTCCAGCTCGACCGTCTTCCCGATAATCTTTGACTGTCCCGTCGAGACTACGCGCTCCATTCCCTTTTGATGTTTGTCCCTGAATCGCTCGGGAATTATTATGCTGACCGGTTTCCCAATAGCTTCCCGAACGGAATGTCCGAACATCGCTTCCGCTTTTTTGTTCCAGAAGGTGATCATTCCCCGGCTGTCGATCGAGATGATTGCATCATGTGCCGATTGCAATACCGAACGGAAACGCTCCTCACTCTCCCGCAGCTTTTCCTCTACCCGTTTTCGCTCGGTGATGTCGAGTCCGTATTCGATCATCTGAATTACTTTACCATCACTATCAAAAATAGGATAACCGTTGAGCTCAATGCATCTGGATCTACCATCTCTGTCGTAGTGAATGTGCTCCAGGGTGACCGGCTTCCTGCTCTTTTTAACTATCTCGAGCGGACACATATGCTCCATCCCCCGGCATGGCTTATCACAGTTATGCGTAAGGGCATAACAGGTCGAGTCCTTTGATATGTCCCCAAAAACAGCGGTTGCCGAGTTAGCCACCACTATTTTATACGTCATTGCGTCTATCACGTAGAACGGGTGTGGTATTGCTTCGATCGTACTCTGAAATAACTGATTTTGCTGCTGAATCTGTTCCTCGCTAAGAGTCTGCTCGGTAATGTCACGCGCCGTCGAGATCGCTCCCTTCACATCGCCATTCGCATCCTTGAGCACCCGGCACCACCAGGCAAGAAGGCGCTTTTCACCGTCCCTGCGACGCTGCCGGCTTTCTATATAGATCACGTTTTCATCGCCGTTGAACAGAGGCTGCACCCTCTCGTACGTGCTCTGCTCACCTTCGAAGTAATGCGAAGCCTTTTTTCCCAACACATCCTCCCCGAAAAAATCAAAGCCGGCCTGATTCGCCCAGGTGTAGACTTTGCCGGCATCGACTTCCATAATGATATCGGGTACGGCGGCCAGGATGGCCTGATATCTCAGAAACAATTCCTGCAGTTCTTTCTCCGGGAGTTTGAGAAGTTCCTTGAGTATCATCGTAACAGCACCGCCTTCTTTGTCGATACGCTGCCTTCCACCTCGAGACGAATATAGTAAACTCCCGAATTCAGAGGGCCGCCGTCACCCGAGACGCCCCGCCATGCGAATCGGTGTGATCCTGCGGGAAGAATCCCATCGACAAGCGCTGCCATGTGCCGTTCCGATGAATCGAAAACGTCGAGACGAACCCGACGTGCCGTTCGAAGCTCGAACTGGATGTTCACGACGGGATTGAACGGATTTGGATACATAGGGAAAAAGCGCCAATCCGGCGCGGCTGGGATCGGATCGGTGACAACCTCCGCCACATTTTCTATACCCTGATAGAGATGCACGAGGCCGTCACTTCCTCCCACCAGCAGATCGAGCAGTCCGTCACCGGTCCAATCGCATACAAAAGGGCGTGCCCGCGCCGAGCCGGCGAGATCGATCGGCACGCTGCCGGCTTCCACATAGGTGAAACCCGAGAACGCCGGCGCACCGTCGGAACGAGAAGATCAGAGCCGTTCGACTGCGCATAAAAGAATCCTGCGAACTGCGGCTCATTCGACGTGCCGGTATTCAAATATATCCTGACTTTCGCTTCCACCACACCACCACCGCCCTCACCGACAACGAGATCCCTCAAGGAATCTCCATTCCAGAGCACAAACGACGGAACGGAGTACCCGGGAACATCGATATCGATCCCGCCCGCACGAACGAGCTCTTCCGGTCCGAGCACGAGATCGGCTTCTGCGGGTGCAGATATGCAAAAAGCAAGAACCGTGATCGCCGTCACAATTGCAATAGCATTCATATTCGGTATCATCTTCATGCCGTTGTCATTTGAAGGTACGCTTATATGTAGTATCCGGTGCTCTTTGGTTCCATCCCGGGTTCCCACGCCGCAAGCTTCGCGAGGGTTACCTTTCCGAGCGTATCGCTCATTGCCGCGGAGGCTGAACGCCAAACTTCCCTCGTCGGGCAATTCGCCGCTTTCGAACATTCGCCTGGATTGTCAACACATGGAATTACTTCAAGTCCTCCCTCTAGAACACAGGCCACATCGCGCGCAGATATCTCCCATGGTGGCCGGGCAAGCACATACCCACCGCCCTGCCCCTTTAAGGCCTTGAGCAGCCCGGCGCCACGCAGCGTCCGAAGGATTCTATCCAGATACTTCTTTGACACCGATTCGGTGGTGGCGATCGCCTCGCTCGTTACCGGTTCCTCCCAGTTACGCGCGATGTGAATCATTGCCCTGAGACCGTATCTCGTCCTCGTCGATAACCGCATTGAATTCCCCCTTGAGGTCTACCATCGTAGTATACTAATATTTAATGCTTAGTCAAGCAATTTCAGGGGGATACGAAGGTGATGTGATGATTAATTTACTTAATTAATACTTGTTAAGTGGTCTAATCGGATCCTAGTAATCCTTGCTCCAGTTGATCTCGATACCCGTCTCGGACGCCTGATCGATATACGTTTCGAGCTTGAGCCGCCGCGTGAGGTAGTACTCGAGGTTGATCAAGAATTCTGTCGTATTCTCGAGGCCCTGTTCATACTTGATCATCGTGCGGCTGTTGAGGTATTTGCCCACGAGCAGCGCCGACTTTTTCGGATCTCGGGTACTCTGCTGGAAGGTAACCATGTCCACGCCGAGCATCTGCGAGAGCGGCCCCTCGAGCTTCGCCATGCCGAACACGGCGAGCACCTCCGCGGTGCGCCGCTGAAGCATGTTTGATTGCGACGAATCGAGGTCATTCAAGGATCTGCCGAAGAGGAGCAGCGACATGATGTCGCTCTCGGACATCTGCGGATCCGATGCGAGCTCGACTTCCGGTTTCTGCGCCGTTCCTGTTAATCTGATCTCTATCTTGACATCGCTCACATCGGCGGCAAGAGTGAGATCGAATGAAGGGTTGAACTCATCGCCACCATAGAAAAACACGCTTCCACGCTTGATCTGAAAATATCTTCCCATGAAGAGAAGCCGTCCATCGAGCGGCTTGAGCTCACCGGTAAGAATGGGGCGCGTTCCCTTCTGAACGATACGCAGATCTCCCGACAACTCGATGGAGAGACGTTCGCTGCGTATCCAGAAAGCGCCCGGAATCGTTACCTGAATATCGAGATCGACCGGCCTTTGAGCTGATGCCTCGTCTGTTTCCGATTCGATCGAATCTCGTGCCGAGGCTATCGAATCACTGTCGATGGATGCTGTGTCGGCCATCTCCCAGAGGACGGACGATCCTTCCACGGGATGAAGATTCGACTTTGATTTGGGCAATTGGACAAGAGCCTGTTGTATCAGAATCTTCCCCGTAACAGCCGGCCTCTCCAGTTCGCCTCCGATCACGAGATCAACCTCGGGCGATATCTGCGCATTGTTCGCGAAAGAAAACGACACATCTTTCGTCTGTACCTTGCCGTTGAATACTGGATTAGCGGCATCGCCCGTCGCGGAGAAATCGACAACGCACGTTCCATCGAGATCGATATCGGGCGGGAGCAGCGGATCGAGGTCTCCTATATTAAGCTCATTCGACTCCAGTGTAAGGGACATCACACCCGATTCGGCCGCGCCGATCGAATACGGTTTCAAGGAAAAAACGAGAGGGTATGACAGTTCGCCGGAAAGAGCGGCCTGATCCGATTTGAATAACTTCAGTTTTGCTGAAAGTCCGGATGCATGATCGCCCGCCGCTGCGATCTCGAACCATTCCTTGCGGATCCTGGTCAGGGCCGTATCGGCCAATGCCTCCTTCGCATACTGCGCTTCGAACGCGAGGCGGTATTTTGCCAGTTCCTGCCCGCCGCTGAAGTTACAGAACAGAGCACCGACGGCCTGGGGATCGCTCGCGGTGCCCCGCACGGCGATCCGGCCGTCCAGTCGTCCTATCTCTTCGGAACGATCGGACCACATCGCTTTGGCATTAGAAGGTACCGGATAACCGTTAAAGCGTATATCCACGTATAGAGGTCCATCATCGATCTTCCAGTCACCGCCGAGCTTCGGTACCCGGCCCTCCAATTCAAAGAGGGACCGATCCGGCGCATCAATAGATAGTGATGCATGTGTCGAGACCGTGTCGGCCCCGAGTTCGAAGAAGACATTTACATCTATCCCCTCTCCCAGCGTCATTCCGGCGATGTATCCCTTCGCCGATACCGTCTGCAGATCATCGATCCGCCCATCGATACGGATGCTGTCAGGCCAGAGCCGATCGGCGATATTCAGAGCCTGAGGCTTGGGGGGCATATCGATTACGACATGTGCCTCGAGATCGGCCGAGTCGGCAGATGCGTATCCATCCGCCTGCATGCGGCCGATGCTGCCCGTGAGCAGCAGATCGTTTATATGCAGCATGCCGTTATCGGGGACGAATCCGAGTTCAAACGGATGGGCCGATGCCAACGTCCGATTCGATACGTTTACATACAATGTATCGGCCATTATTTCGAATCCTTCCTGTCTCGACATACGGAAGGCAAAAAGCAGATCGGCATCGCTTCCGCGCGCTTCGATACGCGCCCTTTCGGTGACGACGCTTCCGCTCTCCGTGTCCTTTCCATACGATACGGACATGCTGTCCAAGCTGAACCAGTCGGTCGAAACTCCTTCGGGTGCATCGAACGATACATCCAGTGTGTCACCGGCCAGTAGAATCCGGGCGGTGAAACGCGGTATCGTCACCTCTCCGGTGGAAAAACGGCCGTCGAGCTCGGCCTCGAGGCTCGGCTCGCCGGCGGCGCCCTCAATCCGCATGATCCCGTCGGTCGTGAGGCTCAGATTTCGCCCTGCGACCAGTTCAATCCTTCGAACCAGCTGCGAATCCGCCAGTGACAGCGTGGAAGTGAGATCCCACCGCTCGTTGCGCAGCCCGCCTTTCACATCGAGCCGTAAACCTTCGAAGACGATGAGCACGGTGTCGATATCCACTGCATTGCCATCGGCCCGAATATCGACGAGGGCGGTATCGAGCCATTCGGTCCGGCCCAAATCGATGCGCACGTCGATCGACCGGCCACTGTCGGATGGCGCAACGGAAGTCGAAAAATCAATCCATATCGGCCCCAGGTCATGTGCCCAGGAACCGGTGCCGACGGCCGGCCCGATATCACGCGGTCCGGGGAGAAACATCGCGCCCGAGCTTTCGAGCTCGAGCCCTGCATCGTTGCGTCCGAGTATTCCATCGATGCGAACGGAAAACGGACCCTCCTCCCTCCACAGAACGGCTACCGAATCCCACGCCGCGCTATCGGCGTCAATCATTGTCATGAGTATCGATGGCGGAGCCACCCACTCACACGCTACATCGAACTCGCCGCGCAGCAGACTGTCGAGTGCGGCGCTTACCGAAATGGTGCCGAGAGCGCCGGTGAGTCGAATGTCGGTCAACGAAGCGCTCCGGTCTCTCTTGTCATAGTTCGCCTCTCCTGAGAGATAAATCCTGTCGGGAGCGCCGTCGGCCGGATTCGAGAACCTTACGGCGAGCGCAGGTGAAAGGAGAAGATCGGCGCGTGTAACGAGGGTGATGCCGAATGCCCCCGCCATGAGATCAATGCCATACGGCCTCTCACCCTTCCCCGGCAGACGCGCATCTATATCCAAGGTATCGATTGTCACCCCATTGATATGAACGTGGCCGCGTACCGCTGCGTTCATTTGGTTCGTTTCGGAAATTCTTTCAGCCTCGATGATCAGCTGCGCCGCTACGCTGTCGGGCACCGTGATATCGGGAAGTATGCGCCTGAGCCACTCCGAGCCCGCGAGATCGAGCCGGGCGGTCATGTTCCCGCCGCCGGGCGGCAGCGATCCGCCGAGCTCGAGCCCGAATCCCTCCACTGCCAACTCGAGCGTATCGACGGTGATGGTTTCGTTTCGGTAATCGAGCAAGAGGTGAAGCGTATCGAGCCAGGTCGAACGGTGGAAATCGAGCTCGATATCGGCGGTCAATTGCGGGGATATTCCGAGCCTGCCCCGCATGACGCCGTGGGCGCCCTCGAGCGGAGCGAGATCGGGAAGCCTGCCCGCAAGAGCGGGATAGGCGGCCAGCTCCTCCGTGCCGGGCGTCATGAATTCCATTGCGAATTCGATTGAACGAATGCTGCGCCCCTCCAATGCCGCGGTGCCGGTGACGACAACGCCGATCGCATCCGGGGGTTTGCGGTCCGGGGCGCCTGTCAGACGAACGGCGAACGAACTATCTTCACTCGTGCGGCAGTGGAAATAGTACGTCTCACCTTCACCGAGACGGACCGCTCCTTCACCCTCGAGAACCATTGCGGACAGATCGGCAGTCACCCAGAGACTGTCGATGGAGACCGATTGATTGACTTCCTCCAGGGAAAGCTCGTACAGCTTGAATCCCGGCGATGAGCCGCTCAGAAAATTCACATCACCCCGGACCGTTACATCGCGAAGGACGACATCGCTCGAAACGCGGATCCATGGAGCGTAGAGCTCGATGCGGTCGACGGCTATCGACGGAAGACCGCGAATCGCCCCTTCCCGGGGGAATCCGCCCTTTTTCTCTTTCTCACCGCTTTCCTCTTTCGCACCGCTTTCCTGCGGCACCTCCGTTTCTGCCTCGCCGCCCGTGTCGAATCGCTGCAGCAGAGCGGGCACATCAACCCTCATACCGCGGGCGATGAATTTATATGCATGAATGTCCCTGCCTATCAACGACCTAAGGTCAATCGACACGCTCAATTCGTCCGCCGCCGCAAACGTCTCCGTGCTATCGACCCACATGACGCCTTCGAATACCAGCGTGCCGAGAGAAGGCCACTCCGATTTGTTGATTGTCAATGTTCCCGGCAACGATTCCTGCACCCGTGGAACAACCGCGTTCAGTATGCGACTCCGTACCACAGGTATTTGAAGAAGGAGAACAAGCAGCACAACGAGACCGGCGGCGATCGCCGCAACGAGAGCGATAATCCTGATCACTTTTCTCATGGTTTCGCGCGCTGTCATTCTCTTCCCTTCAATCCTACATCGGGTATCCTATGGCGAAATGGAACGCCGTACGGGGTTGACTCTGTTCGTGGTCGGTCAGCCGTATGCCGAAATCGAGACGAAGCGCGCCGACCGGCGTATCGAACCTGATAGCCGGCCCGACGGCAATCTCTATGTTATCCGTGGTAACGTCATGCCGCGTCCGCCACACCTGACCGATGTCCACAAAAACCGCTCCCCGGAGCTTCCACACGAGTGGAAATCGCAGTTCGAGAAAACCCGTGGTCCCTATTTCTCCGCCGAGCGGTCTGCCGTCCCTGTCCAGCGGTCCCAACTTTCTGCGAGAGAATCCGCGGTGCGAGATCGAACCTCCCGCGTAGAACCGCTTGTCCGGCAGCAGGGCGGTCGAGGGATCGATCGGCTTACCCAACCCCAACTGGAGATTTGCTACAAACACCATCCTGTACTTCATGGGAAAGTGGATGCTTCCGGAGGCTTCAGCTATAATATAGTTGCTGTTCGATACGCCCCCGGACGGTCCCCACTCGAGCCGGAGCCAGGAATAGGTGCCCGTACTCGGGTTGATACGATCATCCGTTCCATCGTGACTGATACGGAACCCAAAGAATCCGACAGGCCCCTTTGGATCCTCGAATTCGTCCGACTCTTCTGTTTTAATGGTGTACGAAGCCAGTTCAAGGTAATAACCAACCGTGGCCGCTGAATTCCGGGAAAACACGTAGCCGAGCGAGACGCCGATACCGGGGGCGGTCTTTTCATAACTTTCCTCGTTGAGGTTGTTGTATCCGGCCTGGATCATGCCGAGAACCCGGCTTCCGAACAACGCCGGCCACCACGCCGACCATGCCCCGTAACGCTTGAATTGCGAGTAGGAGATCTCAAAGCTCGTCCCGCGGCCGCGCCGGAAGAGATTGCTGTGTCGCCATTTCAATCTGACATTGAGTTTTTCATCCGACCAGTAACCGCCGGCGACCTCGATCGTCCGGTGTTTTCGTTCCCTGAGATCGACGAGCATGTCGAGTGAGTCGGCTCCCGAATCCTCGAGTGAAAGCTTAATCTGGCTGAACAACGCCAACCGCGTGAGGTTGTCCCGCGCATCCTCGACCGCTTTCGGTTCGTACCGCTCACCCCGGTCGATGTTTATGACCAGTCCCGCCAGCTCGATGAGATCGTCGCTGACGCCCTGAATGATGAATTCGTTGAAGTAGTAAATATTTCCCGGCACCGCGGCGAGAGCGACACGCGCTGTTGTCGTATCGATCCAGTCCGTCGAAGCGGTGACGGAGGCGCGGGCGTATCCTTCGCGATTCAGCATTCTCAGAATCGACAGCCGGTAAGATTCCATAGCATCGTCCGAAAAGATATCGTCTTTCTTCAGGGCCGCGTTCCCTACGGCTCTATCCATTAGATGTTCCGGAATGCCGGCGAGCTCCACCGCGGCAACCAACACCGGCGGTCCTGCAATCACATCCAGTGTCAGATTGACTTCTCTTTTCTCGGCGACCCGCACAACGGTAGGCGTTACGCTGCAGTACGGATACCCGTGCCGTGCCATGTAGAGGCGGATGCGATCGATATCTCTCTTCAGATTCTGCTCGTATAGATTGGCTTCCTTGGACGAAAGCTCAAGGCCTGTTTCCAGGTCGGACGCGGTTTTCCCGCCCACGCCGATAACGGAGAGTTTCGATACCGTCCATCCCCTGAAATTCGACACATCTTCCCAAACGTCCGCCTGGGAGAGAGCCGGTG
>CBDUQN010000095.1:0-11815 GCA_965369375.1 uncultured bacterium | reverse complement strand
ATCGACAAGGTCGTAGAGATGGTGGAGACGATGACCGTTCTGGAGCTCGCCGATCTCGTCAAGACGCTCGAGGAGCGCTTCGGCGTGAGCGCGGCCGCGCCGATGGCGATTATGCCCGGCATGGCAGCAGGCGCAGCCGGTGCCGCGGAAGAAGCGGAAGAGCAGACGGAATTCGACGTTATTCTCAAGGACTTCGGTGGCCAGAAGATACAGGTTATCAAGGTAGTCCGCGCGATCACCGGTCTCGGGCTGATAGAGGCCAAGAAGCTCGTCGAAGATGCTCCGAAGCCTATCAAAGAGGCAATCAACAAGGAAGAAGCGGAAGATATCAAGAAGAAGGTCGAGGAAGTCGGCGCTACGGCAGAAATAAAGTAGTGTTACCCCACACTAGTAGGGCTTTATACAGCCTTGCCAAAGGGAGGGATCATCTAAGATGATCAAGTTGCCTGATAGGATCGATTATTCGAAGATTCCACGGGTGAAGGAAATTCCTCATCTCCTCGAAGTGCAGCTCGCATCATACGAACGATTTCTCCAGCAGAACGTTCCGATCGACAAGAGAGAGGATATCGGGCTCGAGGCGGTTTTCAAATCTGTTTTTCCCGTCGTCTCGGCGAGGGGTGAGTTTACCCTCGAGTACCTCGGATACGTCGTCGGAGAACCGAAGTACACGGTCGAAGAGTGCAAGGAGCGGGATCTGACCTATGCCGCTCCGCTGAAGGCGGCGCTCAGGCTCGTGGTGCGCGAAGAGAGCGAGGGAGAGAAGATAATCAAGGACATCATCCAGAGTGAAGTCTACCTGGGTGAGATCCCGCTGATCACCGAAAAGGGAACCTTCATCATCAACGGCGCCGAACGTGTCGTGGTAAGCCAGCTCCATCGCTCGCCCGGTGTCGTTTTCAACGATGATTATCATCCCAACGGGAAACGGCTTTTCAACGCCCGTATCATTCCGTACCGGGGGTCATGGGTGGAGTTCGTGATCGATGTAAACGACATCATGTACGTTTACATCGACCGCAGGCGGAAGATCCCGGTGACGGTGCTGCTGAAAGCGATGGGATTCGAGCCGAACAGCGCGATCATCAAGCTATTTCATAAAACGAAGGTTCACACCCTTTCCCAGCGACAGAGCAAGAGGGATCAGGCGCTCATCGACCGCCCGGTGGCCGAGGATGTCATCGACAAGAAGACGGGGGAAATCATAGTCGAGTGCGGCAAACCGCTCACCGAAACCGCCCTCGCAATGATGAAATCGCAGGCGATTCTCAAAGTCGTTCTTGTCGAGAAAGAAGGGAACCTGGAAGAGGACGTGATCCTCAAGACGATCGAGAAGGATCCGACGAAAAATCAGGAGGACGCGCTCAAGCGAATCTACAATCTGATGCGCCCCGGTGATCCCCCGAACGTCGATACAGCCAAGGCGCTGCTCGACAGGCTTTTCTTCAATCCGAAGCGGTACAATCTCGCGAACGTCGGTCGATACAAGATAAACAGCAGGCTCGGGATCGATGTGCCGCTCGATACCACGACGCTCACCGAGAAGGATTTCCTCGCCGTTGTCGCGAACCTGATCTACATCAAGGAAATCGACGGACCCGTCGACGACATCGATCATCTCGGCAATCGCCGGATACGCTCGGTCGGCGAGCTCCTTGCAAATCAGTTCTCCGTCGGTCTCGCCCGTATGGCGCGGATCATCCGCGAGCGCATGACGATACGGGAGACGGATAATCCCACACCGTACGATCTCGTCAACGCCCGCACCATCAGCGCTGTTATCCAGTCATTCTTCGGGAGCAGTCAGCTTTCGCAGTTCATGGATCAAACGAATCCGCTTGCCGAATTGACACACAAACGTCGCCTCTCGGCGCTCGGGCCCGGCGGCCTTACGAGGGAGCGGGCAGGTTTCGAGGTGCGTGACGTTCATTTTACGCATTACGGCCGCATGTGCCCCATCGAGACACCTGAGGGTCCGAATATAGGGCTCATAACCTCGATGGCCACTTATGCACGGGTCAATGAGTTCGGTTTCCTCGAGACGCCGTACCGGAAGGTGCGCAAGGGGATCGCTCTCGAGGCATTCGAGATGCTCTCCGCCGACCGGGAAGACGAACTCATTATCGCGCATGCCAATGAGCCCCTCGACAAGAAGGGAGTATTCCTCAATCAGACGGTGATGGCCCGTCACCGGGGGGATTTCGTCGTTGTGGATCCGAAAAAGGTCGATTACATGGATGTTTCCCCGCAGCAGCTCGTGAGTGCTGCCGCGGCATTGATACCGTTCCTCGAGCACGATGACGCGAACAGGGCGCTCATGGGATGCAACATGCAGCGTCAGGCGGTACCGCTGCTCAAGGCCGAGTCCCCCCTCGTCGGCACCGGCCTCGAGGGGAAGATCGCGTACGATTCGGGCGTGCTCGCAATCGCGAAGAGAAGCGGCCGCGTCGAGAGCGTGATGGCCGATTCCGTAAGGATCAGTTACAGCTCCCGCAAGGAGGACGAGGGACTCGATGATTTCACCGGATTCGGCGGAGTCGACGAGTACAAGCTCACAAAGTTCCAGCGGTCCAATCAGGATACGTGCATCAACCAGGAACCGATCGTCGAAGTCGGACAGAAGATCAAGAAGGGTGACATCATCGCCGATGGATCAGCCACTGAGGCCGGCGAGATCGCGCTCGGCAAGAACGTTCTCGTGGCTTTCATGCCTTGGCGCGGCTACAACTTCGAGGATGCGATCATCATCAGCGAGAGGCTCGTCAAGGACGATATCTACACATCGATTCATATCGAAGAGTTCGAAACGCAGGTCCGCGACACCAAGGCGGGGTTGGAGGAGATAACGCGTGAGATCCCCAATGTCAGCGAAGATATGCTCACCAACCTAGACGCGGACGGCATCGTTAGAATCGGCGCGCGGGTGAAGGCGGGAGATATTCTCGTCGGAAAGGTGACACCGAAGGGAGAGACGGAGCTCAGCCCCGAGGAGCGGCTGCTCAAGGCGATCTTCGGCGAGAAGGCGGGCGACGTTCGTGACGCCTCGCTCAAGGCGCCTCCCGGCATGGACGGCATCGTGGTGGATATCAAGATTTTCTCCCGCAAGGAGCGTGACGAGCGCGCGAAGAGCCACGAGAAGAAAAAGGTGCAGGATCTGGTCCGTCAGAAGGAGCTCGAGATAGAGCATATAAAGGAGCGCCGCAACGAAAGGCTCGAGAAGCTCATGCTCGGTCAGACCACAGAGAAGATCATTCACTCGGAGACCGGCGAGTTGCAGGCGCGGGCCGGCAGGAAGATAACGGAAAAGCTCCTGCACAGCATCGATGTCGACCACCTGCACTGGGGGCTCCCCATTGTCAAGAATTCCAAAGTCGATACGAAGCTTCAATCCCTCTTGGAATCAGCGGCGAGAGCGATCGACAAGGTCGAGAGCAGGTATGAGAAGGAAATCGAGCGGGTCATGCGCGGGGACGAGCTTCCGCCCGGCGTGAGCAAGCTCATAAAGGTCTACATCGCCCGCAAGCGCAAGATATCGGTCGGAGACAAGATGGCCGGCCGTCACGGAAACAAGGGTGTTGTCTCGCGGATCGTCCCCGAAGAGGACATGCCTCATCTCGCCGACGGAACGCCGGTCGAGATCATTCTCAATCCTCTCGGCGTGCCGAGCCGTATGAATGTCGGGCAGATACTCGAGACGCATCTCGGCTGGGCGGCCCATAAGATGGGGTACCGTGTCGCCACGCCCGTTTTCGACGGCGCGACTATTCCCGAGATCAAGAAGGCGCTCAAGGAGGCGGGGCTTCCCGAAAGCGGCAAGACCACTCTGTATGACGGTATCAACGGAGAGCCGTTCGATGAGGAGATCACCGTTGGATATATCTATATGATGAAACTTTCACATCTCGTCGATGACAAGATACATGCGCGGTCAATCGGGCCGTATTCGCTTGTATCCCAGCAGCCCCTCGGCGGCAAGGCGCAGTTCGGCGGACAGCGTTTCGGTGAGATGGAGGTATGGGCCCTCGAAGCGTACGGAGCCGCATACAGCCTCCAGGAGCTTCTCACCGTCAAGTCCGACGACGTGCAGGGGCGAAGCCGAGTATACGAAGCTATCGTGAAGGGTGAGAACACGCCCGAACCCGGATTGCCGGAAGCGTTCAACGTTCTTATCAAAGAGTTGCAGAGCCTGTGTCTCGATGTCCAGCTCGACAGAGAATAAAGGAGGCGATTCCGCTGTATACCGGTATTTTTGAAAAGGATCGCAAGAGACCCACGGATATAACGGCGATGCGAATTCAGCTCGCCTCGCCCGAGGTTATCCGATCGTGGAGCTTCGGTGAAGTGGTCAAGCCAGAGACGATCAACTACCGATCTTTCAAGCCGGAGAAGGACGGTCTCTTCTGTGAGAGAATATTCGGACCGGTGAAGGACTGGGAGTGCGCGTGCGGAAAGTACAAGCGGATCCGCTATCGGGGAGTCATCTGTGACCGGTGCGGAGTCGAGGTCACCCATTCACGCGTGCGGCGCGAGAGGCTCGGTCACATCGATCTCGCGGTGCCGGTCGCTCATATCTGGTTTCTCAAGGGAGTGCCGAGCAGGGTCGGGTACATGCTCGATATGACGGTGCGCAACCTCGAACGGGTGCTCTACTACGAGTCTCACGTTGTTCTCGACCCGGGAAATACGGAACTCAAGCAGAAAGAGCTCATCGACGATGAGACGTATAACGACCTGCTCGATCAGGGCATGGAGTTCACCGCAAAGATGGGTGGTGAGGCGGTTCGGGATCTGCTCGCGCAGATAAACATCGAAGAGACTTCGATCAACCTGCGCGCCCAGGCCAAGATCGAAACATCCGTTCAGCGCAAGAAAGACGTTCTCAAACGCCTGCGGGTCGTCGAGGCGTTTCGTCAGAGCCAGAACCGGACGGAATGGATGATACTCGAGGTTATTCCGGTTCTTCCGCCTGACCTCCGCCCGCTCGTTCCGCTCGAGGGCGGAAGATTCGCCACGTCAGATCTCAACGATCTCTACCGACGTGTGATAAACAGAAACAACAGGCTCAAGAAATTGATAGAAATACGGGCGCCCGAGGTGATTCTGCGCAACGAGAAGCGGATGCTCCAGGAAGCGGTCGATGCCCTCTTCGACAATAGCCGGCGTTCGCGCGCCGTGCGCGGACAGGGCAACAGGCCGCTGAAAAGCCTCAGCGACATGCTCAAGGGCAAGCAGGGGCGGTTCCGCCAGAACCTCCTCGGCAAGCGCGTCGATTACTCCGGCCGCTCCGTCATCGTTATCGGGCCCGAGCTCGAAATCCATCAGTGCGGCCTGCCCAAGTCGATGGCGCTCGAGCTCTTCAAACCGTTCATTATCCGCAAGCTCGAGGAGCGCGGCTACGTTCAGACGGTAAAGAGCGCGAAAAAACTCGTCGAGCGCGAAAGGCCGGAGGTGTGGGACATCCTCGAAGAGATCATCGCCGACCATCCGGTAATGCTCAACCGCGCCCCCACCCTGCACCGTCTCGGGATCCAGGCATTTCAGCCGCTGCTTATCGAGGGAAAGGCGATTCAGATTCATCCGCTCGTGTGCCCGGCGTTTAACGCGGATTTCGACGGCGATCAGATGGCCGTCCATGTTCCGCTGTCCTACGAGGCCCAACTGGAAGCGCGAACACTCATGCTTTCGTCGAACAACATCCTATCCCCGGCCAATGGAGCTCCACTGGCTGCCCCATCTCAGGATATGGTTCTGGGCCTCTACTATATATCAATGGTGAAGGAGGGAGCGAAGGGCGCGGGCAAATCGTTCTACGGTGACGACGAGATGGGCTCGGCTCTGAATTCGGGCACGATAAGCCTCCATGCCCGCATCAAGGTGCGGATGAACGGCGAAATAGTCGAGACGACAGCCGGCAGGGTGATCTTCAACCGGGTGATCCCCGATGAGCTCGGCTATGTGAACGAACTGCTCGATCGCAAGATTCTCTCGCAGCTCGTAACCGATTGCTACAAGAAACTCGGGAACACGAGAACCGTCGAGCTTCTCGAGGATCTCAAGAGGCTCGGTTTCGGGTACGCGACGAAAGCCGGCATCACGATCGGCATCGACGATATCGTCATTCCCGAGGGGAAGCCCCAACTCATCAGCGAGGCGGAGAAGGATGTCGGTAAGATCCAGAAACAGTACAACAGCGGCATTATTACAAGCGGCGAGCGCTACAACAAGATTATCGACGTGTGGACGCACACGACCAACAAAGTGGCGGATGTGATGCTCGAGAACCTGAGCCGCGACCGCGAGGGTTTCAACCCGATCTACATGATGGCCGTCTCGGGATCGCGGGGTAACAAGGAGCAGATTCGCCAGCTCGCGGGAATGCGCGGGCTGATGGCCAAGCCGCAGAAGCGTATCACCGGCGGCATCGGAGAGATCATCGAGATGCCCATTACGGCGAACTTCAAGGAAGGCCTCACCGTGCTCCAGTACTTCATCTCGACGCACGGCGCGCGGAAGGGACTCGCCGATACGGCCCTGAAAACGGCTGATGCCGGTTATCTCACGAGGCGTCTCGTAGATGTAGCGCAGGATGTTATCGTAACCGAACCGGATTGCGGAACGATCATGGGTGTCGACACCTCCGCCCTCAAAGAGGGTGAAGAGGTAATCGAGTCGCTGAGCGATCGTATCCTTGGGCGTGTGGCGGTCGATGACGTGATCGATCCACAGATGGGCAAGGCTATCGTCAAGGCGAACTCGCTGATCGACGAGGAAGTCGCTGTCGAGATAGAGGAGCGGGGCGTCGAGAAGGTCAAGATCAGATCGGTACTTACCTGCGAATCCCGCCGTGGTGTCTGCGCTTACTGCTACGGCCGCAACCTCGCCACAGGCCAGCTCGTCGATATCGGCGAGGCAGTCGGCGTAATCGCCGCACAGAGCATCGGTGAGCCGGGTACACAGCTCACGCTCAGAACATTCCACGTGGGCGGCACCGCGGCTCGAATAGCCGAACATACCCAGAAGACAACGAAGCATTCCGGTGTTGTCAACTTCAACAATATCAAGAAGGTCAAGAACCGCTTCGGTGACATAATCGCGATCAGCCGAAAGGGAGAGGTGCTCGTTCGCGACAGCAAGAGCGACCGCATCAGAGCCCGTCACGGGGTGCCGTACGGCGCGAAGCTCATGGTTAAAGAGAATGACGTGATCGAGAAGGATGAGATCATCTACGAGTGGGATCCCTATTCGGATTTCATTATCGCGGACAAGGGCGGCAAGCTGCGCTTCAAGGACATCGTCGAGGGAACAACGCTCAAGGAGAAGCTCGACGACAAGACGGGGCTTCGTCAGATGGTGATCGTAGACGATCGCGACAAGGTGCTTCAACCCCACATCGAGCTGCGCAACAAGGAGAAAAGGATCATCGGGAACTTCATCGTTCCCACAGGGGCTCATATGATGCTGCACGACGGCGACGAAATCCAGCCGGGAGATATTCTCTGCAGGATTCCCAAGGAGATAACAAAGACGCGCGATATCACCGGCGGTCTCCCGCGGGTTGCGGAGCTCTTCGAGGTGCGCAAGCCCAAGGAGGCGGCCGTTGTCAGTGAGATCGACGGGACCGTCGAGTTCGGCCCCGTGACAAAGGGGATGCGCAAGATCAACGTCGTCAACGAGTCGGGCGATCAGCGAAGCTATACCGTTCCCCAGGGCAAGCACCTGAGGGTCTACGAGGGTGATCACGTCGAAGCAGGCGACAACCTGACCGAGGGACCGGTGAATCCGTTCGATATCCTCAGCATCAAGGGTGTCAACGCGGCCCAGAATTACCTCGTCAACGAGATTCAGGAGGTTTACCGGCTCCAGGGCGTCCGAATCAATGACAAGCATATCGAGACTATCGTGAGCCAGATGCTTCAGAAAGTCGTTGTCGAGGATGCGGGAGACACGAAATTTCTCGAGGGTGATGTCGTCAGCAAGAACGAGTTCCGCGCGGAGAATGAGCGTACGATCAAGGAAAAGGGCAAGCCGGCCACCTTCAAGCCCCTCCTGCTCGGCATCACGAAGGCATCGCTCACAACGGAGAGCTTTATCTCGGCGGCGAGTTTCCAGGAGACGACACGCGTTCTCACCCAGGCGGCCGTTCAGGGCAAGGTCGACCACCTCAAGGGCCTCAAGGAGAATGTCGTCATGGGTCATCTCATCCCGGCGGGCACGGGTCTGCACAAGTACAGTGGAATAAAGATCGACAATGAAATAAGCGAGGAGGAGCTCCTGGAGAAGGAACTCGAGGATGAGGAAATCGCCGAACTCCTCAAAACGGTGAGAGGAGAAGCTTAGAGGGGGGCGGGAGGCTCGAATAATCGGCCGGTTTCTTCTCGGGACGAAGAACCCTCCTAAATCAGGAAAACCGAGCTAAATTATTTACTTGACAAGAAGATAACATTTCGTTAACTTGAAATTTCGCATCCTGGTTCCAGCGTGCACAAAAGACGGTAAGGGTGCGTAATCTATGTGAAAAACTAGACTTAATGAGGTATCAACGGTGCCGACTATTAATCAGCTGGTACGTAAAGGCAGAAAAAATATCAAGAAGAAGACGAGCGCCCCCGCTCTGCAGGCCTGTCCGCAGAAACGGGGGGTCTGCACCCGCGTCTATACGTCGACACCGAAAAAGCCGAACTCCGCGATCAGAAAAGTGGCCAGGGTGCGGCTTTCGAACAATTATGAAGTGACTGCGTATATCCCCGGTGAGGGGCATAACTTGCAGGAACACTCGATCGTCCTTATACGGGGGGGTCGTGTGAAGGATCTGCCGGGCGTCCGTTACCACATAATCCGGGGAACGCTCGATACGAGCGGTGTCGATGGAAGAACCAAGGGCCGCTCGAAGTATGGCGTCAAGCGGCCGAAGAGGACCGCCCTACCGACGTAAGGGAGACCAGCGAAGTGCCTCGAAGAAGAGAAGTTGTCAAGCGAACGATATTGCCCGATCCGAAGTACGGCGATACGCTGCTCGCCCGGTTTATAAATTATATCATGCGTCGCGGGAAAAAGAGCGTTGCCGAGCGAATCGTATATGACGCCATAGATATCATCGAAAAGAAAACGGGACAGAACGGGCTCGAGGTTATCAAAAAGGCGATCGACAATGTAAGGCCGGTTCTTGAAGTAACATCCCGGCGTGTCGGAGGCGCAACGTACCAGGTTCCAATAGAGGTCAGGTCCGGTCGCCGCCTCGCCCTCGCAATGCGCTGGATAATATCGTTCGCGAAGCAGCGGCCGGAGAATACGATGGCCGAGAGGCTCGCTGGCGAGATTCTTCTTGCGTACAAGCACGACGGACCGTCGGTCAAGAAGCGCGAAGACACGCACAGGATGGCCGAAGCCAACAAGGCGTTTGCTCATTACAGATGGTAGACAGAATCCCGCGAGACTGACTGAAAGACTCATCGGGTTTCTATAGAGCTTTTGGTGGGGTGGATGTGAAGAATCCAGGTTGGTGTCCGCCCGTTTCGAGCGGAGGCCAACGAGGGTGAGGGATAATATAGATGAATAAAAGGCAGACTTGCTTTAGCAGCATCAACCGCCTGCGGACCGCCTGACCCTGCCCGCCTCCTTAAACCGGGGTGGAAGGTTTCGGGCCCCGGAAAAGAGAGGCAAAATGCCCAGAGAATTTCCGCTCGATAAGACGCGCAATATAGGTATAGCGGCGCATATCGATGCGGGCAAGACGACCCTCACGGAACGGATACTCTATTATACCGGCAAGGTTAACCGGATGGGAGAGGTGCATGAGGGGAGTGCGGTGATGGACTGGATGGCGCAGGAGCGCGAACGGGGGATTACGATTACCTCGGCCGCGACCACCTGCTTCTGGAAGGATCACCGTATAAATATCATCGACACTCCCGGGCACGTTGATTTCACCGTGGAGGTCGAGCGGAGCCTGCGCGTTCTCGACGGGGTAATCGCGATATTTTGCGGGGTCGGCGGTGTCGAGCCTCAGTCAGAGACGGTCTGGAGGCAGGCGGACCGGTATCATATTCCGAGGCTGGCCTTCGTCAACAAGATGGACCGCATGGGCGCCGATTTCCCCAATGTCGTGAAGATGATGCACGATCGGCTCGGAGCAAATGCGATTCCGATTCAGATCCCGGTTGGAAGCGGAGAGCTTTTTACCGGGATTATTGATTTGATAACGATGAGGGCCGTTTTCTACGACGAAGAGAGTCTTGGAGCGAAATTCTACGAGAACGATATCCCCCGGGACCTGCTCGATCAGAGCAGCGAGGCGCGTGAAAGGCTCCTCGCCGCGCTTGCCGATTACGATGAGGATATACTCCATCATGTGATCGACGGCTCGGAGGTCTTGGAGAGCGCCGTCCGCGCGGCGCTGCGCAAGGCGGTAATCGAGACAAAGATCATTCCCGTGCTGTGCGGCGCAGCCTTCAGGAACAAGGGTGTCCAGATGCTGCTCGACGCGGTGAACTGGTACCTTCCGGATCCGACCGATATACCTGCGGTAACGGGCACCAATCCCTTTACGAATAAGGAGGAGGGGCGCAAGTCGGAGGACGGCGAGCCCTTTTCGGCGCTCGTTTTCAAGGTAGTGACCGATCCGTACGTCGGCCGGCTCCATTACCTGCGGGTATACAGCGGGACGCTCGAGAGGGGAATGCAGGTCGTGAATTCTCACAATCGAAAGAAAGAGCGGTTCCAGCGGATCTTGCGGATGCACGCGAACAAGCGCGAAGATATCACCGAGATCTTTACGGGAGATATCGTTGCGGTGGTGGGACTCAAACACTCCGCCACGGGCGATACGCTCAGCGATCCGAAGCATGTGGTGCAACTCGAGATGATGGAGTTCCCCGAGCCGGTGATCTCGGTGGCGATAGAGCCGAAGACGAAAGCGGATGAGGACAAACTTCGAGACGCCATGAAACGTCTCAGCGACGAGGATCCCACCTTCCGGGTGCGGTTGGACAAGGAGACGGGGCAGACGCTGATATCGGGGATGGGGGAGCTTCATCTGGAGATACTTGTCGATCGGATGCTCAGAGAGTTCAGCGTCAAGGCAAACGTGGGAAAGCCGCAGGTCGCCTACAAGGAGACGATATCAAACAGCTACCGCGCGGAAGGCAAATTCGTGCGGCAGAGCGGTGGGAAGGGTCAATACGGACATGTCGTTCTGGAGCTCGAACCCGCCCCCGGCCAGGGATTCAGCTTCGAGAGCAGGCTCTCGGGCCAGGGAATACCGAAGCAGTTCATTCCGTATGTCAAGGATGGAGTGAAGGAATCGATGGGAAGTGGGCCGATTGGAGGGTTTCCGGTGATCGACGTAAAGGTCGCCCTCGTGGACGGCTCATTCCATGAGGTCGACTCGACGGATCTTGCCTTCCGCATAGCGGCGGGCAAGGCATTTTCGGACGGCGTGAGAAAGGCCGATCCGGTGCTGCTCGAACCGATCATGGATCTTGAAGTCGTGCTCCCGATGGAGTACATCGGAGATGTTCTCAATGACATTAATGTTCGTAGGGGCAAGGTGGAAGGGATGTTCCAGAGGGCCGAAGCTCATGTGATTTCAGCGAGAGCGCCCCTTTCAGATATGTTCGGCTATGCGACCGCTCTCCGTTCCCTAACGCAGGGTAGAGCGATTTTCAGCATGCAATTCTCACATTATGACCAGGTGCCGAAGGAGATAGTCGCAGGCAAGCTGGGTCACGTGAGTGGCACGGCGTAGGGCAAAGGAGGAACTTCCATGGTGAAGGCGAAATTTGAGAGGACGAAGCCGCATGTGAATGTAGGTACGATT
>CBDUQN010000094.1:0-11952 GCA_965369375.1 uncultured bacterium | reverse complement strand
GGAATACGTGCACTCATTATCTGTTTATTCATCGGCATTTATTCGGGATGCTCGGGAAATAGCGACAGCGCCGGATCTGACAGCTTCCCTGGACTCACGGGGGCGTACTCCGGACAAACTGGCGCCTTTCTCCTTTTATTGGGATCATGCCGCTGCTCGACCCTATAGCCTCTTGTATATATCTCGTCCAGTTCAAATCCGATTTTGCCCATTGTTGATATCAGCTGTTCGTAATTTTCTCATTTTCTGCAGCAGCTTCATCCGATGCGTACTGAGCTCATCAGTGAAGGCTGAACACGATCGGAACCATCATCCGTGCCTTGACCGAAAAGGATCCCTGCTTCGCGGGCCTGAACAGAAACTTCTTCACCGCCGCCATGGCGGCCCTCTCCATAACCGGTGTAACATCAGACCGAAGCACACTGACTCGCAGGACGGTTCCATCATCTCCGACGAGCACGAGGAGGTTAACCATCCCCTCGATCCCGGCCTGCCTCATGAGCTCTGGATAGACAGGTGTCACGGATTTGATCAGCTCCGGCGCTTCATCGAACGGATAGAATTCTTTCGCTTTTTCTTCGGTATCGGTGGACGGCTCGAGGAATTCATCGAAATCCCTATATACATTCGGACGGATATCAGCATCCGTTTCTTCTTCGCCATTCTCCGCCGGTATGATATTTACTACTGGATCCTTCACCGGTTCTGGTTTCGGTGGAATCTTGTATTTTGGAGAAGGAACAAACGTCGTCACCGGTACCTCAGGAATAACCAACGGTTTGAAATCAAACTGCGGGCAGTAGTAAAAGAGCAGTAAGTGAATCGCCACGGCGGCGAAAAACGAATAGCGAAGGCACCTCGCATACTCCTGCTTGAAGCTCGCGTTGCTCGTGATTGCGATAGCCACCATACACCCCCTTGCTCAAACCATGTGCCTACGATGCTCCTGGATGACGACTTTATGAGTTATGAAGGGGTAGTGTGTGAGGTCCCGCTGCTACCTATAAGATAATAGCTGCAAACCGCGATTTCAATTGTTACTGCAATCTCGCGCAGCCGTTTGACATTATACCCTTTGGCGTGTTTAATAGAGCAGGGAGGTGGGTTCATGAAATATCCTATTACTATTATGTTAGTTACGTTTTCGGCTCTCATTGCTTCGACTATCGCCGAAGCTCATTCAATCGAGGATCCGCTGCATCAAGCCGATATTGTCCCGCCGCACCGAGTAGAGGGGAAAAAAGCGCCTGGGAAGGGGGACGCTTCTTTTTCGCGGGCCAGCCTGATTCGGTCACGTTCCTGTGGTACGCGCAGCAGGGTGTCAACCTTGTTATTAATATCCGCACAGATCAGGAAATGGAGAAACACAACAAGGAAAAATTCGATGAACCCGCGCTCGTCGAGAAGCTCGGCATGGAGTATATCTCGATACCGGTCGGCGGAAGCGCGGGCAGGGCGAGCTGCCTCTGGGTGGCATACGTCATCAAGTACCGGGGGATGTCCGTCGGCGATGCAATGACGGTCGGGGAACGAATAAACTTCAGGTTTCTCCTCGAGGATCTCCTCGGGTATTCTCTCTCTATTACATCGGAATAAAGGAGCTGATCATGGCTTTTATAAATCTCAAAATCACGGTAAAACACGCCGAGGGAGACTGCAGCCGATGTGTGCCGGCAGAGAATTCTACATAAGAAACGCGAAGCTCGAGATCCCGCCGGGCGAGAGCGTGTGCATATTCGCCCTCGGCAGCCTGCTGCCCGTCATCTCGGGAGCGATCATCAAGGCCGAAAAGGGCGAGGGCATACTCGATATCCTTGATGAGTGGCAATGCCCCGACCCGCTCGCAAAGGTCATTTTCAAGATCGAGCCGGAAACCGGCTGAACGCCCCGTGAGAATCACCCGAAACCTTTTCAATGGTTGTTCGTATCCAGATAGTACATGCAACCGCAACAATACCAGGGAGAAACAGAGATGAAGCGAAATTGGAGCATTGCCGTTTGCTTTCTTGTCCTCGCAGCCTTATTCAGCCTGTGGGGATGCGGAAAGAACTCACATTCGAGCACAAACAACAAGGAAAACGAAGAGATCGCCGTACCGGTTGAAATCGCTGAAGTCATGATCGGTGATATAGCCGCATATTTCACCGGCACGGCCACGGTCGAGGCGGAGGAAGAGACGGAAGTCGTGGCCAAGGTCGGCGGCGTCGTCGAAAAGATCATGGTCGAAGAGGGTGACTATGTGAATGCGGGGGATATCATCGCCAAGCTCGACGACGAGAAGATCGCCGTGCAGTTCGCCCAGGCCAAGGCAAATCTGAATAAGCTAGAGAGCAACTACCAGCGGAGCGAAGATCTGCATAAAAAGAAGTTGATCAGCACGGAAGGATTTCAGCAGGCCAAGTACGAATACGAGCATCAAAAGGCCACCTACGAGCTGGCGGTGCTTGACCTTCGGTACACATCGATCCGAACGCCGATCAGCGGCGTCGTCACCGAGCGGCTTATCAAGGTAGGGAACATGATTCTCCCCAATCAGGCCGTATATAGGGTCTCCGGGCTCGATCCGCTGATCGCCGTGCTCCACATGCCAGAGAGGCAACTGGCCAAGCTCCGGGTTGGACAGAAGGCGACGCTCGCGGTCGACGCGATCGATAAATCGGAATTCACCGGCCGCATAAAGCGCATCAGCCCCGTCATCGATCCCGCCACGGGGACGATCAAGGTGACGCTCGAGATGCACGACCCTTCGCGGCAGCTCAGACCCGGCATGTTCGCCCGCATCAATATCATTTATGACATTCATGAAAACATACTGATGGCGCCGAAAGACGCGATAATCTCGGAGGATAGGGAATCCGCCGTCTACGTGATCAGGGACAGCCTCGCGATCCGTCAGATCATCGATGTCGGCTACACCAATACGACGCACGTCGAGGTGCTGCACGGGCTGGAGCCCGGCGACACCGTCGTCACCACCGGCAAGGGAAGCTTGAAGGACAGCACGAAAGTTGACATCGTCTCAGACTAACAATATATGAAGATAATCGAAGTCTCTATACGGCGCCGTGTCACGATTGCAATGTTTACCCTCGCGGTCATCCTCTTCGGCTTTGTTTCGTTTTCACGGCTCAAGATCAACCTCCTCCCTGAGCTTTCATATCCGACACTCACCATCCGTACCGAGTACACGGGTGCGGCGCCCGCCGAGGTCGAAAACCTCATTTCGAAGCCGATCGAAGAGATGCTCGGCGTCGTCAAGAACGTCAACCGTGTCAGCTCCATCTCACGCTCCGGGCAATCCGACGTCATACTCGAGTTCGAGTGGGGAACGAACATGGACTACGCCGGCCTGGATGTTCGTGAGAAACTCGATGCCCTCGAACTACCGCTCGAAGTGAGACGGCCCGCCATTCTCCGGTTCGATCCTTCACTGGAGCCGATCATCAGGTACGGCTTTTTCCGCAAAGAGAAGAAGAAATACGATGAAGAAACATCTGATGGTGCCGGCGCCCAAAAATCCAGATCGATCAAAAATGCGGGCGGAGGCTTCGACGAGGAGGAGCTGAAATTCCTCAGGCGCTTCGCCGAAGAAGAGATCAAGAAGGAACTGGAAGCGGCGCTCGGCGTCGCTGCGGTAAAGGTGAGCGGCGGGCTCGAGGACGAGATTCAGATCCTCGTGGATCAGGGCCGGCTGGTACAGCTCGATCTTCCTATCGATCAACTCGCCCGGCAGATAAGCGCCGAGAACGTCAATCTCTCCGGGGGGCGTCTCAAGGAAGGCACCCAGCAGTACCTCGTCAGAATGCTCAACCAGTTCCAGTCGATCGATGAAATCAGCAAAATCATCATCTCCACCAAGGATGACAAACCGACATACCTGCACGACATAGCCATAGTCAGACACGGATACAAGGAGCGCGAAGCCATAACCCGCCTCGACGGTATGGAAGCCGTCGAGATCGCCATCTACAAGGAAGGGGACGCCAATACCGTCGCCGTGGCGCACGAGGTGGAAAAACGTCTCCGTTTCGCCCGCCGCCTCCTGCCGGAGGGATTCGAAATCGTCAAGGTATACGACCAATCCACCTTTATCACGCAGGCGATCAACGAAGTGATCCAGGCCGCGGTGATCGGCGGTATACTCGCCATAATTATTCTCTACCTCTTCCTGCGCAACTTCTGGCCGACGGTGATCATATCGATGTCGATACCCGTTTCGGTTATCGCGACATTCAATCTGATGTACGGCGCCGACCTGACGCTCAATATCATGTCCCTCGGGGGCATCGCGCTCGGCATCGGCATGCTGTTCGATAACTCGATCGTCGTTCTCGAAAATATCGCCCGGCACCGAGAGCAGGGGAAATCCGTCACCGATGCGGCCCGTGACGGAGCGAGCGAGGTCGGCAGGGCCGTGACAGCATCGACTCTCACCACGGTGGCGGTCTTTCTGCCTCTCGTCTTTGTCAAGGGGATCTCAGGCCAGCTCTTCCGGGACCAGGCGCTGACAGTAACATTCGCCCTTCTTATCTCCCTCGCCGTTGCGCTGACACTGATCCCCATGCTCGCCTCGATAGAGAAGAAGGAGCAGGAAACTGAAACCGTGGCCGAAGTGAAGCAACCGAAGCGGCGTACCGGCAGATGGATGCTCGCCGCACGAACGTTCATATTCACAACCATCCCCGTTTTTATCGTAAAGATCTTGAGAAGAATCATCGGGCTCATTACCCGAATTCTACTGTTTCTCGTTTCACCCATTCTCCGTCTTTCGCAGAGGATCTACGAAGGATTGGAAGAGCGATACTACCGCATGCTGAAATGGTCACTCCAACACAAGGGCGGAGTCATAGCTATCGCGCTCGGGTTGTTCGTCGTATCGATTTTGCTCATACCTTCGCTAGGCATGGAGCTCATTCCGCAGCTTTCACAGGGAGAGTTCCGCGTCGAGTTCAGGCTCCCGCCGGGAACACCGCTTGCCGTTACCGATGCGGCGATAGCCGGTGTTCAGAGAGCATCGACCGGCATCTCTGGGATAACCACGACATTTTCCGTCACGGGGACGGGCAACCGTATGGACGCCAATCCCGAGCAGGGCGGGGAGAACTGGGGGGAACTGAACGTCGTCCTGCAACCCGGCGCGGGCCGGGAAGACGAAGAGCAGGTGATGGAAGCCCTGCGCAGGCATATGCGGGGCATACCCGAGCTCCAGTACAAGTTCTCGCGCCCCACGCTGTTCACCTTCAAGACACCCATCGAGATAGAAGTGACGGGATTCGAGCTGCAGAACCTCAAACGGGTCAGTAACGAAATCGCGCAAAAGCTCGAGGCCTCGCCCCGTTTCGCCGATGTAAAATCGACGATGAGGGTCGGGCACCCGGAAATACAGATAAAATTCGACCGGGAGCGTGCGGCCGCCCTCGGATTCGCCGTCTACCAGATCGCCGACCGCGTCGTCGACCAGATACGAGGCGATGTCGCAACGCGCTATTCCTGGCACGACCGAAAAATAGACGTTCTTGTTCGCGCCCAGGAACACGACCGCAACTCGATAGACAAGATACGCCGTCTCATCATCAATCCCGAGAGCGAGCGCCCGGTAACGCTCGAATCGGTCGCCGATATCATTGTGGGTACCGGCCCCGGAGAGATCCGGCGGATCGATCAGGAACGCGTGGCGCTCGTGACCGCCAACCTGAACTATGGCGACCTCGGCGCCGCCGCAGAGGAGATCAATTCGATCATCGGCAGGATTCCGATGCCGCAGGGAATAACAACGCAGCTCACGGGGCAGAACAAAGAGATGGCGCTCAGTTTCCGTTCGCTGCAATTCGCCCTGCTTCTTGCGGTATTTCTCGTATACCTCGTCATGGCCTCGCAATTCGAATCGTTCCTGCATCCCTTCGTGATTCTCTTTACGATCCCGCTCGCGCTTATCGGCGCCGTTTTCAGCCTCGCCCTGACCGGATCGACGATCAGCGTCGTCGTCTTCATCGGATTGATACTGCTCGCCGGCATCGTCGTCAACAACGCGATCGTGCTGATCGATCTAATCAATCAGCTCCGCGCAAAGGGGATGGAGAAGATCGCCGCGATCATCGAAGGAGGGCGATCCCGGCTGCGGCCGATCCTCATGACGATGCTCACGACGACGCTCGGCCTGCTCCCCCTCGCGATCGGAATCGGCGAGGGAGCGGAGATCAGATCGCCGATGGCGATCACCGTTATCGGCGGCTTGACCGTTTCGACATTGCTCACCCTGATCGTCATACCCGTTGTGTACGCGATTCTCGACAGGCGGAAATAGCATGAACCTGACAGAGTCATCGATCCGCCGCCCCGTGACAACATTCATGATCTTCGCCTGCTTCGTCGTTATCGGAATCATATCGGCTAGGATGCTCCCCCTCGAGTTCTTCCCCGACCTCGATGCCCCCTTCATATTTATCGAGATCCCCTATCCCGGTTCGACGCCCGAAGAGGTGGAACGGCAGATAACAAAGCCCGCCGAGGAGATCATTGCGACGATAAGCGGCATCAAGGAAATGGAGTCCAACTCATGGGAGGGCGGCGCCTGGATCCGTCTCAACTTCGATTGGGGTGTCGACACGGACGTGAAAGCGCTCGAGGCACGGGAAAAGCTCGAGGGTATACGTTATCTCTTTCCCGCCGATCTCGAGCGATTCTACATCAGGAAATTCTCGACGACCGATATGCAAATGCTCATTCTGCGGATATCGAGCAACCGGGATCTCTCCAATTCATACGACATGCTCAACCGCAACATCAAACGGCGTGTGGAACGAATCTCCGGCGTATCGAAGGTCGACCTCTACGGTGTCGAGAAGAAGGAAATAAAAATACTGCTTCTCGCCGACCGGATCATCGAGCACCGAGTCGATATCAGCCGCCTCGTGGAGAAACTTCGCAGAAGCAACTTCATGGTCACCGCCGGGAAGATCACGGACAACAAGCAGCGGTTCGTCGTTCGCCCCGTGGGTGAATTCACCAACGTCGAAGAGATCGGTGACATCGTGGTCAGCGGCAACATTCACCTGCGGGATATCGCCACGATCACCTACGACCATCCAAAGCTGACATACGGGCGTCACCTCAACCGCCGCTACGCCATCGGTCTCGACATCTTCAAGGAGGCGGGCGCAAACCTCGTCGATGTCACCGAGCGCGTCATCGAGGAGATCGAGGAGATCAAGAAGCTTCCGGAGATGGAAGGGATCAGCCTCTACTATATGGACAACCAGGCCGAGGGCGTCGTCGAATCGATCAATGAGATGCTCAAGTCGGGACTTATCGGCGGAAGCCTAGCGATGCTCGTTCTCTTCTTCTTTCTCCGCAGATTCGCGTCGACGTTCGTGGTGGCCCTTGCGGTGCCTCTCTCGCTGCTGATCACGTTGACATTCATGTACTTCATGGGGGTGAGCCTCAACATTCTCTCCATGATGGGGCTGATGCTCGCAATCGGCATGCTCGTCGATAACGCGGTGGTGGTAACGGAAAGCATACACCGTCATCAGCTGCTCGATCCCACTTCGAGAACATCTATTCAAACCGGCGTCAACGAAGTTTCGCTCGCAATCACGGCGGGAACCGTGACTACGGCGATCGTATTTCTCCCGAACATCGTGAGCCCGAATGACGAGGTGGCCATATACCTGAAGCATGTGGCCATCACGATCTGTATCGCACTCGGCGTCTCGCTGATCCTTGCCCAGACGCTCGTGCCGCTTATCGCATCTCATATGAAACCGCCCCCGCCGAAGAAAAAGGACACGTTGGTCGACAAGCTCTTGAATCGATACGCCCGCACGCTCGAATGGACGCTGAATCACCGGAGAGCCACGATCGCGATCATCATCGGCGTCCTTCTCAGTATCGCGGTGCCCATGAAATTCGTTAAGCAGAACATGTTCGACGAGCCCGAGAACCGCCGCCTCAGGCTCCACTACCACATCAACGGCAGCTATACCGTCGAAAAGGTCGAAGCGGCCGTCGATGTTTTCGAGGAATACCTCTTCGCGAATCAGGATAAATTCGAGATCGAATCGATATACACGTACTATCAGTACAGCTACGCAATGTCGACGATCCTTCTCAAAAAGGGCAAAGAGGCGAAAAAGTCGCTGGAAAAGATTCAAGAAGAGATCCGAGAGGGGCTGCCGAAGCTCGCGATCACCAATCCTTCCTGGGATTGGGGCAACGAGGACCGTGGGGGGCATTCGATCAGGATACAGTTGATCGGAAAATCGAGCGAGCAGCTCGCAGAGCTCTCCCAGGAGATCGCATGGTCGCTCTCGCAGATAGAAGGGTTGGCCGACGTTCGTTCCCAGGCCGAGACGGGTGACAAGGAAGTCGTTGTCGTCGTCGACCGCAACCGGGCTCAGCAGTATGGTTTTTCGACTCGTGAGATCGCCAACGTCGTCTCCGCCGCCATGCGGGGGATCAACCTGCGCCGGTTCAGGAACGAGGAGGGCGAGATCGAGATGCGCCTCGAGTTCCAGGATACGGACAGGCAGTCACTCGAACACCTGCGAAACGTGCCCCTCATCAACCGCGAGGGACAATCGGTGTCGCTTGCCTCCGTCGCTGACTTCCGGGTGCGCAACGCCTCGCGCAATATCCGCCGCGAGAACCGGACTACATCGATCGGCGTCACCGCGAACCTGAAGGACATCACCGTGGAGGAAGCCCGGAAGAAAATCAGTCACGTTCTCGGCAACTTCAACTTCCCTTCGGGATACACCTGGAACTACGGCGAGAGGTTCAACTACGAGGAAGATGCGTTCAACACGATGCTCTTCAATTTGCTGATCGCCCTCGCCCTCATCTATTTCGTGATGGCCTCGCTTTTCGAGTCACTCCTCTTCCCCGCCGCCATCTGGACGCAGATCATCTTCGCCGTCGTCGGCGTTTACTGGTTCTTCCTCATAACCGGCACCGATATGACGATCATGGGGATGATCGGCATTCTCATACTGATCGGTGTCGTCGTTAACAACGGGATCGTTCTCATCGACCATGTCATCCGATTGCGCGCGCGGGGCCTGAAACGTCACGATGCGATGATACAGGCGGGAAGGGACCGGATGCGGCCGATCCTCATGACCGCCGGCACGACGATCCTGAGCCTCGTGCCCTTGAGTATCGTGAAGACACAGATCGGCGGCGGCGGCCCCCCCTACTTCCCGATGGCGAGGGCTATTGTCGGCGGCCTGACATTCGCCACCATGATCACACTCTTCATACTTCCCACCATCTATCTGCTACTCGATGACCTGCGCAACTGGGCAGGCAGGATAATCAGGATGTCGAAATAGGCTTGCACTGGACTATTCCCGGCCGATCCTCTACAATATCGATTCGATGCAGATTCGAATCTCACGATGCCACTAAAGGACAAACACAACCATGGAGAGCAACGATATCCTCCGCGTTCGCAAGTTATCGTGCCTTATAGGAAACACACCCCTTCTCGCTGTCGATTACAATTTTCGCGGGAAGAAACGGACGCTCTATGCAAAAGCCGAACACCTGAACATGACCGGGAGCATCAAGGATCGCATGGCCTTCTTTATCATCGAGCAAGGTTACAGGCGGGGAACCCTGGTGCCCGATTCACTTATTGTCGAAGCCACGAGCGGAAATACCGGGATCTCCTTTTCCGCCATCGGCCGGGCCCTCGGACATCCGGTCACTATCTTCATGCCCGACTGGATGAGCCACGAGCGAATAAACCTCATTCGGAGCCTCGGCTCTGAAATCATCCTCGTAAGAAGGGAGGACGGGGGCTTCCTGGGCAGTATCCAGCGTGCCGAGGAACTGGCGGAAAGCATCGACAGCACTTTTCTTCCGCGTCAGTTTTCCAACGAGGACAATGTAGAGGCGCACTATACGACCACCGGACCCGAGATCTGGTGGCAACTGAGATTCCGCTCCCTCGAACCCGATGCGTTCATCGCAGGTGTCGGCACCGGCGGCACCATCATGGGGGCGGGACGCTACTTGAAAGAGAAACATCCTGATATCAAGCTCCACCCCCTCGAACCGGCCAACTCCCCGACCCTCTCCACGGGTCATAAAGTCGGTCAGCATCGGATACAGGGAATATCGGACGAATTCATTCCACCGATCCTGGATCTCGATATTCTCGATGAGGTTATCAGCGCCGAAGACGGAGATGCGATCATCATGGCTCAGATGCTCGCCCGTCGGCTCGGCATGGGCGTCGGCATCTCTTCAGGGGCGAATTTTGTCGGCGCCGCACGCGTTCAGGATGAGCTGGGAAGCGATTCCGTCGTGGTTACCGTCTTCCCCGATGACAACAAGAAATACCTGAGCACCGATCTGTTGCGCGAAGAGCCCGTCAGGGACGACTACCTCGCCCCTCACATCGAGCTCCTCGAAGTCAGGGCCTTCAAGCGGGTATGCTATACCTGCTGCAATCCCGATGAATGCATCGAAGCGGCCACGATGGATACCGTCAAGGAAGAGCCGATGCCCCACTGCCCGCGAAGACCGTAACGTGGGAATTTGCGTTAGAAGCCCGGCGAAATCACTTCCCTTCCACCGGCAATCTTATCGTGAAGGTAGATCCCTTCCCCACCTCGCTCGCCACCTCTATGTCTCCACGGTGTTTCTGTATGATATTGTAGCTGATCGATAATCCCAGGCCCGTCCCAACACCCACACTTTTAGTCGTAAATCCGGGATTAAATATTTTATCGATATGTTCGGAAGGAATGCCTTAGCCGTTATCTGATATTTCAATCACTATTCCAGCGTCTTGCAACCGTGTTCTGATTGTTATCTTACCGTCTCGTTCGATTGCATGCACGGCATTCATCAATAGGTTCATAAACACCTGGTTCAGCAGGTTCGGATAGCATGCTATTTGAGGTATCTCCCCATACTCCCTCGTGACGGTGATCCTGTTCTTGATTTCATGCGCCACGCCGGCGACCAGATTGCCGATCGAGGCCATTTTCTCTTTCATGACGAGCTGATTTTGCGCTTCCTCGAGCTCTTTCATAGTGGCAATCAACTCTTTATTCTTGTTTTGAAGGTCAACCGTTCTCTCCCTGACCTTGATCTCCAGGGTTTCGCTGTATTCCTTCAATTTCACATTGGACTTTTCCAGCTCGGCGGCGTAACGGCGGAAGCGGTGCTCGAGGACAAAGGCAAGCGATAGTATAAATGCGGCCATCCCCCAGTAGAAGGTATTCTGTGTCCAGGGCAGGATCTTGAAGGCACCGCCGAGGATATCATAAACCGCGAAAACGCAGAACACGGCGAAGCCCGCCGAGATGATCTTTGCCTCGTAATTTCCCTTCAGGGCCGCGCGTATGCTCGTAGCGAACAGGATAAACATCGAAATCGCCAACGCGGCATAAAAGATCAACTGTATTAACAGGAGAATTTGATAGCTTACGGTTGAAGAGATACTGCAAAATTCGTGACTCGCCCAATGTCCAGATTCCGATACAGATGCACAGGAAACCGAATACGAGATATGCTTTCTCCCTGTGCCGTATAACGAAAAGAATGAGAGGGATGAGGCCGGTGGAAATAAACAGAAAGCCGAAAATAATCCAGAGGATCGCATCTCGAAAGAGGAATTTAATAAAATCCGCATGCGAGCCGCATGCCACTTTCTCCAGGCCTATTGACGACCTGTCCTCTGAATAAATCCTGAAATAGAGCGTCTTGCCTTGAAAATCCTGATCGAGAGGAAAGAGATGAAAGGGATCCTCGGTGAATTTTCCCTGTCCGGGCACATTGACCGATTTGAACCGGTACACACGTTTGCTCTCGAGATAGGCCTCACATGCAAATCTCACCCGAGCAATCATTTATAATAAATTCTTGACACGCGCAGCGATTTACTGCACCATACGTTAGTTGTTATCAACTAACATCCGAGAGGTTCTCAGTGACGAA
>CBDUQN010000093.1:0-11952 GCA_965369375.1 uncultured bacterium | reverse complement strand
GTTTAACTCCCGGCTCGTTTATCTTCAGCCACTCGGGCCAGCCGGTGGACCCTCGACATTTTTCGAATTTGGTGTATTACAGTTTCACCACCCTGACGACGCTCGGATACGGCGATGTGTATCCCGCTTCGGACTTTGCGCGGACCTTCGCGATTCTCGAGGCGATTAGCGGCGTGCTCTATTCGGCCGTAATCATCGCGCGTCTCGTGGGTATCTACATCGTCCAATCGATGGAAAAGCTCGAAGAGTAACTCTGACAAGAGAACAATCCGAAGAGGAACTCCGAAGATGGAACAATCCGAAGAAGAACTCTGAGGATGGAACGACCCGAAGAGGAACTCCGAAGATGATACAATCCGACGAGGAGCTCTGATCAGAGGCCGAGCTCGTCACCTATCTCCATCAATCGATTGTACTTGATGACACGCTCGCCCCGCGAGGGTCCCACCTTGACGTAATCGGCGTTCGTCGCCGAGGCGAGATCGATAATCAGTGTATCGGTTGTCTCTCCGCCTCCCCGATGCGAAACGATCACCTTGAAGCCCTGCTTCTGCGCGAGTAGGATCGCCTGCACCGTTTCGGTGAGCGTTCCGACCTGGTTCGGTTTTATGAGAATCGCGTTAATCGCCCCGAGGTCGATCGCCTTCTGGAGACGCTCCACATTCGTCACGGTAAGATCGTCACCGACGATGAAGATCTTCTCGCCGAGGCGGTTGGTCATCGTCGGCCAGTTGTCCCAATCGTCCTCACTGAGGCCGTCCTCGATGGAGAAGATCGGATATGTGGCGACCATCTCCTCGTAGAAAGCGATCATCTCTTCTGACGTGAGTTTTTTCCCGTCACGGTCGAGATGGTACAGGCCGTCGTCGTGATAGAACTCGGATGCGGCGGGATCCATCGCAATGCCGACTTCTTCGCCCGGCGCGTATCCCGCCTTCTGAATCGCCTGCGCGATGATTTCGAGCGGTTCCTCGTTCGTCTTGATCGCAGTCGGCGCGAAGGCACCCTCCTGCCCGACATTCGTATTGTACCCTTTGCTCTTGAGCGCGGTCTTGACATTGAAGTACGTCTCGATCGCCGCGCGCACATTGTCCCTCGTGCCCCGGTCCTTCGTCACGCCGACGAGGTACTCCTGAATATCGGTCGAATCATCGGCATGGCGGCCGCCCTCGATAACGACGACCATCGGCCGCGGGAGCGAGTATTCCGTGTATCCCGTTTCATAAGAATCGCGAATATACCGGTAGAGGGGCGCTCCTGTGGCTGTCGCGGCCGCCCGCGCGCATGAGAGCGAGACGCTCAGAATGGCGTTGCCTCCGAGGTTCTTGCGCTGCGGCGAGGGATCGAGTGAGATGAGCTTTTCGTCTATCGCATTCTGATCGAGCGCGTCGAATCCGATGAGCTCCGGTGCGATTTTCGTGTTGACATTCACGATCGCTTTCAGCATTCCCTTCCCGTTGTACCGCATAGGATCGCCATCGACGAGGGTGAACGCTTCGTGCGTGCCGGCGGACGTGCCGAACGGCACCGAAGCCACGCCGGAGATCCCGCTGTCGAGAGTTACGACCGTTTCGACGGTGGGAAAAGCTCCCGCACTGAGAATCTCGCGGGCCTGAATTTCTTTTATCCTTGCGCCCATCGTGAAATGCTCCTTTCGGATATCGATAATGTTCGCGCCGCTGTGATGTTGTCAGCCCCGTACGCTTAGTTCAGTTGCGGCTCGACCGGCCGCTTGCCGTTACGCAAAGCTCTTGACTGTGCACACGTATTTGGACAGTGCCAGAGTCTACCATCGGCGGCTACAAAATTCTACAGGTGAATTCGTGTTTTGGCGGGATACCTAGTCGAGGGCGTACTCTTCTCTCCAGTCCTGTTTCTCGTGCCAGGGCTTCTGGTCGGTCTTTGTGAAGAGATAGTTTTCCATGACGAGGTAATCCATTTCAGTTCTCATGAAACATACGTACGCGTCTTCGGGCCGGCAGACGATCGGCTCCCCCCGCACGTTGAATGACGTGTTGACGATGACACCGTAGCCGGTGATGTCCTTGAACGTCTTGATGAGTTTCCAGTACTTCGGATTCGTTTCCCTGTGAGCCGTCTGGACCCTCGCCGAGAAGTCGAGATGCGTTATGGCGGGGACGTCGGTGCGGATGTGATACAACTTTTCCTTGAGCGGAAGCTCGTGGTAATTATCGGGAAGCGATTTCCTCCTCCCTTCGACGACGTCGGCGACGAGGAGCATGTAAGGTGACGGCGAGTCCATTTCGAAAAATTCGGAAACGTCCTCGGCGAGAACCGTCGGGGCGAAGGGCCTGAAGCTTTCCCGGTATTTTATCTTTAGATTGAGCCGTTTCTGCATCTCGGGGCTTCTCGCATCACCGAGAATGCTCCTGTTTCCGAGGGCGCGCGGTCCCCACTCCATCTTTCCCTGGAACCATCCAACGACTTTGCCCTCAGCGATGTGTTCGGCGACGACATGACAGAGCTCGTCGAAATCTTCGAACTTTTTGAACGGGGCGTTGTATTTCCGCGCCACTTTCTCGATATCAAAGTGGCTGAACTCGGGTCCGAGATATGAGCCGTTCATGTGATCCGTGCCGTTTGGTGAAGGCCGCTCGTTGTTCAGGTAAATGTGCCAGCCGGCGAGTGCCGCTCCGAGCGCGCCGCCGGCGTCGCCCGCGGCTGGTTGAATCCAGATATCATCGAAGAGATCGGATCTCAGGATTTTTCCGTTCGATACACAGTTGAGGGCGACACCGCCCGCGAGGCACAGGTTTTTCGCCCCCGTGATTTCACGCGCGTGCCGGGCCATGTTCATGAGGACCATTTCGGTGACCTTTTGGATGGCATACGCCATGTCCATGTAATCCTGCGTGATTTCAGACTCGGGCTCCCTCACCGGCAGGCCGAACAGTTCCTCCCAGAGCTTGTTGTTGGTCATCCGCAGGCCCGTCGGGTAATCGAAGTACTTCATGTTCAACCAGAACGAGCCGTCGTCTTTGATATCGATCAATTCGTTGAGAATGATGTCGATGAATTTCTTTTTGCTCTCCGCGTAGGGATTGCCGTAGGGGGCCAGCCCCATCAGCTTGTATTCCCCCGAGTTGACTTTGAATCCCGTGTAGTATGTGAACGCCGAATATAGTAATCCCAGAGAGTGAGGGAAATCTATTTGTTTTATAATCTTGATCTTGTTGCCTTCTCCGTAGCCCAGTGTGCTCGTCGCCCACTCGCCGACCCCGTCAACCGTTAGTATCGCAGCAGCATCGAACGGAGAGGGGTAGAAAGCGCTCGCGGCGTGCGAGAGGTGATGTTCGGGAAAGAGGAGGGGGAGGTCCTTCGGATATTTCTCGCCGGTGATTTTCGAGAGCTCTTTGCGTATCAGGCTCTTCAGCAGCATTTTTTCCTTCATCCAGACGGGGATCGCGGACAGAAATGATTTTAATCCCCTCGGTGCGAATGCATAGTACGTCTCGAGCAGCCGTTCGAGCTTCAGGAACGGCTTGTCGTAAAAAACGACCATGTCGAGTTTATTGAGAGACAGGCCGATGTATTCATAGCACCACTTGATTGCGTTCTCGGGAAACGATGGATCGTGCTTCTTTCTCGTAAAGCGCTCTTCCTGCACGGCCGCCATTATCTTGTCGTCTTCGAGGATCACAACACCCGAATCGTGATAAAAGGCGGAAATTCCCAATATGTAATGCTTTTCAGCCATCACCAGATCCTGTCGAGACTGCTGCGATCAAACTCTCTGTCGACGGTTTTCCAGTATGTGTCGGTTTCGACCTTTTTGATATCGAGCAGATCCCTTCTAAAGATTCTCCGTACGAGCGCGAGCGGCGTGAGCACTATGAAGAAAAATATTGTCAGCAACACGCGCGAATTAAACGTTCCGATGACGAGAGACAGCTTGAGCCATGCGTTGGCGAAGAGCCTGCCGAGGGGCTTTATAAGGACGCTGATTACCAGCAGTCCCATACCGATATAGAGGAGAAAGACCTTCCCGGTTATCAGGAATAGGATCAATACAAAGAGGGCGCAAATATTGATCGTTTCGAACTGCTTTTTTTCCATGGTATTTGCTGTGTTGCTGCTTTCTGAACGGCAATCGCTAGAACAGCGTGTAAATAAATGGTGCAATGGCGGAACCGGCTGTCATGACGATCAGAACGCCGAGAATGAGCAAAAGAAAAATGATTGGGGCTAGCCAGTATTTCTTTCTCTCTCTCAAAAAGAGCCAAAAATCTTTCAGAATTTCCATAATCTTTACCTGTTAATGCAATGATTGTACCTATTTCGATAATATATGAATATACCCTGTTTTTATCGCGCCAGTCAACACGAATAAGCCGTGGGTCGTGTAACATGGAGTGCGCGCAAATCTTGACACAACCAAGCCGTGCTGATTGCACTGGTTTTCCAAGCGCTATGCATCCGCAAAAGGATTGTTATTCTTTCAGTAGCAATGATATAATAGGTCATTAACATAATTTATTACCCGAGGTGAGCACGGTGGCGAGAAAATTAAGCAGATCCAGAAAACTCTTTTTTTATGTCGTGATGATCGGATTCACGCTCGGGATCTGCTTTATAATCGCGGAGTACGTTTTTTCGAGATACTACTATTCGAATATTTCACAGTTTGCCGGATTGCAATTCGATCCCGTTCTCGGCTGGAGGTTGCGGCCGGGGGCGTATTGGGTTAAGCCTAACTATAACTTCAGGAAACATGGATTGCATATCAATTCGCTCGGTTTTCGTAATGTCGAGCTCACAGAATCAATGATTGAGAACGATAGACTCATAATATTCCTCGGGGACTCGTTTACACTTGGGCGACAAATACGGGATGAGGATCTCTTTACGACCCACGTCGGAAATGCAATCAACCGGCAATTTCCCCATAAAGCGCACAGGGTCTTGAACGCCGGCGTGCCTGGGTATGGCACTGCTCAGCATTTATTACTCATGAGCATATTGGCGGAAGAAAAGAATGTCGTTGGGGACATTTATGCCGTAATGATTTTTACAAATGACATTCTGGACAATCTGGGTTTGACGTACGGCAGCCTCGAAGAGATGCCGCTGCATCCAAGATTCGCGTTAGACGATGCGGGCCGGCTCAAGCTCGTGCATCTGCCTGAAGAGCAGGTTAGTGATGTGGGTAATGTGGGCGCCGGACAGAGAAGGCGCGGCAGGTTCAAGTTTATCCACGTCGTAAAAATGAGATTGGAGGGTTTTCTCCAGACAAAACCCGGTTTTATCAGATTTCTGAGCAAGCTGGGGATCCGGGCCGATCCGAGCCGTATCCCCGGATTCTTGAACGGCTGGTACAGGGATGATATGCTGGATAGAGGGGTTCCTCTCATGCGTGCTCTGCTCGAGGAAATGAAGAACGAAGCGGAGAAGTACGATTCAAAGCTGATTGTGAGTTTTATCCCTTCAATGATCCAGGTATATCCGGCCACATACGGCCCGATGCTCAAGAATGCGTTTCCCGATGACGAGATCGTTGACCGTTGGCTCGAAGATCCAACACGCCCACAACGGCTGGTCGGCCAAATATGCGAAGAATTGAATATCCCGTTTCAAGACCTCTATCCGGCTTTTTATGAAAATAACAGAAGGGATCTATACATTCCCAGGGACGGCCATCTCAATAAAAACGGGCATATGCTTGTCGCGAAAGAGGTAGCCGATTTCTTGATGCCATTCGCTAACTAGTTATTTCTCATGGAATACGAGCGTATCATTACACACAACGATTTCGACGGAATCGTTTCGGCCGCGCTCTGCTCCCATGGTTTTGGATGCGAGCGGTTTGTCTTCGCCGGACCGAACTCCATCTCCCGCGCTGAAATCTCGATCGATTCGAATGATATCGTTTGCGATCTTCCCTATCCACTCGAATGCGGTGTATGGTTCGACCACCATCCGGGGAATCTCGGGGAGCTCGAGCTCCGGGGGATCGATCCGGCATCGATAGCGGGGCGTTTTGATGAAAAACCTTCTTGCGCTCGCGTGGTTTTTGAATACTTCATGGGGAAAGGGCACGAATTACCGGCGCATTTTTCGGAAACTGTCTCTGAGGCCGATATGATTGATTCTTTCGCCTACAATTCGGTCGAGCAATGGAGGCGGGAGACGCCGGGGAAGCTCGTCGACATGAGTACCAAGATTTATTTTTCATCCCCGCGCGAGCACACTAAGTACTTGAGTCAACTCGTTCGGCTTGTTCGGGATAATTCTCTGACGGAAGTGCTCGAGGACGCCCAGGTCTCGTCCAATCTCGCGAAGTATCGCGAGGAGGAGCGTCGGATAATCGGGCTCTTGGAAAAATCGGTTTCATTTTTGCCTGAGGATTCTGAAAAAGAACTTATTATACTCGATTTCACGCATTACAAGAGGCGTCCGCGGGTTATCAAGAATCTCGCATATCTCGTTCGCCCGGCCGCATTGGGCGTCTTGACGCTCAATACCCTGTTTCGCGGGGGCCGCAAGACGAATGACTTCGCGGTCTCGATGTCCCTTTCGATGAATATGACCGGGCGCGATCACGGCAAGGACATAGGGGAAATCATGCGTTCGCTGAACATCGGCGACGGTCACGTGGGAGCCGCCGCCGGGCTCCTCCATTGCAAATCCAAAGACGAAATGCTTCGTCGAAAACGGGTGCTTCTCGAAGAGATCTGGAAGCTTTGGAAATCGGCATAGGATAAAACCGATATATAAATAGAACATGATGGGTGGTGCCGAGAAGAGCATCATAGGCGGTGCCGAGAGTATGGGGAATAAACACCGGTTTATCTTTCATGCGGTTGCGGTTTTAATTCTTCTGGCGGCGACCGGAAGCGGTGTGTCGTGCGAAACCGGCGCCGCCGGAAGAATCAATGCATACGACACGGGAGCAGAGCTTCTTGATTCGGGTGAAAACGAGCGTGCAGCCGCTTATTTCCTTCAGCGTATAGATGATCATCCGCCACGAATCGAGATTGCGGAAGGCCTCGTCGATGCGTACGCGCGGCGATGCATGCTCGATAGTGTTTTTAATATTCTCGTGGCCGCTTCGAATTCGCTCTCGGATTCAGAACGGGAAGCATACGATCGCTATCTGGAGAGCGTTCGGTATCGGCAGGCGAGAGAATTCAATGCTGCCGCTGAAGCGGCGTTGCAAGCTGCAGAGTTATATTTCGATCGAAAAGACACCCTCGCTGCGGCGGTTTGTATGAAAACAGCCGCACAGAGTTATGTATCTGCGAGAAACGGCCGGCAGGCCGTTCGTGCCGTTGAAGGGGCCGAGGGCTATCTGACCGAAATCAATGAGAGAATCGCTTTGAGCTTAAAGGCGATCCGAGCAGAGGCATTCAACGTCATGGACGATCTGGCGGCCGCGGACAGTCTTCACCGCGAGGTGCTGGATCGGGCGGCTGATTATAATTTCAAACAGATAGGTGCCTATTGCCTGAGCGGACTTGGGCGCGTCGCAAACAAGCGTGATCGCCTGAGAGAAGCGGTGGATTTCTACAGCAGGGCGCTGGTGGAGGAAAAAGCACTCGGCGCGCGCGAGCGGATAGCGGCTCTTCTCAATAATCTGGGACAGGTGGAATCAACGCTCAGAAACTATGGTACGGCGAAGGCTTATCTCGAGGAGTCGCGGGAGACTGCGCTCTCGTGCGGGGCGGGCTGGATACTCGGTTACATCTATTACGGTCTCGGCTCCATAGCGGAAGAGAAAGAAGATCGGGATGAGGCGCTGTCTTATTTCCAGAAGTCCTATGAAAGTCACCACAACGAGGGGAACCTCTGGGGCGAGCTCGGGGCCCGCCTGAGGGTTGCGGTAAATTTGGGCGTGCTCGGAGAGTATTCGGAGGCCGTGAAGCATTATGAATTCTGCCGGCGGCGGTACGATGAGATGGGAAGTCTCTATGGTCTGAGCTGGACACTGAGTGGACTCGCCGCCGCCTACCACAACCTGGGAGATTTTTCGGCCGCCGAGAACAATTATCGGCAGGCGTACGAGGTCTACGAGAAGCTCGGTAACAGAAAGCAGGCCGCATGGAGTCTCAATGCCCTCGGCATGGTGTACGACAACCAGGATCGCTACCGTGAGGCCCTGATCCATGAGCACAGAGCGATGGCGATATACGAAGAGCTCGGAGACCTTGACGGCATCGGAACCGTTCATTTCAGCATGGGCTCGGTGTACTTCTACCTCGGCAACTATTCGAAATCGATAGAGCATTACGAGAGGGCCTTATCGATCGCATCTGAAAAAGGCAACATCGAGATCAAGCGCCGCGTCCTGAGCGGATTGAGCGCCGTCTATGCGGCCGCCGGCAAGCTAGATCTCGCAGGCGGGTATTATCATGAATATCTCGAGGAGGCCAGAGCTTCAGGTGATCACGCCGGCATCATCTGGGCGTTGAACAACCTCGCTTCCTTCTACATCGAAACAGGCGAGATGATAACCGCGCATGAGTTGCTCGACGAGGCGCTTTCACTGATCAGCGAAGGCGGACAGGATTATCTGCGGGCTCGGACGCTCTATCTCTTCGGAATGAGCGATCCATCGGCAGGAGAGGCGATCAAACGCCTCGAGCAGGCTCTCTTCCTGGCGGATAAGAACGGCATGAGCGAGCTGAGATGGAAGTGCCTCACCGAGCTGGGAGAGCGGCACTGGATGAAGGGAGACATCGAGCGCGGCCGCCACTATTTCGACGAGGCGATTCTCGAGATAGAGTCGATCCGTCACAGGGTGGGCGCCCGCGAACTCCAGATGCACATGCTGCGCGCCGCAATCAAGCCATATGAACGGATCATACAGCTCATAGTCATGAGCGCATCCGCCGATGCCGTAGCGGCTGAAGCCTTTGTATATTCGGAGCGGGCGCGGGCGCAGGTTTTCTCCTCACTCCTGCGCGAGGCGCGTTTCCGTGGAGGTGGGACCCGGACTGATGCTCCAGTTGCGGAAGAGCGCCGACTGATGGCCCGTCTCACCGTTATCCAGAGAAAACTGCAGGATGCTTCGTTGCCTGACGACGAACGAATGAAGATTCTATCGGGGATGGAGCGAATCGAGCGTGAATTAGAATCCATTCGTCTGCAGACGGTTGCGGGGAGCGGAGCATACGACGCATCCATCTACAATTCGGTGGAAACGCTCACGACACTCACCTCCGCGCTGAAACCTTCGGAGCTCGTGCTCTCGTTCTCTCTCGGCAGGAAGAGTTCTTATCTATTTGTCTTACGGGGGACTGAAGTAAGCGTTCACGCGATGCCGCCGCGCAGCGAAGTCGAAAAGAAGGTAGGATACTTCCTCAGTATCGTCAGGCAGCCGGCGACCGATGGCGGAAGCTGGATGTCCCGGGGGCGGGAAACGATACCGAAGGAAATCGTCGATACGGCTTCCCGCGAGTTAAGCACCTATCTTCTGGGATTTGCAAAGAGAGAACTCCATCCCGGTGACGTACTCGTTATCGTGCCGGACGGATTTCTGCATCGCCTGCCGTTTTCGTTATTGATGGATGAAAGCGGCTACCTCGGTGATCAGCACGAGATATTCTATATCCCTTCACTCCGTTCCCTCTATTACCTGCGTGAGCGGGATAGGATTCGCAGGAGAGAAGGACGCGTTGCCGTTCTGGATATGGTTGCCGTCGGCAGCAGGGGCGCCGAGCTACGGGGTTTCTACAGCGCGCCGAGGGTTTATCCGATGACGGATATTCCGGTCGAACCGCTCGTCAATGCGGCAAAGGAAGCGCGGACCGTAGCGGGCCTCTTTGGAGAAACTGTTGTGCTCGTCGGTGCCGATGCCCGTGAGGAAGGTTTCAAGAAAAGTCCAATAGGGGATGCGGCGATTCTGCATATCGCATCCCACAGCTACGCGGACGACGAGGATATCCGGCGCTCGTTCATCGTTCTCAATCAGGAGGAGAGCCTGGCTGATTCCGTGGCGGGATCGGGGCAGGACGGACTGCTGCAGTGGCACGAGATCGCGGCGCTCGAGCTCAATGCGTCGCTCGTGAGCCTCTCGGCGTGCAGATCGGCGGGTGGCGTTCTCGCTTATGGCGAGGGGATAACCGGGCTGACGCAGGCCTTTCTCTACGCAGGCGGCTCCTGCATTCTCGCCTCCCAGGTGGATATCCCCGATCGCTATGCGAGCCGGTTTATGGTGGCCTTTTACCGCTATTTCAAAAGAGGTCTTCCGGCGTCCGCTGCCCTGCAGGCAACACAGCGTGATGCGTCTGAGTGGAAGGGTGCCGCTTCGAATCCGGCCCTGTGGGGGGGCTTTATCCTTATCGGGGATGGCCGGGTTTCCGTGCACCCGCGGTGACATTACATTCTCCATAACTTATTTATAAACAGGCGTTCTTGTGGTACTTTTGGGAGGCGGAAAGTTTTTTATGTCATTTCATCACTTTGGGGAGTCTTACAGGGTGAGAGCGCAAACAAGAACCGCAACCGACGAGGATTTGGCATCTGCGATCGCGGTGGAAGCGACCGAGGAACTGTGCACAGAGCTCTTCCGCCGGTACAACAAGAAAATATACCTCTGGTGTTTCAATTACGCGCATAACGAGGAGGACGCAGTTGATCTCGCGCAAGAAATACTCATCAAGATATTCAAGAACATCGGTTCGTTCTCGCACCTTTCCCGATTCTCGACGTGGGTATACCAGGTCACGAGGAATCACTGCATCGGCGAGCTCTCACGGAAAAGGACCAAGTGGCGAAAGAGGATGCTCTCGATCGACGAGGGCGGCGAGGCCTTTCTCGCCGATGAAGACTCTTTTGGTGAGATCGATGTTGAGGAAGATCTCGATCGGATACTGAATGTGGCAAAGGAGTACATGAAAGGAGATGAGCTCGAGGCGTTCATTCTTCACTACAGGGATGGGTTGGCGGTAAACGAAATAACGAAAGTGCTCGGATGCGAAAATATAACAGGAGCAAGAACCTTGATACAGAATGCACGGAGAAAATTCAGGCGGATCGTAGAGGAGAGAGGGTTCGGTGATGGCTGATATATCGGGGCATGTGGAGTTAGATAAGCTCGATGACTATATCCACGGGCGTCTCGAATCGGAAGCAGCTGCGATGGTGAAACAACATCTCGACGAGTGCCCGCTTTGCCGTGTAGAAGTGATGCAGATGCAGCGGTTCGAGGATATCGGATCAGACGATGAATTGGCCGGGGAAGCCGACTGGCCGGCGGCACGCTTTAAAATGGAACGGGCCTTTAAAGACCGGGTCCTTCCGAATATTGCAGTTGAGCCGGCAGCCGAGAGTGAAGCGAAGCCCCCGTTCTTTATGTCCCGGTGGCTCGCGCCGCTCGCAGCGGCCGCCGCGGTGGTCCTGATTTTTATCTACATGGAGAGAATCCATACACCCCAGCACGATTTCGGCCCGATGCGGGGAGTGCCCGGCGCTGAATACGAAATAATCCTCGATTCCCCCGTGGGCAATATCGCCGATTATCCTGAAAAGTTCGATTGGCATTCAGAGGTCGCGAGCGATTACTACAAGATCGAGATCTTCACATCCGACCTCGAGCAGGTCTATGTCGCCGATAGCCTCGAGGAATCCGATTGGACCATGCCCGATTCCATCAGGACACGTTTCGAGCACGGGACGTTCTACCTCTGGAATGTGAAAGGGTACCGGGGGCTCGAGCGGGAGATCGCCTCTCCCAATGCGTGGTTCAGGATAATGCCGGCCAAATAGAATCAATTCACACCGCATTACGATGCTATTTGGAATTCTCATAAAACTCCGCTTCGATAAATTTTTGATCTCACATAAATCCCCGTAACGATCATATTAAAATTCGCATAAAACCCCGTTTTTATATTACGCTAAATTCGCATATAACAGCCTTAAGATAAAGATAAAATTTTAGTTAATTTCTTTCTTGACAGGTATTTAGAGCACGTTTTCGGGGCTTGTTGC
>CBDUQN010000092.1:0-12055 GCA_965369375.1 uncultured bacterium | reverse complement strand
GAGGAGGGATATGGTCGGCCGGATATTTCGTGAGCACAGCGTGCTTGGACGAGAAGACGATAAGGCGGTATGTGAGGTATCAGGAGAAAGAAGACTTGGGAAAAGCGAAGCTTGCATTTGATTAATGCCACGGATGTAAGTTGTTTACTATTCCGGAACTTTTCCAATTATAACCGGTTATAAAGAATCTGGGCGCCGCCGCTTCGGTCTTGAAAAGGTGCTTGGATTTTATTATTGTCATAAATCGACACACCCCGCCGGCGGGGCGTGTAACTAATCAATCACGAATCACGTAAGGTATTGTACACGTGGAAGTTTGTCGCATGAATGACGTAACAAAAAGGAGAGGTTCAGGGAAATGGCTATTGATGTAAAACAGATAGGCGAGAAGGTTCAGCGGGAGAGCGAGGTCCTGGGGCGCGTACGAGGTGAGATCAAGAAGATAATCGTCGGGCAGGAATATCTGATCGAGCGGTTGCTGATCGGCCTGCTCTGCAACAACCATGTTTTGATCGAGGGTGTGCCGGGGCTCGCCAAGACCCTCTCGGTCACGACACTCGCGCAGACGGTGCAGGCATCGTTTCAGCGGATCCAATTCACGCCCGATCTCCTGCCGGCCGACCTGATCGGCACACTGATCTACAATCCGAGCTCGGGGGAGTTCACGACGAAGAAGGGGCCGATCTTCGCGAATATCATTCTCGCAGACGAGATCAACCGGGCCCCGGCGAAGGTCCAGAGCGCTCTGCTCGAAGCGATGCAGGAACGCCAGGTGACGATCGGCAGCGAGACCCACAGCCTCGACGAGCCGTTCATGGTCCTCGCGACACAGAATCCGATCGAGCAGGAGGGCACCTACCCGCTTCCCGAAGCTCAGGTCGACCGGTTCATGCTCAAGCTCAAGATCACCTATCCGAGCAAGGAAGAGGAGAAGAAGATCCTCCAGCGTATGGCGAGCTCCCATCCGGCGATAGATATCGAGGCGGTCATCGAGCCGAAGGATATCCTGCGCCTTCGCGGGCTCACCGACGAGATCTACATGGACGAGAAGGTCGAGGATTATATTATCAATATTGTACAGGCGACGCGAACACCCAAGGAGTATGGTCTCGACGTCGGCAACCTCATTCAGTACGGCGCCTCACCGCGGGCGACGATATACCTCACCATGGCATCACGGGCCCACGCCCTTCTGCAGGGGCGCGGTTATGTGACGCCGCAGGATGTGAAGTCGATCGGGATGGATGTCTTGCGGCACCGCGTCATCATCACCTACGAGGCCGAGGCGGAGGAGAAGACTTCCGAGGATGTCGTCGGGGCGATCTTCGATAACGTCGCGGTGCCTTGATCCGGGTGCCATCTTCAATCCGTTCCATCGAAGCCCCAAGGTGACGCGGTGAACCTGTAATGCGAGGGACCACGTGACATGATAACCGAAGAACTCGCAAGAAAAATCCGGATCCTCCAGATAACAACGAGGAAAGTGATCAACGACGTCCTCGCCGGCGAGTATTCGAGTGTCTTCAAGGGCCGCGGCATGGAGTTCGACGAGGTGCGCGAGTACATTCCGGGGGACGATATCAGGACGATCGACTGGAACGTTACGGCGCGCACCGGGCATCCGTATGTGAAACGTTTCGTCGAGGAACGCGAGCTCACCGTGATCTTTCTCGTCGATCTCTCAGCCTCCGGCGCTTTTGGCAGCGTGCAGAAGCTCAAGAATGAGGTCGCGGCCGAATTCTGCGCCCTCCTTGCCTTTTCGGCCGTGAAGAACAACGACAAGGTCGGGCTCATCGTCTTTACCGATCAGGTGGAGATGTTCATTCCGCCGAAGAAGGGAACAACGCACGTCCTGCGCGTTATCCGCGAGCTTCTCAACTTCAAACCGCGGCAGGCGAAAACGGATATCGCCGGCGCCCTCGATTACCTCGGCAAGGTGACGACGAAACGGTCCGTAGTGTTTCTAGTTTCGGATTTTCAGGCGGAAGGCTTCGAGAAACCGATGCGTGTGATTGCGAAGCGTCACGATCTCGTGGCCGTTACGATTACCGATCCGCGGGAAGTGGCCATGCCGAACGTGGGGCTGCTCGAGCTCGAGGATGCGGAAACGGGCGAGATCGTGCTGATCGATACGGGAAGTGCAACCATCAGGAAGAGCTACGAGCGGCTCGGGCACGAGCAATCGGAGCGCTTCCGCCGGCTCTTCGCATCGATGGATGTCGATCAGATAGAGATCATGACAGACCGGGATTACATACCGAAACTTGTTCAATTTTTCCGCATGAGGGAGAGGCGGCATTGATTTTCCGTGCGCGAGATTGGCGGCATTGATGTTCTGCGCGCCCGAAACGGTATTAAGGGGAATGTAGAACCATATTCCGGTCGTGCCCGCTAAGGAGGGGGCAAATATGTCAGAGGAGTTGAGAGTGAGCCTCAAGGAGCAGCTGCCCAAGAAGAAATCGTCGAGCAGGGCCATTCCGATCCTGCTATGCTTGATTCTCGTCGTAGCGATTGCGAATCTCCTGTTTCTTCTCAAGGGGGGCGGGATGAAGGGATCGATGGATGCGGGAGTTTCCTCGGAGAAGCTGCAGGAGCTTGCTCTGAAACTCGAAAAGCAAAACCTCCCGCGTGCCGCATCGCGGGCGTGGATCAACTACCTCGATACCGCCCGCCCGGACGTCAACGAGAGGGCGCGGGTCTGGTACCGGATAGGCAAGAGCCACCAGGAGGCTGGAGAATACGAGCGGGCACTCGAAGCGTATTACCGTTCGGAGAGTCTCGCGCGGCTGGGGGACATCGAGGCTGAGATTTCACGGAGGACCGTCGAATGCCTCGAGAGCCTGGGCAAGTATGCCGCGGTGAGACACGAGCTCGAGGAGCGGACCGCCTACGCACCCGGTGATACGACGGGAGCAGGCGTTGTCGCCGAGATCGGTCCCTGGAAGATCACCGACGCCGAGCTCGATGCGATGATCGAGGGAGAGATCGACGCCCAGCTCACCCAGCTGGCCGGCGGTTTTAGCCCCGAGGAACGGCGTCAGCAGAAGAAACGGATACTCGAAGAGGTTCTCAGTCAGGGGGGCAAGGCTATGTGGCTCGAGCGCTTTATCGCCGAAGAGCTGCTCTACCGCAAGGCGGCCGAGGAGAAGTTCTACGAAGATCCCGAGATACGCAAACTCACACGCACCATCGAGCGGAGGCTTCTTGCGCAGAAATACCTCGAGCGGCAATACGCGTCGAGCATCCAGGTCACGCCTGACGAACTTCAGAGCTACTACGCCTCGCACCTCGAAGAATACAAGGAGGGGGATGCGCAGAGGCCGTTCGAAGAGGTCAAGGAGCAGGTGTATATGGCCGTGCGGTCGCAGAAGGAGATGGAGATACAGCGGCGCGTGCTCGACGAGCTGATGGATCACTACGACGTGGTGATCCACCGCTCGAAGCTCCAGTGAGCGGGATATGCCATGACAGTTTTTATATCCAAGAAGAAACTGATACGCGCCGCCCTTCTGTGCTCGTTTCTCGCGCTCGCGTGCGCTGATAAGAGCGGCGAGATGCAAGCGCAAACATCGTACGAGATAGACCGCATATTCGACCGCGGGCCCGTCAGTTTCCGCGTGGCGGTAAGCCGCAAGGAGGTGACGATCGCGGACCATGTCACGATGCTCCTCGAAGCGCGCTCACGTGAGGGGTATCGTGTCGAGCTCCCGCGCTTCGGGGAGAAGCTCGAACAATTCGGCATCGTAGACTATACGACACCGAAGCCGGAGCTCGACAGCGATGGTGTCATTGTTACGAGGCGCATTTACGAGCTCTCACCGTTCCTTTCGGGAGAGTACCGGATTCCGCCGATGACCCTCTCCTTCTGGAAAGAGGGAGACACGCTGATGCACAAGCTCGAGAGTGATACGATAAAGGTCGCCGTTAATTCGATTCTTCCCGCTGATCAGGCTGCGCTCGAGATCAGGGATATCGCCGGTCCCGTCTCGTTCCCCGGAAACCCGTATCCCGCGTTGATTATCGCCGGCGCCGTTATTCTCGTTGCCGCACTGGCCGTACTTTTTCTGCGGCGCCGAAGGAAAAAGCGTGGGGAGGCGCCGGAGCTCTCGCCGCACGAACTGGCGTTCATGCAGCTCGAGAATCTTCTCGAAAGCGGATTGCTTACCGAAAAACGATACCGTGAGTTCACCGTGGTGATTTCCGATATTCTGCGGCTCTATATAGAAAATCGTTTCAGCCTCAGGGCTCCGGAGCGAACGACGGAAGAATTCCTCATCGAAGCAAAGACGGGCCTGCCTGTCGACGACGAACGCAAAAGGATCATCGAGGAGTTTCTGCATCACTGCGATCTCGTCAAGTTTGCGGCCCTCGAGCCGTCCGAGGAGGATGTAAAGCGGGCTTTCGAGACCTGCCGGGATTTTATCGACGCAACAAAAAAGGTCGAGGAGGTGAGCAGGCAAGCCGCCTAGAGGGAACCTGGCGGCGGCATTAACAATGAGATTTGCATCTCCATGGGCGTTTCTCGTGTTCCTCGCGGTGCCGATCGTTCTCTTCTACCTTTCGAAGAGGGGCAGGGCGGGCAGTGTCCGATTTTCGTATCTCACCAATGCGCTGCGCGCCGGCCGCTCGCTCAGGCAGCGGCTGTCGATGCTGCCCCTCGCCGTCCGGATCATCGTGCTCGTTCTTCTCGTCACCGCGCTTGCGCGGCCCCAGCTGGGGAGAGAGAAGGTAAAGGAGGTAACGAAGGGTGTTGCGATACAGATGGTGATAGACCGCTCGGGTAGCATGAAGGCCGAGATGGAGTACCGGGGGAGAAGGCTCAACCGCCTCGAAGTCGTCAAACGGGTCTTCGAGGAATTTCTCATGGGAAACGAGAAGACACTCGGGGGGCGCCCGAACGATCTCGTCGGGATGATCGCATTCGCGCGCTATGCGGATACGATGGCGCCGCTCACCCTCGGTCACGGCGCCTTGCTCAGGTTTCTAGACAGCATTCATATCGTGAGCCGGAGACCGGAGGACGGGACCGCGATCGGTGATGCCCTTGCCCTCGCAGCGGCGCGGCTCAAGACGGCGGAGGAGGATCTCGAGCGGAGCGCATCTGAGAGCGGTGAAATAGACTACGAGATAAAGAGCAAGATCATTATTCTTCTGACAGACGGTCAGAACAATTCGGGCCGCCGTACGCCCGAGGAGGCGGCCGAGCTCGCAGCCCAATGGGGCATAAAGATATACACGATCGGCGTCGGGAGCAGGGAGGGTGTGAGCACGATTAAGACGCTGTTCGGCAATTTCAAGGTTCCAACCGGCGGCGGCGTCGATCAGAAGACGCTCCAGCGCGTCGCAGATATCACGGGAGGAGTTTTCAGGCTCGGCGAGAATGCCGAGGGCTTGCGCGAGATCTACGAGGAGATAGACAAGCTCGAGAAGAGCGAGGTCGAATCGGTGCGCTACGTCGATTACCGGGAGCTCTTTACGCCATTCGCGCTCACGGCCCTGATTCTCCTGCTTCTCGAGGTGACGCTCGCGAGCACGGTGCTGAGGAGGATTCCATGAGCGGCGCGCTTCATTTCGAGGAGAACTCCATGAACCTCGGGCATTGTGTGGGTGAAAACTCCACGAGCCGGCGCACTGACAACGGGAAAAGGAAGTAGCGATGCATATCGGAAACGTACAGATGCTCTCTCTTCTGTGGCTCGTGCCCGTTATCGTGCTGCTCTTTGTCGTGGCGGCGTACGGGAGGAAGAAGGCATTACGGACGTTTATCGAAGCCGATCTTCTCGAAAAAGTCGGGGTCTCTCTCAGTCCCGCCGGGAGGCGTTGGAAGTATATGCTCGTCGTCCTCGGCTTTGCGGTTACCGTTTTCGCCCTCGCCCGGCCCGCCTGGAATCCCCGTCCGCAGACGGTTCATCGCAGGGGGAGGGATATCGTGTTCGTGCTCGATGTATCGAGGAGCATGCTCGCTGAGGATCTTGTGCCCAACAGGCTCGATAGAGCGAGGCTCGCGATGACGGACATGATCGAACGGCTCGAGGGTGATCGGGTCGCGCTCGTCGTTTTCGCCGGTACGGCAACGCTCAAATGTCCGCTCACCCTCGATTACGGATTCTTCAGGCTGATGCTCGAGGATATCGGCATCGAGAGTATCGCCCGCGGGGGGACGATGATCGGCGATGCCATTCGCAAAGCGCTCGATGAGGCTTTCGGTGATCAGGAGAGAAAGTACAAGGACATCATTCTCATTACCGACGGTGAGGATCACGACTCGTTCCCCGTCGAGGCCGCAGAGGAAGCGGGCCGCCGCGGAGTGCGTATCATCGCGATCGGTCTCGGCGACGAGGACCAGGGAAGGCGGATCCCCGTTACGGATGAAAAGGGCAACAAAACCTTTCTGACCTACAAGGGGAGAGAGGTGTGGAGTAAGCTCGATGCATCCAGCTTGCGCAAGATGGTTAACGCCACCCCCGGCGGCAGGTACCTCAACGTCGCTACAGGGACGATCGATCTCGGCGATGTCTACGCCAAACTCATTGCGGGCGAGGAAAAACGCGAGATAGAATCAAAAACGATAAAACTCTATGAAGAGAAGTATCAGATTTTCATTTCGGCGGCGGTTTTTTTCCTCATCGTAGAGATGATCATCGGAGAGAGAAGAAGAAGGGTGGTGTGGTAGGGTATCATGGTGAAAGCATTCGGTGATATGAGAAAGTTCCCGCTATCAGCGTTCATGTTGATCGCGGTATCATGCTGTATACTTGTATTCTCTCGACCCCTCATCGCGCAATCCCCGGGAAGACTCGTTAAGAAAGGAAACGGGAGCTTCGATGAAGGGGATTTCGACAAAGCGGTCGAGTACTACGAAAAGGCATCGGTCAAGGCGCCGGAGTCACCGATTATCGCCTTCAACATGGGTAATGCCTTCTTTCGGGAGGAAGATTTCGGCATGGCGAGGGAGTATTACGAAGAAGCTGCGCTTCAGACGAAGGATCTGATCCTCGAGGCAAAAGCCTGGTACAATCTCGGCAACACCGCATTCAGGGAAGCGGAACGCCAGCTCGACAGCGATTTCGAGAAGGCGCTCGAGTTCTACGAGGAATCGGTGAACTACTACGAGACCGCCCTCGAGAAGAATCCTGAGCTCCATGATGCCGCGCACAATATCGAGATTACCCGTCTCATTATAAAGGATCTGCTCGATCGCATAAAGAAGCAGCAGGAGGCGATGAAGGAGCAGCAGGAGCGGCTGGGGGAGATAGTCGATTCGCTCCTTGCCCTCGCGGAGCGGGAAGGCAAGGCGATAGGTAAGAGCACCGATCTCTCGCAGTCGCAACAGAACAGGGGGATGGATTGGGCGAAACGCCTCGGCGGCCTGGAAGGCGATCAAACGGGCATATCCGATGGCACAAGAGAGGTTAAGGGCCGGCTCGACAGTCTCTTTGCCATGCAGAGACCGCCCCAGGTCGACAGCGCGCAGGCGCACCTCGATACGTCACTGGTGAATCAGGGAGATGCGCTGCGAGATATTGCGAAGCAGGATCCGGCGGCGGCGGCGAGAGAACAGGAGAAGGCCCTCGGGCAGATACAATCGGCAATCGAGAAATTGACGGAAGGGGAAGGGCAGCAGCAACAGCAACAGGAGCAGCCCGGCGATCAGCAGCAGGCGCAGCAGGAACAGCAGGAGCCTCAGCAACAGGATCAGCAGCAACAAGAGAGGCAGGCGCCACGTAATGAAACTGCACGGGCCATCCTCGACGAGGAGAAGGAGAACAAGAAGAAGCGGCGCGCCCAGGCGAGCCGAGGCTACCGGGCGGTCGAGAAAGATTGGTAGGAATCGTGCGAATTAGTTTTGCGTATACGATAATATTTTCGATCGCCATCGTACTGTGCCTGATCGGTCCGCGTGCCGCAGGCGCGGACGAGGTAAGCGTTCATTTGGAGGTCGAGTCGCAGGATGTGTACGTCGGAGAGTTTTTCCTTTTACAGGTGGTCGTGGATGGGGCTAACAAGGCTGAGCCTCTCGATCTCTCATCACTCGACGGCTTTGTCGTCGAATACATGGGCGGCTCGAACAACAGCAGTCAGTCGATCTCCATTATAAATGGAAGGGTTCAGCGCGTTGTTCAGAAGGGATTCATATTCACCTACCGGCTCACGCCTACCGAAGCGGGCAGGCTCACCATTCCGTCTCTCAAGGTCAATGTCGAGGGGCAGAGCTTTTCGACCGTTCCCGTGACGATCGCCGTACGGCGTCCCACCGAAACCGAGGAGTTCAAGCTCAGGATCAACCTTTCCCGCGAGAACTGTTACGTGGGAGAGCCGGTCGTTCTGACGGTTACCTGGTACCTCGGGCGTGACGTGCAGGATTTCCATTTCACCGTTCCGATACTCGATAATGACGCTTTTGCCTTCGAGGATCCGGAGATCGAGATCGACCAGCGGAAAAAGTACTTCCGGATTCAGATCGGCGATAGAGAGATTATCGCCGAGAAGGGCCAGGGGAGAATCGGCGGTCAGAATTACACAACGCTCGAATTTAAAAAGGTACTCATCCCCAAGCGCTCGGGGACGTTCATCGTGCCTGAGATTATCGTGGCCTGCGAAGCGGTGGTCGGCTTCAGCGGCCGGAGCCGTGATTTCTTCTCAGACAATTTTTTCCGCACCAGTAGGGGCAGGCTCAAGAAGTATGTCGTTCCCTCCAACACGTTAAGCCTCCGAGTAGACGCTCTCCCGCTCGAGGGAAAGCCTCCCGGGTTCTCGGGCCATATCGGTGAGTACCGAATATCGACATCCGCCGAGCCGACCGAGGTCAACGTGGGCGATCCGATAACGCTTACCGTCGTGCTCGAAGGCCCCGATTATCTCGGCGCCGTTGATCTCCCGCAGCTCAGCGGTCAACCGAAGCTAGCCGAGAATTTCAAGATACCCGACGAGCGCGCGGACGGCCGCGTCGAAGGAAAACGAAAGATCTTCTCCCAGACGATCAGGGCAAAGCACGAAGAGGTGCAGGAGATTCCGGCGATAGAGCTCATCTACTTCGATACGAAAAGCGGGAGCTACCGGATCGCCGCGTCGAATCCGATCCCGCTCGTCGTTCATGAAACGAAGGTGGTCACCGCACTCGATGCGGAGGGTGTCGTGCTCGGTCCCTCGGGCAGCCCCGTGGAGCGGTGGAAGGAAGGGATCGCGTATAACTATGAGGGCCCCGATCTCATCTTACATCAAGATTACGGTCTCGGCTCGATTGTGAAGAATGCGAGCTGGCTCGTCGCCGTTATCGCGCCTCCATCCGTCTATCTGCTCCTGCTCATAGGCGTCGTGGCGGTGCGCCGCCGCCGGTCGGATCCCGATGCGGTGAAAGCGAGAGGCGCCTGGAAGCGATTGAGCGCGAAGCTCAATGCGATTCAGCGTGAAACCGGATTGCCGCCGGCGCGCCTTTGCGAACGCGCGCTCGAAGCGCTTCGAGAGTATCTCGGTGCCAAGCTCCATGTGCCGGGCAGCTCGCTTACCCCGCTCGATGTCGAACGCCATCTCGTCAGTCGCGGATTGCCCGCGGAAGTAATCGAGGCTGTCAAAAGCGTTATGTTCACCTGTGAAGAGGGAACATACGCCGGCGAATCATTCAGTGCCGAGAACAGGGACGATCTGATAAAGCGGGTGCAAGAAGCCGCCGGGGGAGTCGAGAGGAGCGTGCGGTGAGAATAAAATATATTAGCACGCTCACGGCGATCATTCCGGCACTCATTTTCCTGCTTCTTCCCGGTTCCGTCTCTTCTGCGACCCTTTCGAGCGCCGAGATTCAACAGCATCTCGGCGAAGGAGAGCGGTACTTTCGTGACGCCGTGGAGTTCGACCGATCGGATCCGGAGACGGCGAGGGAATACTATCTGAAATCGATTCTTCATTTCGAGCGTATCGTCGCAGAGGGTGGCGTCAGGAACGGCAAGCTCTATTACAATATCGGAAACGCGTACTTCAAGCTCGGTAAGCTGGGCGAGGCGATTCTCAATTACAGGCGCGCCGCGCTCTATATCCCGAACGATTCGAATCTCAAACAGAATCTCGATTTCGCACGCAGCAGGAGAGGCGACAAGATAGACAAGAAGATGCGTGAGAGAGTGTTCAAGACGCTCTTCTTCGTTCATTACGATATGCCGACGAAGGTTCGTCTCATTATATTCACCGTCTCGTTTGCAATCGTCTGGATCTCGGCGGTTTTTCTGCTCCTGTGGCGTTTGTATGGTCTGCGACTCGTGCTCGTCATAGCGGCCGTCGTCAGCGCGCTGTTTCTCGCTTCACTCGTTGTCGAAGCGGCGAGTTACTATAAAACGCCGGATGGAGTTATCATCGCCGAAGAGGTTATCGCCCGCAAGGGAGATGCCGATACGTACCAGTCGAGCTTTACCGAGCCGTTGCATGCGGGAACGGAGTTCGGCCTGATCGAATCGCGGCCCGGCTGGTGGCATATCGAGCTCGATAACGGAGCGCGAGGCTGGATACCGGCGAGCGGCGGGGAACTCGTTATCCACTGAACTCCCTACTTACCTTCGCGTCCAAGAATATGCTATCCTTCCCGGTATGCCGGTTTCACTTTGGATTCAAAGGAACAGGTTTGCATTCGAAAGAAAGGAGCTCGAACGAATGAAAGCCAGCATTGTAATCCGCAGCTTTCTGGTCATGATCGTTTTTCTGTCGTTCACCGCCGAGACGTCAACCGCCGGCGAAAGAATAGGATTGAGCCCGGAAGCGATCGACAAGCTCAAATCCTCGTTCGAGAAGGATGCGCATACGACGGCGCTGATGAACGCGATAACAAACAACAGTGTGCGCGATCTTGCGTTCAATCGCGAGCTCTACGCGAAGCACAACGATATCTTCAATTTCAAGATCGAGAACAAGCCCGGCGTAACGAACCAGAAGAGCAGCGGACGCTGCTGGCTCTTCGCCGGTTTCAACATCATGCGGCCCGCGGTGTTGGAGAAATACAACATCAAATCGTTCGAGTTCTCGGAGAACCATCTCTTCTTCTGGGACAAGCTCGAGAAGGCGAACATGTTTCTCGAGGCTATCATCGAGAATAAATACCGCGACATTGATGATCGTGAGCTCCAGGTACTGATCGGGGACCCCGTGCCGGACGGCGGCTGGTGGTCCTACGTGGTCAATCTCGTCGAGAAATACGGCGCCATGCCGGTGCAGATGATGCCGGAAACGAAGAACAGCAGCAACACGCGGCAGATGAATGCCGTGCTGAGAAGGATGATGATAAGTGATGCGGTGGAACTTCGGGCACTGGCCGGAAAGGGAAAGAAGGACTCGGCGCTCAGGGCCCGGAAATTCGAAATGCTCAAAGATGTGTACCGCATGCTTGCCCTTCATCTCGGCGTTCCCCCCGATGAGTTTTCCTGGCGCTACGAGGATAAAGACGGTGAAATCGTCGAGGGGACGTACACTCCCGTATCCTTCTACCGGGAGGCCGTCGGCGTGGACCTCGGTGAATACATCTCCGTTTTCGACCACCCCATTCATCCCTACAACAAATACTACGAGTTAAGGTACTGCCGCAACATGCCGGATATCCCCGATATGGATTTCATCAATCTCGGGATCGACCATCTCAAGAAGTTCGCGCTGGCAAGCCTGCACGACGGCGAGCCGGTCTGGTTCGCCTGTGACGTCGGCAAGGATAACGATCGTGATAACGGCATATTTGCTCCCGGGATCTATGATTATGAATCACTCTATGACGTCGAGGCCCGTCTCACGAAGGCGGAGCGGATTCTCTATCGCGCGAGCACACCGAATCATGCGATGGCATTTGTCGGTGTCGATACCGTTCGGGGCGAGCCGGTCAAATGGCTCGTCGAGAACTCATGGGGGACCGAGAGAGGCAACAAGGGCTACTGGACGATGTACGACGCGTGGTTCGACGAGTATGTCTATGCGGTTATCATCCATAAGCGATACCTACCCGAGGATGTCTTACGATTGCTCGATACCAAACCGACGGTTTTGCCTGCGTGGGATCCGATGCGCGCCGTCTTCGAGTAAACGCGAG
>CBDUQN010000091.1:0-12182 GCA_965369375.1 uncultured bacterium | reverse complement strand
ACAAAAAAAATTGCAGCGCCATGTAGCTCTCTCAAAATCCGGCTGCGCCCAAATCCCGCGTGAAATTTCCAAAGTCCGGCGTGCCGTCGGTGAAGGCGAAAGATGGCGCCGCGCGCGCATGAAAAATATTGAGAAATTGACGGGGCGGGGAGAAATCAGCGGTTGGGCTCCCAGCGGATACGAAGATTCCATGTGGGATCATCGGCCTTGACCGTACCGCCGAAAATCGCGCCGAACGCCGCCATGGCCCCGGTGATATACCACGCACTCCGCTCATCCCACGTGCCGGTCATCATCCCGAATGCTCCGGTGGCCATGCCGAGTGTCATGCCGGCGCTCGCACCCTGAAGAGCGCACTCCAGCCGGGAGGCCCTGTATACCTCGAAATTCAACAGGGTACTGTTGCTTTTCCCGAGGTATATCGATTGGGGAAGCGATGTTTCGGGCTTATACGGATAATCGGACAGGAATAGAAGAGTGCTCCGCGTGAAGACCGCGCTGCTGTCTTCGAACGCCGCAACGGGCTGCGACGGCGCGCGTTCCTCATCGGTCGCCTGCGCAAGCGATACCACCGGCAAAAACAGCAGGGCGGCAAGCATCGCAATTGCTCCTGGGCGGGCCATCGAACCTCCTTTTGCTTCCAGATAAGAAGTATAACACATGAACGCCGGAGGGGGCTCCATTAAATTCTGCAGCTGATTCGGGAGCTGATTCAGCAGCTGATTATGCCAATATCGGTGACGATTCCCGCGGCGCCGCTTTACGCGCCAGGCAACTTAAATTTACTTAACCAATTAGAGATTGCCTGAGGATTATTCTTTTAATACATTATAAGAGTATTCCAAAGCCAAGTTTCTCAGTTCCGGGATTTCATTCAGCCTTATACAGCGCGGAGAGTATGCGCTCAGCAAAGATTCACTATTGTCTGTTCCTCAGCCAAGCATATTTGATATGTGGTCTCATATTAATCATAACAATGGCGACCGCTAAATCGAATGACCGCGATATCCAACCTGGAAGAGATAAAATCAAATTGCCCGAGCAGCTATTGATCCTTGACGGACAATTTGTGCATAACATTGGAGAACTGCAAATGAACGTTACCAATTGGGGTTTTCTCGGTTCTTTGCCGAACAGCACGCATCCAATGGCCGATTCGCCGTCCGCTCAGTGGCCTGCAGGATCCGGCGTCGAATACTTGTATGCAGCGGGTATCTGGATAGGCGCTGAGATAAATGGAATCCCATACGTGTCAACGGGTTATCCCGAAACCGAATTCTATCCGGATAAATCGCCCATTGATATTATATATCGAACATTCGAAGGGGATAGAGGCGGTAACAGGTACCCCGGTCCGGCCAATGATGACGGTGATTCCCGCGTCGATGAAGACTGGCTCAACGGAAGGGATGATGACGACGATGGACAGATAGATGAAGATTTTTCGGCGATAGGTCAGCAAATGTTCTCGTGCTGGTATACCGACGATCAGGCGACTGCAACAGCCCTGTATCCGGAACACACTCCAATGAACCTGCATGTGCGGCAGGAAACCTATCAATGGAGTGACGGCGAGTTCGATGATTTCGTCGGTGTCCGATATTACGTCACGAACCAGGGGAACAGATTCCTGACAAATGTCTGCCTCGGCATCTATGCCGACGTCGATGCCGGCCCGAGGATATACGGAAATTATCACATGGATGACAGGGTCGGCTTCTGGGATGGAATCCGGTGTGCAACAATCGGGAAATACGATATGCCGGTGCGCGTGAAAGTCGGTTACGTATTCGATGATAACGGCGATAACGGGAAAACGCGGGGTTACTTCGGAATCGTTCTACTCGGCCATACGACCGGTTTGTTTGTGCCCTCCGGCACCATTTATCACAGAGCATTCCGCGCCTTCCAGGGCCTCCTTCCTTATGCGAGCGGCGGAAAACCGACAAACGACTTCGAGCGATACGACGCATTATCATCGCCTGAAATAGACGAAGATCAGGAGAAGCCCGGCGATTATACAATACTCCTCTCCGTCGGTCCATTCGGGCTCCTGCCCCCGGGCGGCACGCTGGTGTTCGATATTGCGTATGTCTGCGGCGAAGGATTGGAGGGAATGCTGAAAAACGCGGCAAACGCCGCAATCGTTCATAACGGGTACTGGTTTGACAAGGATCGCAAGAGCAGCACGGGAAAGAATGGGCGTGAGACTCCCATTCCCGGGAAGATAAAAGCGTGGGATCCGGATGCGTGCGATGGGGTCGAGGAAAAGCTCACTGCGGAGAAGGGAGAGATAATCTGGAGCAATATTGATTGCGCCGAAGAACGCTGGCGCTGGTCCTATATGAATTGTTATGCGAGGAGCGCCTATTTCAGTAATTATCAAACAGGAGTCGATGGCAGGGAAACACAGGTTTTCTGGATTACGGATTCACCACCGCCACCGCCGAAAATGAGAGTCGTCCCCGGCGACAACAAGGTAACTATCTTCTGGGATAATCTGAGCGAGCTCGTTCCCGATGTAATGACAGGATGGCGGGATTTCGAGGGATATCAGATATGGAGAGCCGATGGCTGGCACAGACCGATTGGAACGACCGTCGCGAGCGGTCCGAGTACTGACCTCTGGTTCCTGTACGAGTTTCGAGATCTTATTAACAGCGTCCCCCCCAATATCGATTTCAAGAAACCTTTCATACGGGGAGGGTGGCAGTACGAACCTTTAATGAACCTGCAGGACAGAGAGTCTTTGCTGCGGATGTTCGAAGAAACACTCTGGCAGCATCCCCTTGATGCCGTTCTCTGTCCCTCCGGTCTGAGTAACGAGGTGTGCGATACACTCGAAGCACTTGCTCGATACAATCTTGGATTTCAGGGAGGAAGAGAGTATTACATATTCGTCGATGATAAAGCTATCAATGGAGTTCCGTATTTCTATTCGGTTGTAGCATACGATCGCAAACGCATAAGCCGCAAGCAGGGCGAAGGAAATCTCTACAACAGTCCCGCCACAAATTTTAAGTTTGTGACTCCGCAATCGAACGCGCAGGTACCGGAGAAATTCGACAAGCGTGATGTATATGTCGTTCCTAATCCAGTGACAGAAGAAAACCTGGAAGGCTGGAGACTAGAGCCCAACAACAGTGACCCTACAGGCGTGAAGCTCGAATTTCGTAATCTCCCAAAATGCCGCAGCACAGTTAGAATTTTCACTATCGCGGGCGATCTCGTTCAAACGCTCTACCATGACGGAAGGGACGGAAACGGATCGCTCCCGTGGAATCTTCTGTCACGGAACGGACAAGACATAACGAACGGCGTGTACCTGTATAGCGTGGAACCCTGGGACAGCCGATTTCCGAGAATTGTGGGAAAGTTCGTTGTTGTTCGGTAGTTATCAATAAAATAATAGGTTACTGTTAGATTCCGCAATCTCTGCGGGTGTTCGGTTTTTCGAATAGAAAGGGAGCAACGATGTTCACGCCATTCAGACAGATGTCACTTGCTGTATGTCTGGTTCCATTCCTTCTCGTGACCTGCAACCTCGTGACCTGCAACGCATCCGCCGCCGGACGCTTCGAGTTCGAATCGTACAAGGATATTGAAAAGCTGTTCGAGGAAAAAGGGTATACACAGGAGACATGGCAAAAGGGTATACGCGAGGTGCCGCGCCTCTACCTGGCCACGATCCCCGAAAGGTGGCGTGACAAGACAACGCATGAAATAAGTGTCGCCGCCAAGAAAAGGATCTTCTTCCACACACTTGCCCCCCTCATTCTGCGGGCAAACGAGATGATCCTCGAGGATCGCGCGCGGCTCGAAGCTATCGACGCCGGGACCGACTCTCTGACTAGCGGCGAGCGGGAATGGTTCCTGAATCTCGCTGCCCGGCACAAAGTCATCGGTGATGATGAACGGACGGTCGGCAAGGAACAGATCGAGGAGCTTCTCGCCCGCGTCGATATCATCCCGCCGCCCCTCGCGCTGGCGCAGGCGGCGGAAGAGAGCGGCTGGGGGACATCGCGATTCGCTGTTACCGGAAATGCGCTGTTCGGGCAGAGGCAAGGTGACCGGCCTGGCGATCGTGGGATCACTCGCCGACTACTCCGAGCGCGGAGAAGCCTATGTCGAATCCCTCACGGATATCATTACGTATAACAAGCTCGAGGCGACCGATGACGCATATCTCGCCGATGAATCCCCGGTTGCGCTCGTTCCCGTCGGCGCAGGTTCCGAATAGCGAACAAGGGAAAGCAACGAGAATGAATCCATTGAATGCAATTGACGAAAGAGTGAGAATGAAAAACGGACATGCCATACTCTTTTTGCTGTTTATATTTATTGCTCTCCTCTTGCCGCGCGTTTCATACGCGCAGGACATCGAGGCGAGGCTCTATGCAAACGCGCCCACGGGGACCAATTTCATCGCGCTCACTTACAAATACTCCGGCGGAGAGATCATGATCAACAGCGCCATCCTGGAGGAGCTGCATGGGACGATGCACATCGCCGGCGCGGGCTATCTCTACACATTCGACCTGGCGGGAATGACGGCGAAATCAGACATGCTCTTTCCCCATACGTGGATGAAGGCGAGCGCGAAGCTCTCGGGCGCGGATACGAGCCGAACCTAGACGGGATTTTCGGATCCCAGATTTCGATTGACGGCGAGCTTCATCGGCTCGCCGGCCCTCACCCCGGCGGAGTTCGCCTCGTACCGGCAGAAGACGATCGTCGGCGCAAGCCTGCAGGTGATTCCGCCGCTCGGCAAATACGATCCGACACGTATGCTGAACCTCGGCTCCAATCGATGGACATTCAGGCCGGAGATAGCACTCTCACAGGCGATCAAGAGATGGATCGTCGAATGCTACGCGTGCCTTATTCTCTTCACGGACAACACCGATTATTATGGAGGATTAAAGCTCGAACAGGAAAATCTCGGCGTATTCCAGGTCCATGTGATCTATACCTTCAAGCCGAGGCTGTGGATCGGCGTCGATTGGCTCTACACAACGGGAGGGGAGACACTCGTGGAGGGCGAGCTCAGGAATGACTTCCAGGCGAACTCGCGGCTCGGGGCGACCATCGCCATTCCCCTCGCCAGGAGCCATAACCTGAAATTCGTGTGGTCGTCCGGCGTGACGACACGCATAGGGGGAGACTTCGACAACTTCGCCCTCGCCTATTTCTTCAACTGGTAGCCCCTATCCGACAAGCTTCACGACTCAAATTTCAGACGAAAAAGCACCCCGCAAATCGTCGCCGGGCGCAATCCATTCGCAGCGCGCTTGTTCAAAGCCGACGTTTAATCCACCGGTCCGTCGCACGTCTGCCGGATCTGGGCCATTACGACCGGCGCAGCGTCGCAGTCGTTGAAGAAGTGATACCTAACCGCCATCCGCCCTCCTCTCGTTAAAACATGATTGACACCACCCGGACCCATATCAGCGCAAGATCACCATTTTCCTCGCCTGCACGAAATCACCGGCCGCCAGGCGGTAGAAGTATATCCCGCTGGCGACAGTTCTTCCCCTTCTGTCCTTTGCACTCCATGTGACTTCTTTGCGTCCCCCTGTCATGTGTCTGTCCACTACGGTGGCGACAAGCCTGCCTTCTACGTTGAAGATGCAGAGCTTCACATGCGTCGGTTTCGGCACATCAAACCTGATCATCGTTGTCGGGTTGAACGGATTAGGAACGTTCTGGTAGAGGGCAAAAACCATCGGCACCTGTGGGATTTCGTCTCCGGTGATTATGGTCGGTGAAGCAAAATCGCTCTCGTTGCATGCATCATCGAGTGCCGTGAGCTTGTAGTTCACGATCGATCCGTCGTAATCGGGATCGGTCCAAGCCGTATCTGCAGTCGCATGTACCTCGATCCCGGGTTCAGGTATGGCGTCGTACTCGATGTCACGGTATATCTTGAAGAATTGGAAGTCATCGTCTGTGCACGGATCCCACGAGAGATGATTTCCGTTTCCCGTGTTGAATTCCACCATAAACCCCGTCGGCAAACCGGGCGGCAGGTTGTCGACGGAGTAGCCGCTATCGGACGGACTGTCAAAAGATGGTGCCGGCGCCGTCGGGTGAGCCGAGATGTAGTACACCGACCAGGAAATCGTATCCGCCGAATCGGCAAGGGCCGGCACATCGTAACAATACAAATCCTGCCATTGAGCCGGAACGGTACCTACCAGTTCCCAGGATCCGGGAGGTGCCGCCCGGATACCTTTATCTGCGATCGGTTTTCCCTCAACGGGAAAATTTGTCATAGGTCCCGGATCATCCATCCGCCTGTGTATATCGTAACGCTCGGTCTGGTGCGCTGATTCAATCACGTCATCGTAGTGTGATCGCCTGAAATGTATGCTTACCCAACCGCCCTGATCGTTCGGCACATCCACGATTGAATCGATTGAAGCATAGGCAAAAAGCCTGAACTCGCCTTCGTACGCCCCCATGTCCACCGTTTCGCCCATTATGCGGGGATTGCCGCTCAGATCGGTAGCGGGAAGCCCGGCTACCGTGCTGTCACCTGCGTCGTTGGCCTCCGAATCGATAGACAACCGGAGGTCGCCGCCGAAAGCATCGACGAACAGCGGATCGGAATCAATGTTGCTGCCGCCATCACTCCCGAGCGAAGCATCCCACCCCGTCCCGCTGCTCCCGCAGTTTTGAATAAGAGAATATGAAATCGCCGGCAGGCTCGAAGCATCGCTTTTAATCTCACCCCATGTCGATACGCTGTCGCCCCACATTATCACATTTGTCAAAACGGGATTGCTGTTATCATCGTTGAAAATCCCGGCCCCGAAGCCACTCGTTGTGTTGCCGTTGAATGTGACGTTCACCAGCACCGGACTCGCGTGACTATTGTGCAAGGCGATTCCGATATTGGATGAGTTGCAGCAGAAAACGACATTTGTCAGCATTGGATCGGCAAGCCTATTAAACATTCCACCGCCGGTGAGGGAAGCGAAGTTGTCTTTGAAGACGACGTTATCGATCGTAACGTTTCCGTAATGACTGTTGTGCATACCACCGCCGAGTTGATTTGCGGAGTTACCGGTAATGACGGCATTAGCCACCGTCGGACTCCCGCCATTGTTGTACATCCCTGCGCCTTTGCTGTTCTCCAGTTCGCCATCAGCATTGCCGCCCGTTACCGTAAAACCATCGAGTACCGCCGTAATATCCGTGCCGCTACCCGTCACAACGTGATAGCTGTTGTCCGTCACGTCACCGGGCGTTCCGACATCGCCGCTTAGGATGGTCACATGTACGGCAACATCCCGTTCGTCGAGCATTGTCTCCGAGCCCGAAAAGCCGCCATAGAGTGCGAGGTTGTTCTGAAGCTGGAAGGTAGCGCTTCGGGTGGCGGCGCCTGTCGGCGTATACGTACCCTCGGCAACCCGGATCTCTGCAACGGAGGGACACAATGAAGCGATTACCAGAGCATCCCGCAGTTCTTTGTAAGCTTGCGCCCATGAGCAGCCGTCACCCGCACCGGCAGCTTTTTCATCCACATAAAGCACGGTATCCGGGGTACATGAGAATGACAGGCCGGTCGCCGTTACGGTGCTGCACAAAAAACTGATCCCTGTTTCGATAGCACAGGAAAGGCGGCCGGCAACTGTCGGCTCGAACCGAACCGTCACTGTGAGGGATTCACCGGGTGCAAGATCGTACGATCTTTCGGATATGATCGAAAAGTATTCGCTCGTTTCGCTTATGCTTCCGACCAGCGGCACATCACCTGTACTCTTAATAGTGAATGTCGTATCTTTCAATCCCCAAACATCGACAACACCGAAATCGATATGCGTCGGCTGAATATCACAAGCAGGTCCCGTCGGCCTCCGGGCATAGATATCAGTGCCTGATCCACGGTCTTCGTCCCACGTGATGACCGCTCCTCCAACGCCGTCAGAGGCGATCTCGGGGTGGTACTGATCCCCCGCGCATGTGCAAACGGCCTTCCCGCCCCCCTCCCACCGAACAGCCCCGTCCGCATCGATCCGCTGGACGTATATTTCTTCTCTCCCACCGTAGCTCCGTCGCCATGTGATAATCGCTCCCCCTGCACCATCGGAGGCAATCCGCGGATCGAATCCATCGCCTCCAATGAATTCACCGTCTACCGTCCAGCCTGCATGAATGCTTCCGTCGGCATCCACCCGTTGGGTGTAGATATCAGAGCTTCCGTTGCGACTGTCTATCCACGTGACGACCGCGCCGCCTGCTCCGTCTGAGATAATCCGTGGATTGTCTTGTTCGCCCGTGTGAGTGCAGACGGCCTCACCGTTTGCCGTCCACTGAATCCCCCCGGTTGCATCAATCCGCTGAGCGTAGATATCTGAATCCCCGCTGCGATCATCCCACCACGTGATGATCGCTCCTCCGGCTTCATCGGCCATGATCCGGGGAATGTGCTGCTCTCCCAAATCCGTACAGATAGCCTCGCCAGCGGACGTCCAGCCGGTATGATTGCTTCCGTCAGCATCTATCCTCCGAACGTAGATATCATAGTTGCCGCTTCTCCTGTCCCGCCATGCAATGAACACACCCCCGACCCCATCCGAGGTGATCCGGGGATGTTCCTGTTCCCCCGCGGCCGTGCATACGAATTCACCGAACATTCTCCATGGTATCGTCCCGTCGGCTTCTATCCTCTGCATGCAGATATCGTAATTCTCGTAGCGACTGTCCCGCCACGTGATGATTGCTCCTCCCGCTCCATCCGATGTGATCCGGGGGTATTCCTGCCCCCCTCTGTACTTGCAGATGGCCTCCCCGTCCACCTTCCATTGAACATTTCCATCCGCGTTGATTCGCTGTGCGTAGAGATCATTGTTCCCATTGCGGTGGTCCCGCCACGTGATGATTGCTCCCCCGTTTCCATCTGAGATGATCCGGGGATTTTCCTGGATCCCGATGTACGTGCAGACGGCCTCTCCATCCGTTGTCCATAGTGCCGTCCCATTCGCATCGATCCGCTGCGCATAGATATCAGAGTCAGCGCCGCGGATGTCCCGCCATGTAATAATAGCCCCCCCGGTCCCATCTGATATGATCCGCGGATGGTCCTGAGCACCATCATATGTGCAGACGGCAATACCGCTCGAAATCCAAGACGCATGCAATGACGGAATTCCTGCCGCAAACAGAAACGCGAAGAAAACTACAATTATTTCTGGATGCTTGGATAATGCCTTCATTATAAAATTGCCCTGCGCAATTCAAATGTTGCAAACAGGCCCCAGGAGATCTGCACTGTTCATTTATGGATATAAATCATCACGAATGCCTGCTCAAATACACTACTATTTAGAATTGAAAAGCAAGAACAGTCAGTTATTGTACCAGATTTATTGGATTAATTCAAGTCAATTGTAGGAACTTGACTTGTGACGGCAAGCGTTCAACCGGTTCAACGGAAAAAAGTTCAACGGAAAAACCTTACGAGGTATCATAGAACTATGCTATAATAATCGGGAAACGGTCCCATAAGACATGATATATCACATCATATAGATTGTTATTCCTCGAGGCCGGTAATGAAACTTGCAATGCAGATAGTTATCTCTCTAATACTGCTATCAGGCATGTGTGCCTCCTTGCATGCCGGAATCTACTATGTATCCCCCTCGGGAAGTGACGGCAATGACGGAACGACCCCGTCGACCTCCTGGGCGACGCTCCAACATTCCGACGGCGTAATAGGTCCGGGCGATACGTTGTTGATCATGGGTGGCGTTTATTCGGATGCGCAGGCCACCATCTCTCCATTGAGCGGGACCGGTCCCAACAGCTATGTTGTTTTCAAGGCTCTGGGAGATGCTCCAGCGATTTTCGAGCAGGGCGGCAGTAATGGGGGATTTGTCTTTATGCATAGTCGAGCGTGGATAGCAATAGATGGAGAAAGCTATATCAATCCGGGTGATTCGACCCGGCACATCGTATTCAGATTCGGCGCATACGATGGAATGGCCGCCAATTACGTCGAATATGGATTCTCGGTGCTCTCGTCACATCATATAAGAGTAACGGGGGTGGAATTCGACGGGCTGTACTGCGGTCACAGTAATGCTCCATGTGATTTCGAAATGGCATCGGTCTATAACATGCTTCGCATCTGGGACAGCGATTATTTCGAGCTCGATAATTGTTACGTTCATCATGTCGGGGATTCCAACTGGCACACCGGATACGGGTATGGTTTGGAAGCACGAAACAGTGACTTCATGAGAATCGAAAATTGCAGATTCGAATGTATCGGCCATGCGGCTATAGATTTTGGCTCGTGGGGACAACCGTGCTCTTACGCTACCATCCGGAACAACGTGTTCGATAACGGATGGGGCGGTGGTTTCTACATATATTATCCGTCCGGCTACAATTTGATCGAAGGGAATAAGATCTACAACTCCGGGACGGCGTATGGAGACCCGATCAACAGTTCGTATGGCAGCAACTGTACACAAGGTGTCGAGCAGCAGTATCCCAAGCCGTGCGTTCAATTATCCAGTTCAAAGAATGTATTCAGGGGTAATGTGATATATACCCCGTGGAACCAGGGCTTTGATTTCGAGGCGTTTACAGGTAATCCGGTCGATTCGAACCTCGTATACAACAATACGATCTACTATACGAACTGGTACTACGGAATCATGAATCTGCAGGTACGGGCAGCCGGAACCACATGCAGCGGGAATGTGGTAGCGAATAATATCATATACCGGAACGAATATGACTTGTATGACGTCGGCACTCTGGGGCACAGAATCCCCTCATTGGCAATTTACAAATCACATTATTCACACAACCTGCCGATGTATAATGAGTTCAGCAACAACCTAATGCGGCTCCATCGTTCATCAGCTAGCGACAGCGAGGTCGTATTCGCTTACGGCTACGGCCAATCTGAAAGCGGCAGAGCTTATAGCGTTGCGGAAGTCGAAGCGATGAATCCGGCAGATCTGTATTGGAATATATTCACCGGTAATATAACGGATCGACCGCAATTTCTTTCTGAAGATCCCGAAAGCGTTTCTAACTGGTGGCACCTCACCGCGAGCAGTCCCTGCATCGATGCAGGAGTTGTTGTGTACGACTGGATCGGCGCCTATGTGGAATCCCGCTTTCCCGGTTATGGATGGGGCTTTAGAAGCTACGTGGGGACTGCACCGGATATCGGCGCTTTCGAATACGGCAAGTAGCAGACGAATCCACCCGGGCTGTGGTCGTGCGACGCGGAATATCATCACACGTTCAATCAGGAAGATGCAATAATATTAAACTGGTTAAGCTGCACGGCTTATTATTACCGGTCGGCTCAACGTGTCACCACGCTTACACCTCCGGCCTATAAACCTTGTAATCTCCAAATGAGCAATAAGTGCCGGATTATTTTATAAAGAATGATATTCGCTTAATCTCTCCAAATCCGTCTAACGCTTGCATAACTTGTGGGCCAGCCTGGCGCGGGCCATACGCTAGCATGGCGCGTAACAGGCCGAGACCATCAGGTTAATGCGGCCGTTATGCGTCGCATCGATTCACCCAGCCCACTTCTACCGGTACTCAGGATTTGGGTGATCGAACCGACACCCTGCGTCCCACTTCGATCGCTGGTTTCCGTGAGCCGGAATCCCCCCGGCATCTTTGATCATGCGGGCAAAGTGCATCAAGTTCCACGTCATAAACGTTGTGTTTCGATTTGTGAAGTCATTCTCCGGCCCGCCCGAACCGGGATCAAGGTATGATGGCCCAGGGCCAGCTTCGCCGACCCAGCCGGCGTCCGCCTGGGGAGGAATGACATACCCGAGGTGCTGCAACGAGTAGAGAATATTCATTGCGCAGTGCTTAACTCCGTCCTCGTTGCCCGTAACAAGGCACCCCCCTATCCGACCATAGTAGGCGTACTGGCCGTGCTCGTTCAGATCACCTGACGTGCCATAGAGCCTCTCGATAACCTTTGTGCAGACTGAGGACTTCTCTCCAAGCCAGATTGGGGTCCCGATGATCAGAATATCCGCTGCTTTCACTCTCTTGTAGAGTTTGGGCCAATCATCGCGCTCCCAGCCATGGTTCGCCATATCAGGATAGACCCCATAGGCTATCTCCCGTGTTTGACACGAGAGGGCACATTTCCTGACCCCTCGATGTTGTAAGTTGTT
>CBDUQN010000090.1:0-12752 GCA_965369375.1 uncultured bacterium | reverse complement strand
CTTGGCAGCCGGGTTTTTCATTGGTGATATTTCCATACTGATTTATATCAGTCGGCTGTGGGACGTAAGTGGCTGCTACAAAATAGAATTTCTTTCCTTAAATTATAAATGTCAAAGGCATGTCAGCCTGTGGGAGCGCCTGCCTTTTTGGGTAGAGCCCGGAGCATGCAGCTTGCGTCTCAGATCGGCACAAATCCCGAACGCAGGTCGGGTCATCCGCTCATCCGCGTTCGTCATTTCACTAAAAACAAGTATAATGCAATATAGTTGACGGTGTAAATTAATGTAAGATATTTATTTGACATTAATGCTGTCATATGATTTAATATAGCTCCGTAAGAGAAAAAGTATTGACGGCTTGGCATTTACTCAAATAATAACTCTTAAAAGCGTTGATTATTAGGTATTAGGATTATCCATACAATAAACCAACAAAGGTCCATTTGTTCAAAGCAGGGAGAATGCGTACATGCCTGATTGCAAGCACCAATGGGAGATGACGAATACCGAATTCGGATTCGTATCGTTCGAAAAGTGTTTCCACTGCAGCAATATCCGTACTTACTTCACATTAGAGCAATCCCCGCATCTCGGCGAGGAGTATCGCGAAGCCCCCCATTTCTGGAACTCGGTGGAGAACGCCCAATCTTTCCGATTCGATCTCAAGTGCACTGCGTGCAAATACGTCATAGAATTCAGAGACCTTATGGGACTCCTCTACTGCACCGATTGCATGCCCGAGTGCGAAGTAGCCGAATTACAGAAGAAGTATGCGAAGGAGAGGACCTGGATATTTTTGGCATTCGGGCACCTCCCGGAGGCAAAGGAGAATCCGATTTCAACCGAAAAACTGGATATCCTCACCGACTATTTCAACCAGCGAAGGGATACGACCCGCTCGAAAATCAAATTGCTATCATTTAATCTAATCAAAGATCTCACGTGCTGCAGGGGAGAGTTTATCCACGACGTAGGAATGTTGTCCCAGGAACCGCCAGAAGAGAGAAAACCCCTGTTTTAACGCTTATGAGCTTTCATTCCACCTGAGTGCCAAGGAGGGATTTCATGACAATAAAAGAGCTTATCGAAAGTGCCGGACTCAAGGCCCTGAGCACGTTCGAAGACCGTGAGGCGAAAGGCGTTTTCGTTTCAGATATGGTCAGCGATGTGATGGCCGGCGTTACGTCCGGGAATGTCTGGCTGACGATCCAAACTCACAAGAGCATCGTTCCCGCAGCAAATCTCGTGGATGTCTCCGCTATCGTCATCACAAGCGGGAAAGAGGTTCCAGAGGAAACAGTGGAGCTGGCGAGCAAGTACAGCATCGCGGTTCTCTCGAGCGAGCTGCCTACTTTCGAGTTGGTGGGAAAGCTTTATGAGCTGGGATTTGGTGGAAAGTAAAAAGTAAACGGCATCTCATATCAAACAGGCGCTGTCGCTGCATCTCGATTCTCGAAGATCCTTTGAGAGTCATTCAGTTGTCGATTTCAAGGTATTTGCTATGGAAATAAGATTGATAAAGGAAGCGCTCGGCGCGGCGGTTATCGAGGGTGAAAATAATCTCGGTGAGACCGTCGAGCACGTGTATGCGTCTGATCTCATGAGTGATGTCCTAGCATTCGGAAAAGCGTATTCCATCTTGCTGACAGGCCTGGCAACACGGCAGGCTGTAATTTCAGCTCATATGGCAGAATTCAAAGGGGTTGTCTTTATCCGGGGGAAGAAACCGAAGGATGGCGCGGAGCAATTCGCTAGGGAGAACAACATGATCCTGTTGACCACCGATCACGATATGTTCGATGCATGCATTCTGCTGGACTCGATCAGGAAGAACGGCGTAATAGAACCGGATACACCGCGCGGCGTCCATAAGCGTGACGAGCTGCTGCTCCTTCGCGAGTTCTCTATCGAGGGGAACGACTTTACGAATGCCGGGATGGTGTCCACGAAGGTGAAATCGCTTTTAAAGAAAATCGGTCTCGATCCCAAGTTGGTGCGCAGGGTCGCTATATCAACCTATGAAGGCGAAATGAATGTTGTCATGCACGCGAAGCGTGCAAATGTCGGCTTGACCGTAACGCCGAGAGCAATCAAAGTGGTGATCGATGACGAGGGGAAGGGAATCCCTGATGTAGAGAAAGCTATGCAGCAAGGATTTACGACGGCGACTGAGGAAATGATGGCCATGGGCTTCGGATCGGGTATGGGACTTCCCAATATCAAGAAGAACACGGATGAGCTGAAGGTGAGCAGCGTGGTGGGAAAGGGAACAAAGGTGCAGATGAAATTCCTGGTGTGATGGGTGGCCGGTAGGATCACCGCGAGGAGGCAATCGGGAATTGGATAAATTCTATCATGCGCACATTATCGTTCCTGAAAAATGCAACGGGAAGATGGCATGCATGCGCAGCTGTCCCACGCATGCAATCCGGGTCAGGGGAGGCAAGGCGAGCATATCCGAAGAGCTGTGCGTCGACTGTGGCACGTGCATTTCGGTATGTCCCCACGGGGCGATCGAATCGAAGGCCGATCCGATTCCCAATATCTCCCGCTTCCGATACAATGTAGCGGTGCCCTCACCGGTGTTCTATACGCAGTTCGAATCGAGAATTCATCCCTATATCATTCATCAGGCGTTCCGGAAGCTCGGATTCGATCTGGTCGTCGACATCGGTGCATCTTCCGCCGCCTTGACGAAGGCGCTTATCAAATACCTGAAGTCGAATCCCGGGAGACGCCCCCTGATCTCTTCCCACTGTCCTTCTCTAGTCAGACTGATCCAGGTGAGATATCCCGATCTGGTGGAGCTCATAGCACCCCTGCATGTGCCGCGCGAGCTCACCGCCAAGGAAATTCGGAGCAGCTTGCCAGCCAAGCTGAATCTAAAGCCGGAGGAGATCGGAATTTTTCACATCGTCCCTTGTCCGGCGATGGTCGTTTCGATAAAGCAGCCGGCCGAGAGAACGAAATCATGGTTTGACGGCGTGGTTTCGATCAAGGATATGTTTTCGGTTATGTTTCCTTACGTTGCAGAGGCCGAAGGGGATTTCGACGAATCTCAGGTGCCGGACGATTTCAATTTCAACTTCGGGTGGGCGTCGCTCGGGAGCATCACACAGGCGGCGGAAACGGAAAACTGGCTTGCAGTCTCCGGCCTTCCCCACGTTATGAAGACCTTCGACGACATCGAGAATTCACGACTCCGAAACGTAGATTTCGTCGAGGCGCTCGTGTGCATGCTCGGATGCCTCGGCGGTCCCTTCACGGTGGAAAATCCCTACGTGGCACGGGCGAACTACCTGAAGCAAAAGAGGAGATACGAGATAAAAAGCCCGGTCGACAGCGAGGATATTGTCCGTAAGCTCGAAAATGGATATTTTTATCTCGAGAAGCAGGTACTGCCCCGCCCGATACAGTTCTTCGACACGGATCTCGAGACGTCGATCAAACGCATGAAGGAACGGGAGCGCGTATTCCAGAATCTCCGGAAAATCGATTGCGGGTGCTGCGGCTCGCCGACCTGTCTCGATTTCGCGGAAGATTTTGTCAGGGGCGAGGTGGAACTTACCGACTGCATATTTCTGGCGCAAAAGGGAGGGGAAGTCGAGGAGGAAGAGTAATCCCGTGAGATCATGTTGACGGATCGAGGAATGAGCTTTGGCTGAAAAGGAATTCAAGCGGATCTTCTCCGGATACCGTGGCGAGGAGGGAGATCTCATTCCGATACTCCAAAAGGTTCAGGAGACATTCGGGTATATCTCCGAGGAATCGGTCGCTCATATCTCGCGGTTCCTCAAACTCTCTGAAAATTTAATATACGGTGTCGCTTCGTTCTATGCACAGTTCAGGTTCACGGAGCCGGGTAGAAACTCGATCAAGGTATGTCAGGGCACCGCCTGCCATGTTCGCGGAGGAAGATCGCTGCATGCGGCGGTGGAGAAAGAGCTCGGCATCCGCCCGGGAGAGACGACGGAGGACATGCGGTTCGATTTCGAGCGGGTGGCGTGTTTGGGCTGCTGCGCACTGGCCCCGGTTGTACGGATCAACGACGACGTCTACAGCCGCATGACGACGATTCGCATGAAAAAAACCCTCGCTCGGTATGAATAGTTTTCAGGAAATAAGATCAAAGGCCCGGAAGAAGTGGGACGTGTTGCATGCCGGCACGGACGCAATCGTATATCTGGGTGCCGCCTCGTGTGGGAGGGCCGCCGGAGCGCTGGATGTGCTCGATTCAGTCAGGGCGACACTGAAGAAGAACAGCCTGAGGGCGAAGATCCTCGAAGTCGGCTGCATCGGTCCCTGCTACCTCGAGCCGCTCATGGACGTAGAGATGCCCGGCGGTCCGCGCATCAGCTACGCCAACGTCACTCCGGAGATCGCCGAGAAGGTGATAGAATTTTCCCTCAAGAAGGGCGATCCGCTGAGTGAGCATGCCGTCGGATACCTCGGAGAGGGGGATTGGGAGCTCCCGGACGGCATACCGCGGTTCTTCGAACTCCCGATGCTCAAGCCGCAAGTCAGGGTTGTGCTCAGAAACTGCGGATTTATCGATCCGGAGGATATCGATCAATACATCGCAAACGACGGCTACACAGGATTGATGAACGCCCTCGAGATGGACTCCGAGGGGGTAATTGCAGAGGTGCGCGAAGCGGAATTAAGGGGCAGGGGCGGTGCGGGATTTCCCACGTACAGAAAGTGGGAAATTTGTAGGAACGCCCCCGGCGGGATAAAGTACATGATCTGCAACGCGGATGAAGGCGATCCCGGTGCGTTCATGAACCGGTCTCTCATCGAGGGGGATCCGCATGCGGTGCTGGAGGGATTGCTCATCGCGGCGTATGCCATCGGTGCTTCCCAGGGATACATATATATACGGGCCGAGTATCCGCTGGCGATCGCCCGCCTTAAAAACGCGATTGCTCAGATGAGGGAGTACGGCCTGCTCGGTGGCAATATTCAGCAATCGGGCTTCGATTTCGACATTACCATAAAGGAGGGCGCGGGTGCGTTCGTCTGCGGCGAAGAAACGGCGCTCATCGGTTCCATTGAGGGCAAAAGGGGAATGCCTAAATCGCGGCCTCCGTTCCCCGCCGTCTCGGGATTGCATGGCAAGCCCACCATAATCAACAATGTCGAAACGCTCGGCACGATTCCCAACATCATGCGCAACGGATCCGCTTGGTATTCGCAGTTCGGCGTCGAGGGAAACCGTGGCACGAAAACATTTTCGCTCGTCGGAAAAGTGCGGCGGACGGGTTTGATCGAAGTGCCGCTGGGCATGAAGCTTCGGGACATCATCTTCGAGATCGGAGGCGGCACGGACAGGCCGTTCAAGGCGGTGCAGACGGGCGGCCCCTCAGGAGGATGTCTGTCCGCCGAGCATCTGGATACGTCCCTCGAATACGAGTCACTAGCCGCGGCGGGATCGATCATGGGGTCGGGTGGTTTGATCGTGATGGACGAAGATACGTGCATGGTCGATCTTGCACGGTATTTCATGAACTTCTGCGCGGAAGAATCGTGCGGCAAATGCAGTCCGTGCCGCATTGGCACCGGTCAGATGCTCGACATCCTCGATCGCGTGTGTGAGGGAGGCGGACGGGATGGTGACATAGCGCTTCTCGAGAGGCTCGGAAATGGTGTGAAGGCGACCTCTCTCTGTGGGCTGGGCCAGACGGCGCCGAATCCGCTTCTGTCCACGATCAAGCAATTCAGGAAGGAATTCGAGGAGCACGTCCTGCATAAGCGATGCGCGGCGGGCGTGTGCCAGGATCTCTTTCTTTCTCCATGTCAGAATACCTGCCCAATCGGGATGGACGTTCCCGGTTATATTTCCATGATCAAGGAGGGTAGATACGAGGACGCGGTGAGAATCGGGCGCGAGACGAATCCGTTTTTATCGATCTGCGGCCGGGTATGCGATCATCCATGCATGGTAAAGTGCAGGCGAAACGAGCTTGACGAGCCGGTCGCAATCCGGATGTTGAAGCGCTTTATCGGCGATTATGCGCGAGGTGAAAAACTAGAGCCGCAGATATGGGTATCGTCCGAGAGATACGAGGAGAAGGTTGCCGTGATCGGCGCGGGACCGTCGGGGCTCGGCTGTGCCTATTTTCTCGCCCGGCTCGGCTATCCCGTGACGGTCTTCGAGAAGCTCCCGGTGGCGGGCGGGATGCTCGCCGTCGGCATTCCGGAGTTCCGCCTGCCAAAGGAAGTGCTCGAGGAGGAAATCCGGCTGATCCGTAACCTCGGAGTCGAGATCCGCACGGGGACGACCGTAGGGCGGGATGTGAAGGTAGGCGAGCTGCTTGATGAGGGATACGCAGCGATATACGCCGCGGTTGGGATGTACGGAGACCGCGAAATGGGAATTCCGGGTGAGGAAGCCGGGCAGGTCATCCAGGGGGTCGGGTTTCTCACCCATGTCAATCTCGGCAAGAAGGTGCAGATCGGCCGTCGGGTGGCGGTCATAGGGGGAGGAAACACGGCCGTCGATGCGGCACGGACCGCCCTGCGTCTCGGGTCCGAAAAGGTGACGATAATCTACCGCAGAACGCGGGTGGAAATGCCTGCGTTCGAGGAAGAGATAGAGGAGGCCGAGGAGGAAGGCATTGAGCTCGTGTTCCTAGCCGCCCCGACGCGGATCATTCTGGACGAGAAGGACCAGGTGACGGGGATAGAGTGCATCATGATGGAGCTCGGCGCGTACGACAACAGGGGGCGTCGCTCCCCCGTTCCGATCGAGGGGAGCGAGTTCACGGTCGAGGTGGATACCGTTATTCCGGCGATAGGGGAATTCGCTGATGTACGGGATCTTTTCTGGGACATCGACGTCCGAACCAAGAAGGATGGAACGATCAGCATCGATGACGACGGGCGGACGAACATTCCCTGTATATTCGCAGGTGGCGATGTTGCAATCGGCGCAGCCACGGTTATCAAGGCGGTCGCCGCCGGTGAGCGGGCCGCGGTCTCGATCGACCGGTACCTCAGGAAGGATCCGGACAGGCAGTACCCCTGGCGGGTGCGATCCAGTTCTCCGGTGCCGATCGATCCTACACAGGATCCGGTGGAGTATCCGATGGTTCACTCCGAGAGCCTGCCCCCTCTGGAAAGGCGCACAAGCTTCACGGAAGTGCAGGAGGGCCTGACTCCCGAAATGGCGATTCATGAAGCCGAGCGGTGCCTGAGATGCGATTACCGTGAAGAAGGTGAATAAAGAGGCTCGATATAGTGATGAATGAAAGAGTTCGAACGATCAGCCTGAAAATCAACGGGACGCCGCTGGATGTGCCCAAGGGGCTCACCATCCTCGAGGCGGCCAGGCGGAATGGCATCTACATACCAGCCCTCTGTTCGTTCGAGGGACTCGAACCGTACGGAGGCTGCCGGATGTGCATCGTCGAGGTGGAGGGTCTTCGGGGATACACGACCGCCTGCACGATGCCGGCAGCCGACGGTATGGTGGTTCGAACCTATACCGATGACATCCGCTTGATGCAGACGGAGATCCTGCAGCTGATCCTGAGCGAGCACACATCGAGTTGCCTGATCTGCGATGAACGGGACACCTGCAAAGAGTCGATGCACTCGATCCGAAAGGCGGGAGTAACGACCGGCTGCCGCTATTGTCCCAATGATTCCCAGTGCGATCTCCAGGACGTCGTCGAGCATATGGGCATCACCGAGCTCGTCTACCCCGTTTATTACCGTAACCTCCGTGTGGAAAAGGAGGACCCCTTCTACGACAGAGATTACAATCTGTGCATTCTGTGCGGCAGGTGCATCCGGGTATGCAGGGAGGTTCGTTCAGCCGGCGTTTTGACATTCAAGCAGCGGGGGCGTAATTCGGTCATCGGGCCGGCCTTCGATCGCACCCATCTCGAGTCGGGCTGCGAGTTCTGCGGCGCGTGCGTGTCGGTGTGTCCGACGGGGGCGCTTGCGGAAAAGGCGCGCAAGTGGGATGGAAAAGCGGAAAGGGAGACATTATCGACCTGCGCGCTCTGCGGCGTCGGCTGCCAGTTGCGCCTGTTGATCAAAGGTGACAAGGTTATTGGCAGTCTGCCAGCTGATGACTCCATTGTCAATAACGGCCAATTATGCGTGAAGGGAAGATTCTGTATCACGGAGCTCGTCAACAGCCATCACCGCCTGGCGAGTCCTGCGGTTATTCTTCATGGCGGCGCGCTGAAGATCTCGTGGCCTGATGCCATCACCTTGGCGGTGGCGAAGCTCTCCGCGTGCCCACCGGACCGGTTCGGCATGCTCATATCGAGCGACTGCACCAACGAGGATCAATATATCGCGCAGAAATTCACCCGTGTCGTTATGGGTTCGCACAACATCGACACATTGGCCAGGGTATTTTACGGTGACGCGTTCAACGCGTATATCGACTGCATGAAGGAGGCTGTTCCCCTGTCGAGAGTGAAAGCGGCCTCGACGATCCTCTGCGTCGGATTGGATACGCAGTACGGAAGATCAGTCGTCGGAGTCGCGCTCCGGGAGGCCGCGAGAACCGGAGCGAAGATCATTTCGATACATCCAAACAATCACAGCCTGTCGCTGCTGGCGGACGTATGGCTCCGGCCGGAGCCCGGCGAGGAGGTATCGCTGCTCGGCTCGCTTGAAAAAGCGACACAAAAGGGAAAAAAGGGTCCCGCACGAGCCGCATCGAAAGGGAAGGGAGCGGGAAACATCGGCGGACTTGCTGCCGTTGCGGCGCTGCTCGAGGAGGCGACATCGCTGGTTATCCTGCTCGGTTCGCATTTCTTCGGGAGCGGGAGTGCCCGGCTGGTGCTCGAGACGATCGTAAAACTGGCGCGCAACATCGGTGCGGGAATCATTCCTTTACCGGCGCAGGGCAACCTCATCGGTTCGATTCTGATGGGCGCGTATCCCGAGTTTCTTCCAGGGGGGTTTCCGTCGAACGACAGAAAACGGCTGTCCGATATCGGAAAGAAATGGGGCGCGAAGCTTCCGCCGCCCTCCTCCCCATGGAACGCGGGGAAGCTGCGATCACGAAAAAAGCTTTCAGTGCTCTACCTGGTGGGTGTGGTGCCGACCGTTTCGAGACCGCCGGCTGATTTCGTGATTTTCCAGAATATCTATCCTCCCGATCCGTTCTTCGAGGCCGATCTCATGTTCCCCGCCGTAGCCTTCACCGAGACGGACGGAACGTTGATAAACGGCGGGGGAAGGGTGCAGCGTGTGAGAAGAGCTGTGGATCCTCCGGGTGAGGCGCTGCCCGATTGGAAGATCCTCTGCAGTCTCGCACGCAGGATGGATCGTGGTGGTTTCGATTTTTCCAGCGCGGCGGCGATCCGAAAAGAATTTTCGGCCCTTGTTCCGGAACGCCTCGATCTGACAAAGGGCGGGCGAAAGCCGCGTCCCCTCGAATTCGAAGGAACATTCGCCGTATCGAAGGGGTTGCGGCCGCCGCCGGAGGATGGGGAGTTTCACCTCCTCAACAATCTGTTGAGTAATGAGCACAGATACCGGGGATTCCCGATCGCCGATTGGGTCGAGGGGGCGAGGGAGCTGTTTCCCTGGACGCGGCCGTTTCCACGCAGGGAAAAGGAAGAGAATGTTTGAGGTAATCGAGAGCAGGATGATCGTGCCCAACATGCACCTCCTCGTGGTGAAAGCTCCGGAGGTCGCACGCGAGATGAAAGCGGGACAGTTTGTCATCCTGCGCTTCGACGAGCAAGCAGAGCGGCTTCCCCTGAGCGTGTCCGACTGGGATGCGGAATCGGGAACGATCACGATCATCTTCATGAACGTAGGCAGCTCGACAAACGATCTCGCGGCACTCGAGTCCGGGACATGCATTCCAACCGTCGTCGGGCCGCTCGGGAATCCGACCGATATAGACAGGTTCGGGACCGTAATGCTGATCGGCGGATGCTATGGAATCGGGAGCATTCTGCCCATCGCGAGTGCGCTGAAAGAGAGCGGCAACAGGATCATCACCGTCATCGAGGCGAGAAGCTCCTATCTCATCTACTGGGAGAAGAAACTTTCGGAGTTTTCTGATCTTATCGTCTATGTGACGAGAGACGGAACGCGGGGATACCGGGGACATGTGGGGAAGCTTCCGGAAATCATCGATGCTCTCGGTGAAACCATCGATCGGATCATCATCAATGGATGCACCTACCTGCTGAAGCGCGGATCGGAGGCAAGCCGGCCCACCGGTATAAAGACCATCGTATCTCTCAATCCGATCATGATTGACGGCACGGGAATGTGCGGCGTCTGCAGGGTCACCGTTGGATCGGAAACGAAGTTCGCCTGTGTCGACGGACCGGATTTCGATGGACACGAGGTCGATTGGAACGAGCTTCTCCAGAGGCGCAGGACATACATGGCCGAGGAGGTCGTTCCCACGAGGACGAGCAGGTGTGAGGTACATGCAGCCAGGCTGAAGGATTCGAATAATGACTGATGCGAAACGCCGGAATGTCGATTTGCACAGAAGGGAAATGCCGAAGCAGCCGCCGGAGCTGCGGACACAGAACTTCAACGAGGTCGCGCTTGGATATCCCGTCAAAACCGCCGTTCAGGAAGCAAAGCGGTGCATTCAGTGCAAGAAACCGAAATGCATTTCGGGCTGCCCGGTCGAGATCGATATTCCCGGATTTATCCAGTGTATCGCCGACGGTGATTTCAGCGCCGGGATCAGGATTCTCAAGGACAAGAACCTCCTGCCCGCTATCTGCGGCCGAGTCTGCCCGCAGGAGGAGCAGTGCGAGGAGACGTGCGTGCTGATAAAAAAGCAAGGGCAGATCGCCATCGGACGCCTGGAGCGTTTTCTCGCGGACTGGGAGGCCGCGCAGGGCGCCAGCGAAGTACCGGAACTGCCGCCATCGACCGGGAAAAAGGTCGCCGTTATCGGGGGCGGTCCGGCGGGCCTCACCGTGGCCGGTGATCTGATCAAGCTGGGACACGCGGTGACGATATTCGAGGCACTTCACAAGATGGGCGGTGTTCTCGTTTACGGGATACCCGAATTCAGGCTTCCCAAGGCGATCGTCGAGCGGGAAGTCAGCTATCTCGAAAAGCTGGGTGTGCGGATCAGAACCGATTTCGTCGTGGGAAAAACGAGGTCACTCGACAGCCTTCTCGAGGAATGCGATGCCGTCTTCGTGGGTTCGGGAGCGGGACTTCCCTGGTTCATGGACATTCCGGGGGAAAACCTGTGTGGTGTCTATTCGGCGAATGAATATCTAACACGGATGAATCTAATGAAGGGATTCCTCTTTCCCGAATTCCGCACCCCGATAAAGAATCACCGGAGCGTCGCGGTCATCGGGGGCGGAAACGTGGCCATGGATTGTGCCCGGACCGCGCTGCGGCTCGGAGCGAAATCGAGAATAATCTACCGCCGGTCGAGACAGGAACTGCCCGCCAGGCTGGAAGAGGTCGAAAATGCCGAGGAGGAAGGTGTGATATTTAATTTTCTCACGCTTCCCGTACGCTATATCGGCGACGGGAACGGATGGGTGAATGAAATCGAATGCCTGCGGATGGAACTGGGAGAGCCCGACATGTCAGGAAGGAGAAGGCCGATTCCGATCGAAGGCTCTGAATTCATCCTCCCGATGGATGCAGTCATCTGCGCAATCGGTAACAGCCCGAATCCTATCATCGCAAGCACCACCCCCGGCCTGGAAGTCGGCAAGAGGGGGAACATCGTAGCCGATGCAGGAACGGGAAAAACCTCGAAGGACCGCGTCTGGGCGGGTGGCGACGTAGTGACGGGCACGGCCACCGTCATTCTCGCAATGGGGGCGGGGCGCCAGGCAGCGAAATCGATCCACGAGTATCTCAGCACTCTCTAAGAATCAAGACGTCAGCGACTCATTATCCGAATTTATTACTTCGGTATTTACTGATGTCTCTATCAGCAGATTTTGCGAGGGAAGTGGCTGCGATAAAATTGATTTTCTTTCATAAATCATCAAATGTCATAATTATGTAAGCTTGTGGAGTGGACTGCCTAACAAACAAGTGTCTCAACCGTAAAATTTGCAGGATATGGTGGGGGTATCGGGGGGCATTGCTTTTTTGATCAGATTTCTCTCAAAATGGCTGGATCAGTTAAGAGGGAGGAGGTCAGGTGATGTAAATGTTGTCGGTTGATCGATGGGTGCGCTTGTTGTAGGATGGAAGCTATGAGGCAAGAATAGCGTTCGATTTGACTATCCTCCGCATACAATTATCATCGAAGAGGAATTGTGGATAAAGACCAATCTACCCGGCTTATATCTTTAGATGTCTTTCGGGGATTGACCATTGCTGCCATGATCTTGGTAAATAATCCTGGAAGCTGGAGCCATGTTTATGCTCCGTTGCGCCACGCTGAATGGCATGGATGGACTTTTGCAGATTTGATTTTCCCCTTTTTCTTGTTCATTGTCGGTGTGTCCATTGTATTTGCCTTTAGCAAAAAACTTGAAATGGGAGTAGTAAAACGTTCCCTACACACAAAAGTAGTTCGTCGTACGCTTATTTTGTTTGCACTTGGTCTCTTCCTAAATGGCTTTCCCTTTTTTGAATTGTCGACCCTGCGTATACCTGGTGTTTTACAAAGAATAGCCATTTGTTATTTCATCACCGCGGTGATCTTTTTGAATTCGACGTGGAAGGGCCAATTTGCCTGGGCAATAGGTTTGCTGCTTGCCTATTGGGCCATTATGGAATGGATACCGGTTCCGGGAATAGGTGCCGGTTTGTACGAAAAA
>CBDUQN010000089.1:0-12811 GCA_965369375.1 uncultured bacterium | reverse complement strand
TTCCTTTATTCTCGTTCTTTCCGAAAAGCATCAATCGGCACATGATTTCTTCTCTTTCCTTCTTCTTATCGCATTGATGACGAGAATGAATGTGCCGAGCGCGAAGAACGCCCCGGGCGGAACCGACAGCAGCGCCGCCGGCGTGATAACGCTCGGCAGCACCCTGACACCGAAGAGGGAGCCGAAGCCGATCAGTTCCCTGAAAAAGGCGATCACCATCAGGGAAAAGGTGTACCCGAGCCCGACACCGAGCGCGTCCATCGCCGAGATCCTGACCGGGTTGTTGATCGCGAATGCTTCCGCGCGGCCCATGATGATGCAGTTGGTGATGATCAATGCGACGTACGGTCCGAGCGCCCTGCTTATATCCGGAACGAAGATCCTGAGAACAAGGTCGACGGTGATGACGAGACTCGAGACGATCAGCATGTAGGTGATCATCCGTACGCGTTCAGGAATTATGTTTCTCAGACCCGATATGATAACCGAATTGACAACGAGCACGACCGTTACCGCAATGCTCATCACGAGCGCGTTCGACATGAGGTTAGTGACGGCGAGTGTGGAGCAGAGCCCGAGAATCATGCCGAATATCGGATTGTTGTGCCAGAGTCCCTCGATGAAAACGGTCCCGCTCTTCGTCCTGAAGAGCTTGTATCCCTTTCTCGGCACCTTGAGCTTTGCGGTTTCCGGCATATTCACATTTCCCTACTCGAAGGCCTGGTCCATCTCCCGGATGCCTCTGTTGACGATCCTCTCCAGCGATTTCGCGGTCATGCTGGCGCCGGTGATGGCATCCACTTCATTCGCCGCCGATGCGAACTTGACGATCCTCAGCTCGGGCCGTATCTCGACGCCGCTGAACCGCTCCTGGAACTCGAGCTCCGTGATCCTCCCGCCGAGGCCGGGGGTCTCCGCCTGTGCGAGCACCCGCATGCCGTACAGTTTTTCGAAATCAGGGTAAACGGCGAGAAGGATCTCTATCCTGCTCCAGAGTCCCGGTCCGTCGGCCTTGAACACGACGGCTCCTGCTTCCTTTGTTTTTGAAATGTAGTAAACTCGTTTCCCGACTTCTATCGTCTCGAAGTTTTCTGAAAAGATCTCTGTTATCTCCTCTTCCCCGGCAGGTATCTCGAAAAGGTCGAGGATCGTTTTATAGAGTCTGACATTGAATACCGCGGATGCTTTTTCGTACGCCTGCTGCGCCCCGGTCAACAGCCCGGTGCACAGCGACGAGATTATCAGGAGAAAGATTATCATCCGCACATTTTTCATCTATTTGCTGCACCCCTGTATTTCAACGCCATTACTCCCTCGTCGATGAGCGCCGAGAAGGCGTTTCCGAAGAGTATGGCGAAAAAGACACCGTCGGGAAACGACGAATAGTTCCTGATGAGAAACGCGATTACTCCCGTGACAATCCCGGTGATCCACCGTCCTCTCTTTGTTCTCGCGCAAACCCGGTGCTCGGGAAACACGAAGAATCCTGCGAGCATGAAGTTGCCGACGAGCAGGGTGTGCAGCGGGGGGGCTGAAAAGAAATGATCCGAGACGGCGGTAAGCACAACAACCGTTCCCACGAATGAAACAAATGCCCTGAAATCAACAGCCCTGAGAAAGAGCAATAGGAGGCCGCAGATAGCGAGCACCAGGGGAATCGCATTCCCCGGTGTTTGAGGGAAATTCCCCGCTAAAAGCTCCGTGACCGCTATCGGTCCCTTTGTTTGAAGAAATTCGATCGGATGATCTATCGTCAGAACCGCCGCGGCGTATCTGGTGAAGCCCATCGAAACATCGGGAAAGGGCCTCGACCATCCAAAGCCGAACATCGCGGGAAAGCTCAATGCGGCGAAGGCCCAGCCGATAGCCACCGGAGAAGCGAGCTGCCGTCCGTGCCCCCCGAAGAAGGCGACACCGATGAGCGTGCCGAAGAAGACAGATGCGGCGAGCATCCAGAGGGGGAAAACGGGAGGGAGCACGAGGGGGAAGAGGAACCAGCAGGGAAATCCGAGGAGCCCGCGCTCTTGCTTCCTGATCCGGTGCGCTATGATTTCCGTCAGCGAACCGATGACAAGCGAGATCGCGAGGGCGAGGAGCAGCCGAAGACCGTATCTGCCTGTGCCCGCAGCGTAGAGCGGGATGGTAAACGCCGTTAGGAGAATATCGTTTCGCGAGGGATATTTTCTGTAGCCCGGTTCCATTCGCGTTACTCTCCCAGGTTGTTCAGAGCCGCAGAGATCTCTCTATGAAGCGGGATGTTGCACGGGCAGACGAAACTGCAGTTCCCGCACTGGATGCAGGCCCGCGCGTTCAGCTTCAACGCTTCATCGACGCTTCCGCGCGTGATGTAATGGTAGAGCGTGCTCGGGTAGAGGTCGGCGGGGCAGTAGGTGGAACACCCGAGGCAGTTGTTGCACGGTAACGTATCCATGTCGGCATCGTTGCCTGCTCTCATTGATACCGAGCGGCTGTAATATGGAAAAGCGAAGATGGGATCACCAGGGGGCGCCGGCGAAAATCCCGAACCGGCAAAACAGACGAGCGCGGTGCCGGGGCCGCAGGCAGTGTTTTCCAGATCGAAGCGCTCTCTCGAAACCGGATTATACGGTGTTCTCTCGGGGTGATCCCGCACGTACTGTTTTACGGCGTCATCTGAATAGAGAACCTCTTTGAGTGGAGTTCCTTCGGGAACAATGAAGCTCGGTATCTGATCGAAATCGATGAATACCGATACGGAAACCGGATTTGTTCTCTCTCCATGTATGCGGGCGGTATGGAGTCTTTTGAACTCGACGAGGTCAATGTGAATTTCTTTCTTGTTTCGCCTGCGCTTTGATTTAAGAAAACGGACCCCGCTCTCCCTGAACCGTTTCTCGCTGCCGAGGCCGATGATCTCGATCTTTTTCAGAGCGAATGCATCTCTCGCTTCGATCACCGATTTTCTGAAATCGCTGAAGAGGTGATCGACGAGGGCGTCGGGATCGGGACCAAAGGGGGCATTCGGACGGCAAAATATCGAGAGTGTCCGCTTTTCACACTGTTCGAAGTGATGCCGTTTCAAAGGAGCGATGAGGTAGAGGTATCCATGGAGATCGGTTTGCTTTTCGAGCCGCGATGATTCTATCGGAACGGGAGCAAGCAATCGCGTTGAAGGAAGAAAAGCGAAATTGATCATGCGCCCATTGTCGAGCATGACGGGCGCAAAATCAAGCGGAAAAAGCGAGTCAAACACTGTGGAATTACGGCTTTCGGCCGGCAGGGCGGATGCTGTCGGCACACGCTGTTATATGAACAGATGCCGCCGGCGCGCTCTGCCGCCATGCGCAGTTTTAATACGAAGGTGGCGGGGCAATGATTCGTGCGGCTTTCGAGGTTCTTCTACTCCGGACTGTAGTGGTATCCCATGTCGACGATTCCCTCATCCGGCTCGTTGTCGCTCCGCTATTAACCCGCAGGGCAGAGTTACACGGGCTTGCCCGTGGGAATCTACTATATTATAAGGTCTTATGCTGGGGAAAAGATAGGGAAGCGAAAGGTTATAGATCCGCTTCCCTATCTTCATCAGCTACGGCAATCGGTTTTACCGCAAGAGCACCATTTTCTTCGTTTCCTTGAACGAACCTGCGCTGAGGTTGTAGAAATAGACGCCGCTCGCGGCCGTCTGACCGGCCGAGTCCTTTCCGTCCCACACATCACCATATATACCCGCCTCTCGCCGTTCGTTTACCAGTGTGCGCACGAGTTTTCCCGCAGCGTCATAGATGCGTAGAGCAACGTGGCCTTGCTCAAAGAGCCCGAATGCGATCCGTGTGGACGGATTAAACGGATTCGGATAGTTCTGCTCGAGATAGGTGGCGAGTGGTGTCACCGGTGTCTCATCGCCCGCTTCCGGCGAGAGCATCGCGAATGCGCTCTCGTTGTCGCCGTCGTCCACGGCGGATACCTTGTAACAGTACCCTCCGCTCCAATGCCATTCGCCGTCGAGATAGGCGGATTCTACCGGTTCGGAGACGAGATTCCCCGGCGCCGGAACAAATTCTTCGCTCGTTCCCCGGTAAACGGCGTAATGCGCGATGTCGGGCTCGCCGTTCGGTTCCCATGTGAGCAGCAAACCGGCGGGTTCGAAGCTCTGCTCGCCGGCGAGCATCGCCGGGGGCGCCGGTGTCATGTCGTCGACCGAGAATCCGCTTTCGACTGACGATTGCCAGTAGACGAGCGGATCGCTTGTATGGGCGATGACCATGTAATAGTACGTGTGATTGTCCATGAGCGTCGTGTCGGTGTACGTGTAATTGTCGAGCTGGTATGCGTCGATCGTCGCCATCGATTCCCACGTATAGTCGAGAACGGGGCTTCTCAAGACCTCGTAATAGGCAATGATCTCTTCGGGGAAATCGTCGATGCGCGAACGATCCCACGTTACCATGAGGCGCAGACCCTCGTCGTTGGGGACGTCATCGACGCCGGTTATCTTCGGCGCGGGATTTCCCCAGTAGCCGTGCTCGTCGATCCGCTGCGCGAAGATGTCTAACATGTTGTTGATGATCCGCTGATCATGCCATGAGAGTATCGGGCTGTAGGTGTTATCCGATATGAGAAGGATTTCCTGCTGGTAGCCGACTGTGCTCGCGACGGGTATGCCGCCTGAGATCCATTGAGAGTCGCCGTTTTCATCGATGTGCTGAATGTAGATATCCTTCTCATAGTAACGCTCATCGACCCAGGCGATATACGCCCCACCCCAATAATCCGGAATGATTCTGGGATTATTTTGAGTCCCGTCTTTCGTGCAGACGAGCGCCCCGCCCCCACTCCAGAGCGCCGCGCCGGACGAATTGAGCCGCTGTGCACGGATGTCGGAGCTGCTGGCCGTCCCATGTGTCCAGGTGATGATAGTACAGTAATTCCAGGAATCGTACGTGATGTCTGGCTGGTACTGGACATAATCGGTATAGGTTATCGGGATGCCGTTTGGCGCCCACTGCACGATTCCCGCCGAATTGATGCGCTGCGCGTAGATATTGCTGCCCGGCCCGCGGCCATCCGACCAGGTGATGACCGCTCCCCCGAAGCCGTCTCTGGCGATTCTCGGGGTGGACTGCGAAGAGAAGATATCCACGCAGATCACTTCGCCGCCGGCTGTCCACTGGACCACGCCACTCGAATTGACGCGCTGCGCGAAGATATCGCCGTCCATGTCGTTACGCTTGTCGTGCCACGTGATGATGACACCTCCCGTGCCGTCGGGGATCATCTGCATGTATTCCTGGTGGCTCGGCGCTGTTGAGATGACGATGCCGTTCGTCGTCCACTGCGGCACGCCGGCCGCGTCGACGCGCTGCATGTAGATATCTCTCGCGGTCAGGTTATCCCGTTCGTCCTGCCAGGCGATGTATGCTCCGCCGTACCAGTCGGGAGCGATCACGGGGTAGAGCTGATCGTTCGAGGAACCACAGACCAAAACGCCTGCGAATCCCCACAGGACGTTCCCATTCGGATCGACCCGCTGGACCTTGATGTTGAAGTCGATCATGCTGTTGTCCTGGTAGGCGACGAGCGCACCCCCGCTGCCGTCGTATGTTATCGCCGGGTAGCGCTGATCGACGGCGAGCATGCCGGTGATGGTGACGCCGTCTTCGGTCCAGAGAGGATTTCCATAGGCATCGATGCGTTGCATGTAGATCTCGAAGTGCGCATTGTTGCGGTAATCCTCCCACACGATATAGGCACCATCGTCATTGTCGTATAACATGTCGTGGTGATACTGCGAATACGGCCGCGTTACGACCTCCGTGCCGTGCTCGACCCACTGCGCCTGCGTCTGCGCAGTCGAGAGGAGCAGAAGTGAACAGAGAATTATGAAATGTATGAACCGCAATTTCATTGCAGGACCTCCTTAGTGATTTTGCTCTTCATTTTTTCACCATCATTGCATTCTTCTTCGTCAAGCGCGCAATCGCGCGTTGTTTACCGTGTTAAAACCATCTTTTTCGTTTCGATAAAATCTCCCGCGCGTAGCCGGTAGAAATAGATGCCGCTCGCGGCCGGCCGGCCGAGGTTGTCACGGCCGTCCCATGTCTCATCATAGACGGCGGCCTTTCGTTTCTCGTTCACGAGGTCGCGTATGACGCGGCCGGACGCATCGTAGATCCGCAGCGAGACGTCTGCCGCCACGTCGATTCCGAAATGGATCGTAGTCGAGGGATTGAAAGGATTCGGATAGTTCTGTTCGAGATAGGTCAGGGGCGGTACGGCCGGTGGATCATCGCCGGTGATATCCCACCGAAAGATCGAATCGCCTCTGCTTTCATTTCCGTGATTGTCAAAGGCGGTTATAATGTGGTAGCTATCCTCCCACCATCTCCAGGTTTCATCGAAATATGTGGTGTCCTGCGTCGTTCCGAGAAGCTCTATGCGGTCGAGCATGGCACCTTCACCGTGCATAGTGCTCGGCGTTCCCTTGTATACGCCATAATGAGAGAAATCGGGTTCATGGTTTGCGTTCCATTTGAGTTTGAGCCCCTCCGGATTGTAACTCTGCTCTGCCGAGGAGCCCGATGGCGGGCTCGGGGCGAGGTTGTCGACCGAATAGCCGCTGTCGGCCTGCGATTCCCAGAATTCGAGCTGATCCTCACCGTGGGCGATGACCTTGAAGTGATGCCATCCGGTATCGCCGGCGATCGAGTCGTAGTGTGTCGGTTCGGTATGGGTATGATGTCCCAATCCGGTGGCATCAACATACTCGAGGAACTCCCAGCCGTACAGCGTGCCGTTGACCGATGTGAAATGGTACATCGGCCCTTCCGGATTCTTGCTCAGTTTTCCGATTTCGACACCTGTTTCACCCTGCTCGAGCAGCAGCGCAACTTGCTCGCCGGAGAGCCGCCGCCATATCGAATATTCATCGACCTGTCCGAGCATGCCGAAGTCGAGCCGCGATTTGTCGAAATCCACCTGAACCCAACCGCCCTGATCGCCGCCTACGTCGGTTACGCCGGTGATCGCCGGGGACGGGTATCCCCAGAATCCGAGCCGCTCTATGCGCTGCGCGTAGATGTCGAGGTCGTTCCGGTGATCCGTCCACGTGATGATGGCGCCGCCGCCTTCGTCGGGGCAGAGCCGCATCTGCCGCTGGTCACTGGTTCCCTCGGTGCAGACCGGTACGCCATTGGCGGTCCAGTGTAATGCGGAGTAATGCCCGATGCGCTGCGCGTAGATGTCGGCCGTGGTGCTGCGGTAATCCTTCCAGGTGATAATCGCGCCGCCGTCGCCGTCGACCGCTATATGGGGCTTGTCCTGGTTCTGCGCTGCATTGCAGATTATCGTGCCGCTCGGACCCCAGCCGGTGATGCCGTTGTAGAGGATACGTTGAACGTAGATATCGTGACTCGTCCCGCGCCGGTCCTCCCACGTGACGATTGCTCCCCCTTCGCTGTCGCTCACGAGCTGCGATTCGTAAGCGTCTCCCGCCGTGCCGCTGAGCCGCACGCCGTTCGTCGTCCATAGCTTCGCGCCGATTGAACTGACTCGTTGGGCGTACGCGGCCCAGTACGATACATGACGGCTGTCATACCACGTGATGATTGCTCCGCCGTGTCCGTCCGCAACTATCTGCGGCGCATAGAGGAGGTTGTTATCCTCGCAGACGGGTGTGCCGTTGACCGTCCAGCGGTAATCGCCGTCCGCGTCGACGCGCTGGGCGTATATGTGCACAGCGCTGCGAAGATCGGTCCACGTAAAAATGGCGCCGTGCTGCCCGTCGGGGCAGAGCTGCACCTTGTACTGGTGCTGTGTTGCGCCGCTGACGAGCAGCGGATAGAGGCCCCACAGCAGGGTTCCGTTGTAGTCGAATCGTTGCGCGTAGATGTCTCCGTATGTTGCTTGATAATCATCGAACGCGACGATGCATCCTCCCTCTCCGTCCGAAATTATCTGCGGATCCCACTGATCGCCGTAGTTGCAGGCGACGCAGTATGTCCAGAGTACGTTTCCGCCGGAATCGATATGCACGAGACCGATGTCGGTGGCGCTCCCGTATTGCTCGTTCTCGAATACGATAAAAGCCCCGCCCGACCTATCCGGGCAGATGCGCGGCTTCCACTGATCCATGTCCGCATCGCTTACGACGATACCTCCGGTGGTCCAGAGAATATTGCCGTAGGAGTCAATCCTCTGGGCGTAGAGGTCGTACTCGGTCACGGTCCAGTTTCGGCTGTCCGACCAGACGATGATTGCTCCGCCGTATCCGTCGGCCGTGATCGCCGGTTCGCTCTGGTACCAGTCCTCCGTACAGATCTCGGTACCGTTCAGTATCCACTGAGCATACAGGGGAGTCGTCAAAGCGAGCAGCACCAATGTACAAAGCAGTACCGTTAATGTAGTTCGATTACCCATCAAAGGGCCTCCTTTCTCGAGATGCAAGTATGACATTTATAACATTGTTCGGAATTGAAGCGAGCTCTGCAGAAATGCATAGAAGACATCGCTGCCCCCTCAGTAGGGTGGTTATGATTCGACCTCTATTATAATTACAAGGGAAAGATGCAAAAGTTGGCTGCTAAGAGCGGCTTCCCCTTTTCGCAAGCCGATTTGCAAGTCGTTACTATATCATAAAATCCATTCAACTTCAATAAATATTTTGCATTATGAATTTACCCCGCCGTCTATTTTACTTAAAGTTCACAATGTCAGTCGGAAAATCGAAGTGCCCTTGAAAGGTAGAATCGTTATGAAATACTTAAGCACCCTTTACATCCGTATCGTACCGATCGCGCTTTGCTGTATTGCGGGCTGCACCGTGCAGCCAAACTGGCAGGTAGCGCAGCAGAGCATCAATGCAAAGGACCTCGAGAGACACGTGCTCGCCCTCGCCTCCGACGAGTTCGAAGGACGCAAGCCGTTCACCGAAGGTGAGCGCAAGACGATCGAGTATATCAGATCCGAGTTCGAAAAAATGGGTTTCGAGGGCGCCAACAACGGCAGCTATTTTCAGGATGTTCCCCTCGTCGAAATCACCGGAATGCCCTCGCCCTTCATGAGGATAGAGACAAGGTACGGCACGCTCGATTTAGCCTATCTCGATGAATACATCGCCTCGACCCAGCGCATCGTCGACAGGGTCGCGATCATCAATTCGGAACTCGTTTTCGCCGGTTACGGGATCGTCGCACCGGAGTACGGCTGGAACGATTACAAGGGCCTCGATGCGGAGAACAAAACCGTTATCGTTCTTGTCAACGATCCGGGATTCGCCACACAGGATGAGCGTCTCTTCAAAGGGAACACGATGACCTACTACGGCAGGTGGACGTACAAGTACGAGGAGGCGGCGCGGCAGGGAGCTACAGGTGTGATCGTGGTCCACGAAACGGCCGCCGCCGGTTACCCGTGGGAGGTGCTGCGCAACGGTGCAGCAGGTGCCAATCTCGTTCTTCAGGCGGAAGACGGCAATATGTCGCGGTGCGCGCTGGAGGGTTGGATCACTCAGGATGCGGCGCGCAGACTTTTCAAAGGAACGGGCAGGAATTTCGACAGACTGGCTGAATCGGCCACACAAGCCGGTTTCGAGCCGGTGCCGCTCGAGGCGGATATCAGCCTCGGGATCGTGAACCGGCTGCGGTTCGATACATCGAAGAATGTCATGGCTGTCCTCCCCGGTATTGATTGCGCGGATGAATGCATCGTCTACACCGCGCACTGGGATCATCTCGGTATCGGACCGGTTTTCGATGGCGATTCGATATACAACGGGGCCGCCGACAACGCCCTTCCCGTCGCCTGCATGCTCGAAACGGCGAAGGCATTTTCGAAGCTCGCAAAGAGGCCGTCGAGATCGATTCTCTTTATCGCCGTCACCGCCGAGGAGACTGGTTTGCTCGGCTCGGACTATTACGTGAAGAATCCCATATTTCCGCTGACGAAAACCATCGCGAATCTGAACTATGAACTCTTCATACCGATGGGCAGGATGAAGGACGTGACCATCTTCGGTCACGGTCAATCGGAGCTCGACGACTATGTCGAGGCCGCTGCGAAGGAGCAGGGCAGGTACGTTGTGCCTGAGCCCAATCCCGAACGGGGCATGTACTTCAGGACTGATCATTTCAGCTTTGCCAAGGCGGGTGTGCCCTCGCTCTTCGTCAAGGGATGGAGCGATCACGCGGAGCACGGCAAGGAGTGGACGAGTGAGACGGTGCGGGAATTCTGGGCGAACCACTACCACCGGCCGAGCGACGAGTACGATCCCGAGACGGCCGATCTCGCAGGCATAGTCGATGACGCAAAGCTCTTTTTCAGGATCGGCCTCAGGCTCGGTGCCGAAGGTGTGCACCCGGAGTGGCGGGAGGGGTCCGAGTTCAAGCTGATACGAAAGAAAGCGATGCGTGACGCGAAGCGATAGCCTACCTGACGAGGATCATTTTCTTTCCGACTGTTTGTCCATCCGACGTAAGGTAATAGAAGTAAACTCCCGAGGGGGACGAGCGCCCCCTTTCGTCGCGTCCGTCCCAATGAGCATTCTGCAATCCCTCGCCCTGCTCGCTGTTGACCAGCCGAATTACGTGCAGTCCCGACGCATTGAAGATGTCGAGCCTCACCCTGTCGCGCTCGGGGAGGTAGTAACTGATGGTCGTAGTGGGATTGAATGGATTGGGATAATTCTGGTGGAGGAGCAATGGAGTGTCGGCAACCGGCGTTTCCGCGTCCAGAGGGTAGAGATAGTTGAAATAGAGATAATCGACCTGCATGGCGGAAGGACCGCCGACAAAGGTGAGTGTCGCGGTGTACGACGGCCTCGAAAGCGCGATATCGTCGCTCCCGGCGACAAAACGCCACGATCCTCAACCGAAACCGACGCCGGTGAAGGTGAGGTCGACAATGATGGGGCTCCCCATCGTATCCGGTGTGATCGTAAGCTGAAGCGTGTATTGGTAGCCGGCTGTGCCCCGCGCCTCGAGATAGGGTTTATATATTGCCATCGAATCCGAGGAAAATGTATAGCCCGTCCATTCTGCGGGATAATCGAGCCCGATGAGAACCTGCCCGCCGCTGCACCCCGACACGGTTGCTTCCTGGATGAGCTCGAAATCGGTGTCGTGATAATCGGAGAATTCTTCCGCCTCGATTATAATGGCCTGAGCATGGATAGCTATAGGCTGCATTAATGACAGAAAGAGCGCAATTATCAGCGATGCTGTTTTCATGCCGTCTCTACTTGAGCAAAATCATCTTCCTTGAAATCGTTTTCTTCCCCGCCGTGAGCCGGTAGAAGTACACGCCGGAGGCTGTCATTATACCACTATTGTCGCGTCCGTTCCAGTCTCTCGTGTACGGTCCCCCCGGTTGTTCCATGTCGACGAGACGCACGATTTCCCTGCCGGCTGAATCATAGATCGCGAGCGTCACATGCGCCGCCTCGGGAAGGTAATACCTGATCGTCGTAGAAGGATTGAACGGATTCGGGATGTTCTGGAAGAGGGTGAGCGGCAGCGACGGTACTGAGAGGGGATCGGTCTCGAAGAGCGTCCTTCGACCTTCCTCGTCCTCGACATCCACTCGGTAGGCGTATGTTTCGCCGGGAATGCAGCCTTCATCGGTGAAGGTGAAGGAGAGCCCAGCCCGTGTAATAGCCGGGGTGGTGAGCTCCGTGAATTCCCCATCAGCTTCGTCAGCACGGAGTATGAAGAACCGCATCTTCTCACCGGCCTCGGAAAGGATCCACTGTATCTCGATGCGATCCCCGATGCATGATGCGCTGTAGCTCTGCAGAAGCGTTGCGACCGGCTCGCGCGTGAGCCACATCTCCGTGCCGGTCTCGTCGTTCCTCGTTCCCGCGTACAGGTCGCCGTTGAATACAACCAATGACAGGGCTTCGGTGTTACTTGGATTGCCGAATCCATCCTGGCTGACCTGCTGCCATTTCGTATCTTCCAGATACCGCCAGATTTCTCCACCCGTAACGGAGTTCCATGTTTCAGCGTAGAGGTATCCTTCGAAGACAACGTACGGAAAAACAGTCTCGTTGTTCGTGTCTCCGAATCCGTCCTCGCCACCTTTTTCCCAGGTCGTGCCGTCGGAGGATCTCCATACCTCTCCACCATTGAAGCCGTTTTGCGTTCCCGCGTAGAGATAGCCGCCAAAGGAGAGCCGCGGCCAGGTCCAGATATTGTTGGCGTCGCCGAATCCGTCGTCATTTACCTGTGTCCAGATCGTGCCGTCGTTCGAGCGCCAAATCTCCGCGCCGGTGGGGGTGTTCGAGGTGCCGGCGTACATATATCCGTTGAACACCGTGCTAATGTAAATGGCCACGTTGTTGAGATCGTCGAAGCCGTTGGCGCTGACCTGCGTCCAGTTCGTGCCGTCATCCGAGCGCCACACCTGCGCGCCCATGCCGTTAAACGTTCCGGCATACAGATAGCCGTTGAATTCGATCGATGGAATAGCGAACTGATTGAACATGCTTCCGAATCCGTCGGTATTCACCTGTGACCAGTCCGTGCCGTTGTCGGACCGCCAGATTTCACCTCCCGTAAAAAAGTTAAACGTCCCCGCGTAGAATTGGCTGTTAAAGACGGCACCGGGCATGATAAACGAATTATTCACGTCCCCGAATCCGTCGTCGATTAAATGTATCCAGGTTGCACCGTCACCCGATCGCAGGAGTTGCCCGCCATTCGCTTGATTCCACGTTCCGGCATAGAGAGCGTTGTTGAAAACTGCGCATTCAACGAAAAAATTGTCGGGATTCCCGATTCCCATTGAAGCGACGTTCATCCAGTCCGTTCCATTCGAGGATCTCCAGATCTCTCCGCCG
>CBDUQN010000088.1:0-12870 GCA_965369375.1 uncultured bacterium | reverse complement strand
TGGCTCCCCAGGTAGGACTCGAACCGAAACGCAGCTGCATGCATTAGCCACGTATCATATTATATCGCTACTGAGACGCGGCGCAAGGGCATGCTGATTGTCGCCCGTTGAGGGCAGCGCAGGAGCAGGCTGCAACCGATCGCAGGTCCGTTTGAATTCGAGGCACCTGTTCCGGCTCGAGCGACCGTTGATGCGATAGGAGAGGTTGCTTTGGATACCGTCTTATCCCCGTCACGGGCCCTGCTTCACCCGCAGCACTGACCGTCACCCGCGTTTACACTGCCGGAGCCATTTTGCCCTATTCGTGATCTACGTTGCTGCGCGGCAAACTGCACGGTGAATACTGCTTATCAATAAAAATCTTCCATCTTCCACTTCAGGCACCGGTTGTGCCCTGCTGATGAGACTGCTTGACATCAGCAGGACATGTACCATGGCTTGGCGCGCACGCCGGTTCGGAGACAATGCGCTCTACACCATCCTCAACGACCATTGGCAACAGTTCGGCGGTACCTATGCGTCTTGGTTCCTCAGGAGAACACCGCGACAATGTGTTGGGGCCGAATCCGTGGTCTGGAAGCGATCACTACACCCAAAAACATGCCACACCGCCAACGCGGGTATCTTGATAAGGATTCGAAATTCTTATATCGGTTTTCAACCGATAACACAGAGGCTGCCTCGTCTCACGATAGGCTCACTTCAGGAGCAGCATCTTCTTGGTTTGCGAAGCAAATCCGTGTGCCGTCATCCGGTAGAAGTATATACCGGTCGTAACAGTAGCGCCGCTGTTGTCGCGGCCGTCCCAGACCGCCTCGTAACTCCCCACACCTTTAAACTCGTCCAGAAGTGTGCGGACCAGTTGGCCGGAGACGTTGTAGATCCGGATCGACACTACGCCCGGTGTCGCGACATCGTAACAGATCATCGTGACGGGATTGAATGGGTTCGGCCGGTTCTGATGGAGCGACGATGCCGTCGGCACGAACGTTTCGGCGGCATCCGTCGTCTCGATCACGTCGCGTTCGTTGTTGACGTCGCGCAGGTCGGCCTCAGCCAGCCTCACGCTCACCGCCTCCCCCTCGCCCGGTCGGACGACGAGACGTGCCACCTCGCCCGATCCCTCGAGTGCCCGGCCAATGCCCAGCGCGGCGATGTCCACGTGGACCCGCCCGGGTTCGGCCGGCAGTCTGCCCAGGAAAATCCCGTCGTTGCTACGCAGCAGCGATCCCTGGTCCACGCGGATCAGCTGGTTGCGCACGCCGTAGTCGACCGTCAGACGCATGCCCTTGAGCACGGTCGCGCCGTTGTCGAGTATGATGGATATTTCCACCGTGCCGTCGGGATTGCGCGTCTGCGCCTGTTCGAAGCGAAACGCGACCTGCTCAGCCAGCGGTTCCTGCCGCTCGGCTAAATGCTGGCCGCTCACACCCACCGGAGTCACGTTGCCGTAGTTCATCGAGAAGATCATGAGGTCTTCGAATTCAACGATATCGTCGGGCAGCGGGATACCGAAGCGCGAGTTGTCGTCGCTCGGGCCGAAGTCGGCTTCGGGAATGAAACCGGGGCCGCCTTCGGCGCTCGCGTATGTGCCGGAGAAGATGACAAGATCTTCTGATTCGACGGTGCCGGTCGAATCGATGTCGCCCAGCCAGTAGTTGGTCGTCCGGTCGGAGGCGCCGGCGGCGTATGACGCATAATTGCCCGCGAGGTCGTAAGAGAACGCCGAGTAGTAGTAAATATCCCTCGGTGTGGCGAGCGGCAGGAGGGGATCGTCGTCGTGGGACGAACCGCTCGTCTGCACCACGAACGTGCCCTCCGTCTCGTCCGCCGGGTAGTCCGGCCCCGCTCCCGTGTACTGCGGGTAGTCGCGCCAGCTCCCACGCCGGATCTCCACGCCCACCCACGTAGCGTCTCCTGTCGGGTTGGTCCACGTCAGATGAGTCTTGTTGTGCCCCGGCATGGCGGCAAAGTCGGTGGGCGGCGACGGCGGCGTGGTGTCCTTGTAGAACTGCCAGCTGTACGTGTCGGGTGTGCCCTCACCGTTCTGGTTGCCCGCCATGTCGGAGACGCGGAAGTACACGGTGTGCGAGCCTTCCGATAGCGCGGCGAATCCCGGAAGCGTCCAGCCGTCATCGTTGTACTCGGGGAGGTTGTGGTCGGTGAAGATCGCGATCAAGCCGTCGGAGTCGATCTGGTACTCGCCGGTGTCGAGTGCGACGTCATCGTCGAAGCCGAAGTTGCTAAACGACGGCGCCGTGTTGTACCACTGTCCCTCGGCTTCCACGATCGGCTCCATTGTCGGCGGCGTGCAGTCGACCAGGATAGACCCGTCCGTCCAGTCGGCGGCGATCGGAACGTTGTCGGGATCGCGCAACTCGACGTTCGTTATTATGATCGCGCTGGTGCCGCCGCCCACGGTCGTAAACACGACATCGAACAGGTCGCCCGAGCCGGTCGCACCCGTCGTACCTCCCAATATCGCGCCGATGGCGACGTATGTGCCCGCGCCAATGTCCAACGCGTAGAAGGCGGTAGAGCCAAAGGAGCTCAGGTACGTCCCTTCGTCGAAATCGGTGAAGACGTTGTTCACCGTTACGACGGCCGAATCGACGGTGAAGGTCACGTCGAAGCCGCGAATCTCGGTCGTGCCGCCGTAGTCGATATAGAATTGGAATGTCGGGCTGCCCGAGCAGTTAGTGGTATCCGCCGCCGGAACGACGCTGATCTCGGGCGTCAACGGGCCAATTGGTCCGTCCTCGGGATCGATCGGAGAAGCGGTGTTGAAGAAATAGTCTACCGACGTCGTGTGTTCTGGAGACGACGCGCCGATCCCGTTTCCCGAATACGGTCCGATTTTGGTAACCACCATCGTGTGGGAAAACGGGGGTTGAGCGGTCCAGTTTTGCCCGTCGAACGAGCACGAAATCGTCCACTGGTCGCCCTGGCGTTTGACCCGCATGTACAGCGGCATAGCACCATTCGAACCGATAGAGGCGTTGATATAAGTCGGCGAGGTCGTCGGTGTGAATCCTCTTGCGTACAGCACGGTTGCCGTCGTGGTACCGAAGAACTCCAGCCGCAGATAGTTGTCGTCATCCTGTTTGACGACGATGCCTTGTTCCTGATACTGGAGCGTGACCGGTGACTCGAACTTCGCCTCTACCTCGAAATCGGTATTGTTGGCGGTCTGCAGCAGGTGCGCCGCCTCGATGCCGCCCGTAAAGATCTGGTGCTCCACTCCAGCGGGGACCGACATGTTCACCCAGGCATCGGGGGTGCCGGCACCCGTCATCGTGAGCGTGGCGTCGAATAGCGGATCGACGAATTCCCACAACGACGTGTTGAGGGTGCTCGAGTTGAAGTCATCCGACACGATGCCCGAAGCGTCGGGTCCCGTCGTAGTGAATGTGTAGTCCCCGGAACTGATCGAGTTGGCACTCATGTCCTCGGAGGTCACCTGGTAGTGGTACGTGGAATTCGGAGTAAGCCCGGTCAACGTGATGCTGTGATCCTTCGACGTACGCCGGATCGGACACGCTGCCGTCCTCGTATGCCGTCGTGGGGCCGTATGCTACGCTGCTGTTGGTGAACTCGTTCGTCGTCCACGTAATGGTCGCCTCCGTATCGGTCGTGGTGGCCTGCACGTCGCTGATGCTCCATGGCAGCGACGGATCTTCGGGCACGACAAGCGAGTCGGTGTTGAAAAAGTAGTCGAACGACGCGGTGTGGGCCGGATTGCCGCCGGCGTTACCGCTGTATATTCCGACCGCGGTTACGTTGATCGGGTGAGTGAAAATCGCCCCGTTCACCCAAGTCGAGCCGTCGTATGAGTATGTTTGCGTCCACTGATTGCCTTGACGTTTGACCCGCATGTATAGCGGTGCCACACCCGTCGTGGTGATCTGGGTGTTGATTCGTATTTCCGGGGTCATCGACTCGAATGTCGCTGCGATGATTCTGGTTTCTGAAGACGTGCTGTAGAACTCAAAGCGCATGTAATCGCCGCTGTCCTGTTTGACAAAGATGCCCTGTTCCTGAAATTGCAGATTCACCGACGACTCGATCTTGACCTCGACCTCGAAATCAACGTCGTTCGCCGCCTGCCAAATATGCGGCACCTCGATGCCATTGTCCCACACCTCATGGGGTGTACCCGAAGGGACGGAGATGTTCACCCACGCATCGGGGGTGTTCGTGCCCGTCAGCGTATAGGTGCCGCCGTCGGCGAGCGGATCTTCGAACGTCCACACCGCCGTATTCAGTGTAGGCGAGCTGAAGTCGTCCGACACGATCGAGGATGTAGCGGTGACGAACGTCAGGTCGCCCGTGCTGGTGGAATTGGCGGAGAGGTCGGTGGCGGTGATCTGGTAGTGATAGGTGTTGTCCGGCGTCAGACCGGTCAAAACGACGCTGTGACTGGTCCCGATCGTCGGATCCGTCACCGTGCCGTACTCGTACGCCGCGGTCGGGCCGTATTCGACACTGCCGTCGCTGTCGACGTTCGTCGTCCAAGATACGGTTGCTTCGGTGTAGCCCGCACCCATCGTGACCCCGATGTTGCCGATCGAAATCGGCACGTCGGTCACCACCACGTCACCGTAACTGGCATCGGCGTAGTGGCTGATGAGCATCATGGATCCGTTTTGCGGATCCGACAACTCTTCCTGGCCGACGATGTCCCACGCCGGTGGTTCGGGTTGGCCTACCTCCCACACCTTGAAGCTGTACCTTCCGCCCACGCCCGGTATCGTTTCCACGCGTGCTTGGAACCAGTATTCAGTACCGAGCGTCAACGTTCTGCTGTCGGTGCCCAGAATGTCTCCGTTGTTACCGTAGATCTCGATGCGGCCGGAACGGTACCAGCAGATGGCCCCCAACGGAAGGTATCCCGACTTGGGCTGCGTGCCGGCAATGGGGTTGTCCGTGTGGCCGTTCCAACGGAGCAAAATGCCGGCACCGAAGCTGCCAGACGTGCTGTGGATGGTGATGGGTACTTTTATTTCGTAGTCGGTCCACGACGTCTCACCGATCGAAATCAAGCGGTCATAGCCGATGATAGACGTGCGCACCCGGCTCGGTGCCTCGAGCGCCCACAGGCCGTCGACAACCTGTGCCTCGTCTTCTATATTCGTCGCGTCGCTCCACGTCACGGTCGTTGGCAGAGTCGCCGACACTCCGCTCGTGTAATTGACGGTCACCGTCGTTACAGTCTGATTCGAGGGAACCGCGTTGTCGGTCGCCGTGATGACGACCTGGTTGTTCCCGGCGACCAGATCGGCGATCGCCAGGTCGACGTTGAAATCCCCCGACGATTGAAGCCGCCGGCCGTCGGGACCGATTGTGAGCGAAACCTGCGGCCCGCCGTTCAAGGTGTAGACCAGCGAGGCGACGCCGTCAGGATCAGAAACGTTACCCAGGATATTTGCCCACGGTTGAGAAGCCCCCAGGTGGCCAAAAGACTGGTTGAGGCCGTACCAGACGTCGATCACCGGCCCCTGGGCCTGGGCGTCGGTCGGCATCATGGTCGCGAAAACCATCGCGATCAACAGTAATCCAACAAAAGAAGATATTGAGTTACATTTCTGGCTGTTCATGTCTGCCTCCATTTTTGATGAACGGACGGTTGGTGGTTTTATTGGTCTCCGATATCGGGCGCCAAGCGCAGAGGATCGAGACAGGAGGGTGGGTCTGGGTGGAAGCTGGATCAGACACATCCGGATGCGGGTGGGTGAGCCGTTGAGTCCCCTCAGCGCAAAGGCTTAGCATCTTAGAATCTCCTGAAGTTTTGATATTGAGGGGTATTGTACACCAAATTTGACAAAAAATCTAGTCATTTGTCTGAATTCGGTTGTCTGAATTCGGTCCGAATTCGGCAATGGGCATAAGAAAACCCCTTTTACGTGGTCAGCGTATAACTCATAACCTGGATTCGGCTTGGGGATCACGTCATAGGCAAGATGAACACTTTAGCGAGACATCAAATTATAATTAATTATATGTTGAAGCGAATTCTACAAGATTTCAGTAATCCACGAGATAGAGGTGATCATGCCGGCCTCCTGATGGACAATTAATGTTCAAATTGCATAAGAATACAAATCCTTGTCAAGTTTTTCTACAGCGCCTCGAAGGTGGTTGGTGCGGCCCGGTTACTCTATATTTGCTTAAACCACCGTAAATCCGCGGATGTGAGTCCGTGGATGAAGTGATAAAAAAATTTCTTTTATAACGAGTATACGGATTCATTTTAGCCTGTTATCACAATTGCCTCTTGCGAGTGCCCGGCCTTTTGATACCAGAATCTCCTTCGATTAAATCAGTTACGCCGTAGTCGGGCCGTCCCCATGGCGTAACGTTCCTCAATCTGCAATCCGGCCCTCCACCGCAGTGATATCCTCCCGGCAGCAATCCATCCGTCCGCTGACCTGGTATCCTTCTGACTGCGCTCTTACTGGTAAATAATTTGTTGATTTTACGAAAAACGCGGAATAAAGATTGACAAAAAGCCTATTTGCTTTAAATTGTTCAGCGGTTTCAAGCATATGTTTAATAAATCAATAACAGAGGGGTGGTTTTGGCTGCGCTCAACGGAAGTATACATCGTGTAGACAGCCAGATCCTCGAGATACTGCAGCGGCAGGGGCGTATACCGAATGTGCAACTTGCCGCCGAGATCGGCTTGAGCCCTCCGGCGGTGCTCGAAAGGGTGCGTAAACTCGAGGAGCGGGGGATCATCGAGCGCTACGTCGCGCTCGTCGACAACAAGAAGGTCGGATTGGGCACGGTTGCATTCGTCGCCGTTTCCCTCAACCTTCATCAGAAGGATTCGATAGAGAACTTTCACAGATTTGTCTCTGAATGCGGCAAGGTCCTCGAGTGTTACCATATCGCCGGAATCGAGGACTATCTCTTGAAAATCTATTCACGCGACATCGATGACTATGAGCGCTTTCTCCTCGACACGTTGACGAAGATAGAGGGGATAGACAAGGTCAAGACGATGTTTGTCCTCTCGACGCTGAAACGCGATACGGCCCTCCCGTTTGCGGGGCAGGGTGAAAGCGAGGAGAGAAATGCCGGGCGGAACGAACAGCGGTCGAATGATGACAAAGGCAGTAACAAACCGAAAGGGAGGTAGGACAGATGTCAAAACTACGGTTCGATACGATTTCGGTGAAGGGGGGCTTCGGCTGGGAAGAGCAGCTCCGGTACCGCACCATGGCGCCGCCGATCATACAGAGCGCCGTTTTCCCCTACGAATCAGCCGAATGGGCGGCCGATCTCTATAGCCACAAGATCGAGGGATTCGCCTACGGACGGATCAACAACCCGACGAACGATATCTTCGAAAAAAGGATGGCGATGCTAGAAAGCGGCGAGGCGGCTCTCGCAACGGCGTCCGGGATGGCCGCCGTCTTTATGGTGATGCACCATCTCGTAGTAGCGGGCGAGGAGGTCACATCCTCGATACGTGTCTACGGCGGCACGCAACAGCTCTTTTCGACGTCATCACCTCGTATGGGTATCAAGGTAAACTGGGTCGAGGAACCGGACAAGATGGAGAGCTGGGAAAAAGCCATAACGCCGAAGACCAAGCTCCTCCATGTCGAATCACCGAGCAATCCGAATCTTTTCGTCGCCGACATCCCGGCAATCGTGGAGCTCTCCAAAGCGAAGGGGATACCGCTCATGGTGGACAACACGATCTGCACACCGGCGCTCATGAGGCCGATAGAGATGGGAGCCGATATCGTTATACACTCCGCGACGAAGTATATCAGCGGGAACGGGACGAGTCTCTCGGGCGTGATCGTCGGCAAAAAGGAGTTCATGGATCACATACGGCATGTCGGATACCGGAATATCGGTCCGTCGCTCTCGCCGTTCAACTCGTGGCTCTGTCTTCTGGGCCTCGAGAGCCTTTCGCTCCGTATGAAGAAGCATTCGGACAACGCGATGGACATCGCAAAGTTCCTCGAGAAACACCCGAAGATAGAATCGGTGAGCTATCCAGGTCTTCCCTCTCATCCGCAGCACGAGGCGGCGAAGAAGACAATGAGCGACTACTCATCGATGATGAGCTTCAACGTCAAAGGCGGACTCGAGGCGACGAGGAAGGTCATAGACAACCTGAGCATCGCCGTTCATACGACACACCTCGGTTCTTCGCAGACCGTCGCCATCCAGCCCGCCGCGACGACGCACTGGCAGCTCGGACCGGAGGAGCGGGCAAAGGCCGGTGTTCCGGACAACTTAATCCGTTATTCGGCGGGGATCGAGGATCCCGAGGATCTGAAGGAGGATCTCGACGGGGCGCTTAACGCCGTGTAATGGTTGTGCGCCGCGATGGATAGATAGGTAACGTTATCGTAGATCGGAAATTATAAAGGAGGAAACGAATGTATCGGCTCGCATTCATAGGGTTTGGTGTCGTTGGGCAGGGTCTCGCGGAAATCCTCTCGAAAAAGAGAGACGAGCTCGAAAAAGCATACGGCTTCGAGTACTCGATAGTAGCGGTGAGTGATTTCAAAAAGGGGGCCGCATACAAGTCCGACGGTCTCGATCCGGCGAAACTCCTCGAGCTCGCCGCACAAGACAAGATCTCTGAATATCCCGGGGCGCAGACGGGTATGGACGCGCTGACCACAATCAGGGAGACGAACGCCGATATCATAATCGAGGCGACGTATACCAATATCGAGGACGGGGAGCCCGCTTACAGCCACTTCAAGGAGGCGCTCGAGGCGGGCAAGCACCTCGTTACGACGAACAAGGGCCCAACGACCCTCTTTTTCACCGAGATCGCCGAGCTTGCACGGAAGAAGGGAGTTCAGTTCCGCTACGAGGGAACGGTGCTCAGTGGCACGCCGGCGCTTAACCTCTCCCAGATATGTCTTGCAGGGAACAACGTGATGGAGATTCGCGGCATACTCAACGGCACGACAAATTTCATTCTCACGAACATGGAGCTCGGCAAGAGTTATGAGGATGCTCTCAAGGAGGCACAGGAGCTCGGATACGCCGAGGCGAAGCCTGATGCAGATGTCGAGGGATGGGATGCGCTGGCAAAGGTCGTGATCCTTGCAAAGAGCGTAATGGGCGCCGACATCGGCGTTGCCGATGTCGACAGAACCGGCATCACGGGAATCAAGCTCGAAGATATCGAATCGGCGAAGAAGGAAGGCAAGCGCTGGAAGCTGATCGGAAAAGTGACGCGCGACGACGGAAAAATCCGCGCATCGGTAAAACCCGAAAAACTCGCGCTTACCGATCCTCTCGCGTCGGTCGGCGGCGCCACAAACGCCCTTACCTTCGTGACGGATCTCATGGGCGAAGTTACGATCGTCGGCGCGGGCGCAGGCAGGATCGAAACGGGTTTCTCGCTTCTCGTCGATCTCCTGGCGATCCACACGATGACATAGAATCAAAGAAGCGGTCCTGATCGGTTGCGTTGTTGATCACGCGGCTGGCGCTTTGAAGATGTAATAATAGAGGAAAGGACGGTTGTCGATGAAGATGCTGATTGAAGGCAAGTGGGTTGACAGGAAGGAAAAAATCGAGGTGAGGGATCCGTTCGACGATTCCCTCATCGATACCGTGCCGAGCGGAACGGCGAAGGACGTTGATGCGGCAATAAAGGCGGCGGTGAAGGGGTATGAGGTAAACCGGAAACTGCCCGTTCACGAACGCATCACGATTCTCCGCAAGGCCGCCGATATCATCGATGGGGATGCGGAGGATTTCGCAGTGACGATCGCGCAGGAAGGAAGCAAGACTATCCGCGAGGCGCGCAAAGAGGTCGCCCGCGCGGTGCAGACGATGCTGATCTCGGCGGAGGAGGCCCGCCGTATCGCCGGCGAGACGATTCCCTTCGATTCAATGCCCGGCTCGGAGAACCGGATCGGTTACTACTTCCGCTTTCCGATAGGGGTCATTGCGGCGATTACTCCCTTCAACGATCCCCTCAATCTTGTCGCCCACAAGGTCGGGCCCGCCATCGCCGGCGGAAACGCAGTCGTGCTGAAGCCCGCAACCGTTACGCCGCTGTCCGGCCTCAAGCTCGCAAAGGCGTTGATGCAAGCGGGACTGCCCAAGAACATTCTCAATGTTGTGACGGGACACGGTTCGAAGATCGGCGAAGCCCTCGTATCGGATCCGCGGATCCGAATGGTCAGTTTCACCGGCGGCGTTGTGGCCGGTGAGCGGATCATGAAGAAGGTGGGAATCAAGAAGGTCGGAATGGAGCTCGGCTCGAACACACCCGTTATTGTTTGCGCTGACTGCGATCTTAACAACGCGGTAGAGAGCAGCGTTTCGGGCGCTTTCTGGGCCGCCGGTCAGAATTGCATCGGCGTACAGCGCCTCTATATCGAAGAGGGCATTTACAAGCGGTTCGAAACGCTCTTCGTCGCACGCACACGCAAGTACAAGGTCGGCCCGAAGCTCGATGAGGATTGTGATATGGGACCTATGATCAATGAGGTTGAGGCGAAGCGTATCGAGCGCTGGGTCAACGATGCGGTAAAGAAGGGCGCGAAAGTTCTTACCGGCGGGAAGCGCAAAGGCACTATTTACGATCCGACCGTTCTCGCCAACGTGCCGCCCGGGTGCACCATCGACAAGGAAGAGGTCTTCGCTCCGACGGTGAACCTCTATCCGGTAAAGGATCTCGATGAGGCGATTGAAAGGGCGAATGACGTGAACTTCGGGCTTCACGCAGGTATCTTCACGCAGGATATCAACAAGGCGTTCAAAGCCGCATACGAGCTCGATGTCGGCGGTGTCATCATCAATGACAGTTCGGATTACCGGATCGATATGATGCCGTTCGGAGGAGTAAAGAACAGCGGCCTCGGCCGCGAGGGTATAAAGTTCGCGCTGCAGGAGATGACGGAGCCGCGTGTGGTGTGTTTCAATCTCTAGGCGCTGTGTTACAGCCCGAGAACGTTGGACATGGTGTAGAGACCGGGTTTCCGGCCGATGATGAAATGTATCGCCCGGAGCGTTCCGCGGGCGAACGTCTTTCTCGAATGCGCCCGGTGCGTGATCTCGAAACGTTCCCCCTCCCCGGCGAAAATTACGGTATGCTCACCGACGACATCCCCGCCCCGGAGCGAGTGCAGACCGATCTCATGGCGCTTTCGGGGGCCGGTGATTCCCTCTCTCCCGTGAATCCGTTCCGAACTCGGCCTTACAGACTCTATGACTGCGGCGATACGTCTCGCCGTGCCGCTCGGTGAATCCTTTTTCTTGTCATGATGAATCTCGACTATCTCGGCATCGAAGTCCGGCAGCGCCTGTGTGACGTCCCGGACGATCTTGAACATGAGGTTGACACCGATAGACATGTTCGGGCTGATGATGAGCGGTATCTTGTCTCCCGCCCGCTGGGCGACGGAGAACTGCTCCGCAGTGAAACCGGTTGTACCGACAACGGCAGGCTTTCCCGCCTCGGCGCTCGCGAGGATGTTCGACAGTGACGCTAGCGGCGTCGTGAAATCGACGACGACATCGCACTGCGGGAGCATGCTGGCGAGGTCGGGGATAACCTTGGCGCCGGCGATGGTGCGCCCGAGCCCGTCGTGACCGGGCGCTTCGACTGCGGCAATAAGCTCGAGACCGGGATCACCCGCAATCTCCTCGGCAACCGTGCTTCCCATTTTTCCGAGCGCCCCGCACAGTATTACCTTTTTCATGATTTTATTCTCGAAACTCCCTTCCGTGGAATACCCTATATCATGATTTTCGCTGCCCGAGTCCCGCGGAGAAGCTACTGCGATCGCGTTCTATACATTAACCGGCTTGGGTTTTTGTATCAATCCGTAATCGGCGAGGGCCCGGCCCAGCCTCTCTCGGTTCTCAGGCTTCATCCTGACGAGAGGGAGACGAACGTCTCCGACTTCCATGTCGAGTATATTCATAGCTTCCTTGACCGGCATCGGATTCGTTTCTATGAACATGGCCTTGCAGAGAGGCAGGAGTTTGTAATGCCACGTGCGCGCCTCATCGAGATTCCCCTTCTCGAATGCATTAATCATGGAAAGAACATCCCTCGGGACGATGTTGCCGACGACACTCACGACACCCTTCCCGCCGATTGCGAGGATGCCGAGTGTCATGCCGTCGTCACCGGACAGCAGCGTGATGCGCTCTCCGCAGAGCAGAACGATTTCGGACATCTGCTCGAGACTGCCGCTCGCTTCCTTTATCGCGACGATATTTTCGTGCCCGGCGAGCCGCGCGACGGTCGAGGGCTGCATATTGGTGCCGGTTCTTCCCGGCACGTTATAGAGCATCAGCGGGAGGCCGCCCTCGTCGGCGAGTTTCATGAAGTGGGCGTACAGTCCCTCCGGCGTCGGTTTGTTGTAGTATGGTGTAACGACCATGGCCCCGTCGGCGCCGAATTTCTTCGCCTCCTTGACGTTCTCCAGCGATCGGCTCGTCGAGTTCGTCCCGCATCCCGCGATGACCTGTAATCTGCCCGCCGTTTCCTCTACGACGATCTCGATGATCCTGAAGTGCTCTTCCCACGTGAACGCGGGATTTTCACTCGTTGTCGCACAAGGAACGAGGCCGTTCGTTCCGCTCTCCGCGTGGAACCTGACGAGCTCTCTCAGTTTCTCCTCATTGAGGCTCCCGTCCTCCTTGAACGGGGTCACCATTGCCACGTAAAGCCCCTTGAGCATTGCCCCAACCTCCTTCTCTCACAGCCCGGATACCCGCTGCATAATCATACCGGTCCCCGTAGTTCATTATATATTTGTTTGCGAAATACCCTCTGTACTCGGAAGTGGACCCCATTGTCAAGACTATTTTCTCCCTTGTTTAAGGTGGTAGAGATCCCTGGGATTCTTTGTGTTTCCCTGG
>CBDUQN010000087.1:0-13133 GCA_965369375.1 uncultured bacterium | reverse complement strand
TATTTAATGGTGAAAAATTGGTTGAGCTTTTGACATGAGAGCACCCGAGCTATTTGTGTACTATCATTCTCTTCGGTAAAATTGAAAGACAGCCACGTCCAATGCGATTCACTCTTGCCGTCTATACTGATTCATGTGCTCTGTTCCGAACTCTTTTTTTGCCGCGAGCCGGTTATGTCCCGGACATAATAATCTCAAATTTTCTATCGTATTCCTCCCGCCCTTCGCGTAGGGGACGATATGATCTATTTGCAGGTTATCTCGTTTAACACAGCGCTTCCCATTCGTGCCGACATGCGTACATCGCCCCCCGTCGCGCAGATACACATCGTCTTTGGCAGCTTGCGGTATGTAGCGTGATCGTTTGGAGTTAGCTCTTTTCTTCGTCTTGCCAATCGTTTCCTTTTGCGAATCTTCTCCCTTCTGAGACTTTACTGCCCCACCTTGTGTTTTCTTGTTCGCGTTCGCACCTCTCTCCGCCCGTCTCTTCATTCTACCCTCGGGGCTGTGACGGTCGAGGAACTCGTCGATAACATGCTCGAAGAGGCTCTCGAAATCGCGAGGCTTTCCCCGCTTCGTCGACAGTATCGCCCTGACACGATCGATCTTCTCCATCAATCCGGCATTTACGGCAAATTTGAGCTCATACTTCTCTTCGAAAACCACATCCGTCTGCCCACTCTTTTCACCAGTACCAAAAATATCGCCGTAACCCGTTGATTCTAAACACCCGGCTCTTCCGACGCCGGAAGTGGATTTTCCCCCACCCCCTCGAAGGCCCCCATTGCCCCCTTCATCTTTGCTACTGAGTGTCCCCCTACTAGCCCCACCATTGCCACTGTCCCCGGTAATCTTCAGCTCCGTTCTAATATATATCGGCTTCACACGGTCCCTGACCGCCTGCTTCGGATTATGCCGCGCCACCAACCGCTGCACATCCCGGTACGACCTGCCCTTGATACGTGAGAGCACCTCCCGGTGGTTTTCAGGGGTGAGCATATCGGCAACAAGCGAGAAAACACTGAGATTGATCTCTCCCCGTAGCAACATACCCGCAACACAGCGATAGCGCCTGAGACACCGCGCGGCGGTGATACGCCTGCTCGCGGCAGCTCCAGAGTATTTCAGATGCCCCGTGCAGAACTCATGGAGCGAACTGTACCCTCTCCCGAGGTAGAGCTCTCTGCGCTCCACCTCGACGAGGTAGCGAAGCATCTGTACAAGCAACTCACGCTCCGTGCCGCTGAGCCGCTCGAGCCTTCTGACCAGTTCGTTGTTTGAGAGAGTTTTAAGGGATTTAGAAATTCTCATCACCGCACATCCTCCGAGCTTGAATTTTTTGCAAGTCCCCCCATGAGAATTACAACCATAAGTAGTATACCACAGCTTTTTTTCTGGCTTTTTTTGCCCCATAAATAGCCACAGTGACATCGAAGGGAGCATGGGGCCAAAAGATGTCAGAAGGTGTGAGAAAGGCACGAAGAGGGAATGTATGACCGTCTGGGGGGTATGAAAATGAGCGACCACTGCAAACCACTCGATATTTTCTAAATACCTGTCAAGAAAGAAATTAACTAATTTTTTACCTTTATCGTAATAGAGAGGGTATGCGTGCGTCGGTGAAAAAAGAATCGAAGAAATATCAAGCGCGTGATACTTCAATTGATGGCAGAAAACTCATCGATTCGATTTGCCGCGTTATGCGTTGGCGGATGGGATAAAGAGGCTTTTGGAGGGATTTAGGAGGCCGTTTCTTGATACAAAACGATTGACCGTGCATGAGTCACAGATATGCCGGTTCGATCCCTGGATTATTGGGGAAACTCCACATAGTATTGACAATTAGCATACGATTACATAGACTTTTATAATCATGAATCGTGTTTGGAAAGCACTGCTAATAGTCTGTGTAGCCGCCACATTCGCAGCGGGTTTCGCCCGCCCGTCGGTCGCGGGTGACGCAAAGAGCTATCAGTTCTGGATCGATCTGAACAGACACTGGTATATCAACAACAAGGCGGAGTTCTACGGTGACTATGGGTATCGCATCGTAGACTATGACACCAACGCATGGCGGTTATACGGCCGCCCCTCGGTGCGGTACCATATCAACAAGCAGTACGAGGCACAGGGTGGTGTCGGCGTTTTCTACACCTCTTATGAATATCAATCCAACAGGTTGGAAATTCGGCCATTTCAGGCTTTCGTGGTTCGATGGCCTAATTTTGAGCTCCTGAGTCTCCAGAGCAAATTCCGCCTCGAGGAGCGGTTTTACTATTTTATTGATGACAAAGAATGGGAATTCAATCTTCGGTTTCGCTATCAGATCGCTACCAATCTGCCGCTAAAGCGGGGTGTAAAGGAAAACTTTTTCTTTGTTCCATTGAAAGCGGAATGGTTCTGGGACATCGGCGACGAAGTGTATGATTATCATCCCGCAGAAATGAGGTTCGATACCGGTCTCGGTTATGTATTCAAGAATTTCTGGACGCTCGAGTTTCATTTCATATTTCAACGCTCTCGCTCCGGAGCCGATGATACATTCAAGATCGACGATCTCGTATTTCGGCTTCAAATCAAGTGGCTGCTCTCGTCGAAGGATAACAGGAGCAACGAGTAACAATCGGAAGTGGCAATGCTGCGTGTGATTAATAGATTCCGAATTTCTGCAATACGTCAAAGCTGTTCATTCAAGAAGGTGCGTCTTCCGCGAATCGCCGCGTTATGCGCCTGCACGATATTATTACTGCTATGTGATATTTCTCCCGCAGCCGCCGCCAAGACAGATATGGTCGTTCTCATAAATGGTAACAAGATAACTGGTGAGATCAAGAAGCTCGACCGCGGTAAGCTCGAGTATTCCACCGACGACATGGGGACCATTTATATCGAATGGAAGAAGATCGCCCGGATATCGAGCAGGGACAGCTTCGAAATCGAGCTCGCATCTGGTCAGAAGTTTTTCGGCCGCATTTTATCGACCGACGAGGACGGCAGGATGATCGTCTCCGGTGTCGGTGCGAGAGGGTACCTCGATATGAGCTGGGTCGTGCACATCACACCTCTCAGATCGTCGTTTCTCGAGCAGCTCAAAGGGTACGTCGATCTCGGTTTCAGTTATGTTAAGACGAGCGATGATGCTACATTGACCCTGAAATCAAAGTTGGATTACCGCACGGTGAAAAATCTGACGACGCTGGATATCAGCTCCTACTACAACTTGCGGAAAAAGGAGGTCGCAACGACGCGAAATTCGATAGGTTTGTCATTCAATCGCTTTTTCGCCGCCCGCTATTTCGGGCGGGCGAATACGAACTTCGAAGAGAACAGCGAGCTGAATCTCGATCTCCGTATTCTGCTCGGCGGCGGCGCGGGCCGGTATCTCGTTCAAACCAACAACAAGCTCTTCACCGCCTATCTCGGGCTCGTCGCCAATATAGAGTGGTTTGCCGGGGCTGAGAAAAGATCGGATAATTTGGAAGGGGTAATGGCTCTCGGGTATGACTGGTTCAATTTCGAAACTCCCGAGTTTGATTTAAGCACCTCACTGTATGCATATCCGAGTCTCACCATAGCGAAGCGCTGGCGATTGGATTTCGAAGCAAGGCTCGCCTACGAGATCTTCAAGGATTTCACCATAAGCTTAAATGTTTACGACAATTATGACAGTGCCCCGTCAGGGGGTGGAGGTGCGACGAATGACTGGGGGACGACATTGTCGCTTGGATTGAAAATTAAATAGGAATCTCCTTATATTATATTGACTCGGCCAGCTAATTTGAATAAATTGCTATGTACTAATCGTTATGAATTGAGAGCGACCATCAGGTCCAAATCAAAGATTCTTGAAAGGGGGAATCAGGAGTGGCAACAACCGATAATCTAAAAGAGGCGTTCGCCGGCGAGAGCCAGGCAAACAGAAAATACCTCGCCTTCGCGAAGAAGGCGGAAGTGGATGGGTACCCGCAGGTGGCGAAGCTCTTTCGCGCCGCGGCCGAGGCTGAAACGGTTCACGCGCATGCACACCTTCGTGTTTTGGGTGGTGTAAAGGAGACGGCAGTGAATCTCGAGGCGGCGATCGAAGGGGAGGGCTTCGAGTTCCAGGAAATGTACCCGAAGTTCCTCTCGGAGGCGGAAGCGGAGAATAATGCAGCAGCGGTTATGTCGTTCAAGGCAGCGCTCGCAGTAGAGGAAATCCACCACGGTCTCTACCGGGAGGCGCTCGACGCTGTCAAGGGAGGGGGCGACCTGACTGAGACGCCGATCTTTGTCTGCCCGGTCTGCGGCAATACCGTGAAAGGGGAGCCGCCGGACAAGTGTCCGATCTGCGGCGTGGACAAGAGCAAGTTCTTCGAAGTGAAGTAGATCTATATAAATCAAAGAGCGACTTTGCATAGCAATATCGAGCCGGCATCGTGAGCGATCGATCGAACACGGACCGGCTCGATGTGTATACATATGTATCATGGATTAATAGCATTGACTGCATGGAAATTAATCATGATAATGATTGAGAATACAATATAGTTGAATTCAAGATCTATTAACCAGCGCTCCACGGGAGGGTGAAATCATGTACGAGGCATTAAAGACTATTTCGATGAAATTCGTCTTAATCGCTTTATTCGTTTTTATTGCGTTATCGGGCGCTTACGCTATAGAAGTCCAGAAGGGGGAGGCGACTGAGGAAATGGCACTCGATTGGCCGCGCTACATCGATACGGATAATGCGAGAATCGTGATTTACCAGCCGCAGATCGAATCTTACGAGAACAATATGCTCGAGGCGCTCGCGGCGGTGTCGGTTACAACGCCCGAACTCGAAGATCCCGTTTTCGGCGCCTTCTGGTTCACGTCACGGATGGAAACCGACCGTGACGAGCGGCTTGTGACACTCGTCGATCTCACCGTGACGGCAGTCAAGTTCCCCGAGGCGAGCCAGGAGGATCTCGATGCATTCACGAGAATCGTTGAGACCGAGGTGCCGAAGTGGGATCTGACCATCTCTCTCGACCGCCTGATCGCGGGGCTCGACCTCGTTGCGAAGGAAAAGGAGGCTTCCGCGAAGCTGAACAACGATCCACCGAAGATTATTTACATGGATGAACCGGCGGTACTCGTTATTATCGACGGGGACCCCATCCTGAAAGAAATCGAGAATACGAAGCTCAAGTACATAGTGAATACGCCGTTCTTTATCGTCTATGATGCGTCGAAAAAAACGTATTACCTTAAGGGTGAAGACTGGTGGTATTCGTCCCGCGAAGTGACGGGGGACTGGAAGTTGGATGATAATCCTCCAAAGGAAGCGGTCGAGATCGCAAAGCAGAGCGAGGAGCAGATGGCGGCCCAGATGAAAGAGCAGATGGAAGCGGAGGGAGTGGAAGCCGAGGAAGAAGAAGTGGAAGAGCAGGAAACACCGAGCACACCTCCGAAGATCGTCGTCAGTACTGTGCCCGCAGAGCTTATCGTCTCCGACGGAGTCCCCTCGTACCAGCCGATCAACGAGACCGGTTTGCTCTATATGAGCAACACGGATAGTGATGTCTTGATGGATATAAATACACAGACATACTTCGTTTTGCTTGCGGGACGCTGGTACCGGTCGAGCTCGCTCGAGAAGGGACCGTGGATCTTCATACCGCACGATGAGGTACCGGAAGATTTTGCGAATATCCCTGCTGAATCGGATATGGGAAATGTCCGTGTCAGTGTCGCCGGCACGCAGGAGGCGAAGGAAGCGGTCCTCGAAAACGAGATCCCGCAGACGGCGGTCGTCAATCGCAGTGAGGCAAAGGTCGAGGTCACATACGACGGAGATCCGAAATTCGAGCAGGTCGGCGAAACAGAAATGAAGTACGCCGTCAACACGGACAAATCGGTGCTTCTGATAAACAGCAGGTACTACTGCTGTGACGAGGCCGTCTGGTTCATCGCGGACGGCCCCGCGGGACCGTGGGCGGTTTGTGACGAGATCCCGAACGAGGTCCAGACAATCCCACCCGATAATCCCGTTTATCAGGTCAAGTACGTATACATCTATGATTCCACTCCCGAGGTGGTGTACGTGGGATACACTCCCGGCTACACCTGTTCATATGTCTATCATGGCTGCGTGGTCTATGGGACCGGCTACTATTACCGTCCCTGGTACGGCTATCACTATTACCCGCGCCCCGTCACATACGGCTTCGGCGTTCACTGGAATCCCTGGACCGGGTGGGGATTCTCGTTCGGTTACAGCGTCGGCTGGTTCAACGTTCGAATCGGATGGGGGGGCTATCGGGGATGGTGGGGGCCCGGCGGCTACCGCTACGGTTACCGGCACGGGTATCGTCATGGATACAGGCGCGGGTACAGTCACGGCGCCCGGCGCGGCTATGCGGCGGGATACCGGCACGGGCAGAATCAGAATATGTACAAGAACCGCAAGTCGGGTGTCGCCCAGACGCAGGATCGCAAAAGATCGGCCTCTCAACGCCAGGCGTCCGCCGGTGGCCGCACACAGACCGGCCAGGCGCGCCAGAACAATGTCTATGCCGACCGCAACGGTAACGTTCATCGTAAAACCGATCAGGGTTGGGAATCGCGCAGCAAGGACGGTTGGTCATCGACGGGGCGTGACACGCGCGACAAATCGACGCAGCAGCGCCAAACGCGTGAATCCTCTTCGAGCCAGCGTTCGACACGCGAGTCGTCCACGAGACAGCAGTCGAGCAAGCAGCAATCGAATCTCGATCGCCAGGCCCAGTCACGATCCAAGGGAAGCAGCCGGACAAATGACTACCGGTCGTCGCAGCGTTCCACGAGGTCGTCGAGCAGCGGCCAGCGTTCAACGAGATCAAAGAGCGGCGGTGGTGGAAGGCGCCGCTGAGGCTGACGCACCGCTGATTCCAATTTAAAGAGGTCGTTCCATGGAGAGAAGCGAGCTATTCAAACGGTGGGGTATATTCCATAAATCGTACGATGCCGCGGGTATCCTGAACAGCTTCGCGAATCACCTGGAATATTCACTGTCGAAGGATCAGTACACGGCGACGCCGAGGGATATCTATTTCGCCCTTGCGCTCGCCGTTCGGGATCGCCTCGTCGAGCAGTGGATCAAGACGCAGCAACTTTACTACACACACGATGTCAAGCGTGTCTATTATCTCTCCGCCGAGTATCTGATGGGAAGGGCGCTCGTCAATAACCTCATCAACCTCGAGATGTACGAGGAGACGAAGAAGGCGATGGAGAGGATCAACGTCGACCTCGAACAACTCTCCGAGCGGGAGCCCGACGCTGGACTCGGAAACGGTGGCCTCGGGCGTCTCGCCGCCTGTTTTCTCGACTCGATGGCCACGCTCGAACTGCCGGGGTACGGATACGGGATACGCTACGAGTTCGGTATCTTCGAACAGATCATCAGGGACTGCGGCCAATACGAATGTCCCGACGAGTGGCTCAAGCACGGCAACCCATGGGAACTGGAGCGTCCCGAATACAGTTTCACTGTCAAATTCTACGGAAAGGTAAGAGAGGAAAAAGGATCCGGCGGTAATAATCGACTCGAATGGGTCGATACGAACGACGTCATCGGCATCGCTTACGACACACCGATAGCAGGTTACGATAACATAACGGTCAATACGCTCCGGCTCTGGTCGGCGCGGGCGACGAACGAGTTCGACCTCACCTTCTTCCAGGACGGGGATTACCTCAAGGCGGTCGAAGAGAAGAACATCTCCGAGAACATCTCGAAGGTGCTCTATCCGAATGACAGCTCTTTCGAGGGTCAGGAGCTTCGGCTCAAGCAGCAGTACTTCTTCGTCTCCTGCTCGATCCAGGATATTATCCGCCGATACCTCGTCGGACACGAAACATTCGACGTATTTCCCGACAAGGTTGCGATCCAGATGAACGACACGCACCCGGCGCTCGCAATCGTAGAGCTCATGCGACTGCTCGTTGATGTCCACGGTCTCGAGTGGGATAGCGCATGGGATATCACAACGAGAACGTGTGCGTACACCAACCATACGATCCTTCCTGAGGCGCTCGAGGAATGGCCCGTCTCCATGCTGGAAAACCTTCTTCCCCGCCACATGCAGATCATTCGGGAGATAAACAAGCATTTTCTCCGCGAGGTTTCGATCCGCCGTCCGGGCGACAAGGAGCGGCTTCCCCGCGTCTCGATCATCGCGGGCGGTGACACAAAGCGTGTTCGCATGGCGCATCTTGCTATCGTCGGCTCCCATTCGACGAACGGCGTCGCCGCGCTCCATACACACCTTATTAAAGAGAATGTCTTTCACGATTTCGAAGAGATCTATCCCGGAAAGATAAACAACAAGACGAACGGCATCACGCCCCGCCGGTGGCTCCTCGCGGCAAATCCCGATCTCGCCTCACTGATAACAGAAGGAATCGGAAAAGATTGGATCAAGAATCTCGAGGATCTGAAGAAAATCGAACCGTTCGCGGAGGATCCTGAATTCAGAAAGCGTTTCGATGAGATAAAGACCGGCAACAAGGTAAAGCTCGCGCACCTGACGAAAGAGCTCACCGGATGTGATATCGATCCCCAATCAATCTTCGATGTTCAGATAAAGCGGATACACGAGTACAAGCGTCAGCTCCTCAATATTCTGCATATCATCTACATATGGCTCCGCCTCAAGGAGGAAAAGGGTTTCACGATTCACCCGCGGACTTTCATCTTCGGCGGAAAGACCGCTCCCGATTATTTCATCTCGAAGCTCGTCATACGGCTCATCTGTAACGCGGCCAAGACGATCAACAGCGATCCGCAAACAAACGAGCTGCTCAAGGTCGTTTTCCTGCCGAATTATAGCGTGACACTTGCCGAACGGATCATACCCGCAGCCGATGTTTCGGAGCAGATATCGACGGCGGGATATGAGGCATCGGGAACGGGCAACATGAAACTGGCGCTCAACGGAGCCGTCACGATCGGCACGCTCGACGGCGCCAATGTCGAGATAAAAGAAGAGGTCGGAGATGAGAATATATTCATTTTCGGGCTGACCGCCGAGGAAGTTCGCGAGCTCGCCCCGAAATACAACGCGAAGGAGTATTACACGAAAGATCCTTTTCTCAAAAAGGCGATAGACCTTATCAGAGACGGTTTCTTTACGCCGGATGAGCCGGGAGCCTTTGGTCCGCTCGTCGAAACGTTGCTCGGTAACGACAGGTATCTCGTTCTGGCGGATTTCGAGGCCTACCATGAGTGCCAGAGACGTGTATGCGATGCCTACCGGGACCGGGAGAGATGGATACGCATGACGATTCTCAACGTCGCCCGGTGCGGGAAGTTCTCTTCGGACCGGACGATCAGGGAGTACAATGACGAGATATGGCACGCGAAACCGCTGGCCATTCCAACGGATGAAATGCCGGTTACTAAGGAAATTTCCTTTCTCGATACGCTCTGACGGGAAGTTGCTGCATGAAACATTTTACATCTATCTTGTTTCTTCTTTTGATTTCACTTTTCTCATCGGGGTCGGGGCGTGTTGGAGCTCCTCTTCCTGAGAAGGGGAATGAACCGGATGAGATTTCGAACAACACATTGCTCGTTGCCGGCTTCCCTAAAGAAGAGGTTCCGATCAAAGAGTGGCTCAAGGAAAACGGCTGGAAAGAGCAGCGGGGAAGCGCTAAGCGTTTCGTCGTCAAAGACGAAACACTCTTTATGAAAAGCAACGACGAGACAACCGTCATCGGGACGAAGTTCGAAGAGGGTATCGATCCGGCCTCGTATCCCATAATAGAGTTCCGTGTCAGGGTTGACGTGATCCCCCCTGGCACAAACGTGACAGAGAAGGACAACGAGGATGCAGCATTTCGGCTCTTCGTCGTCTTTACGAAGGGCCGCGGTTTGTTCACCCCGCCCCATACGATCGGCTATGTGTGGGATTCGTCCATGAAGATCGGGGAAACCGGGCGCACACCCCGTTTCAAGCAGGTCTGTTATATAGCGATCGGCTCGGGAAGCGAAGGGCTCGGCGAGTGGAAGACCTACAGGCGCAATATTCTCGAGGACTACAAGAAGCTCTTCGGTCGTGAAGAGGTGCCTACGATTGGTGCCATCGCTTTGAAATGTGATACGAATCACTCAGAGAGCACTGCTGCCTCCGCTGTAAAATGGATACGCTTGAAACGCTATGACGAGTCCGGGGGAGCGGTGTCATCTGGGGTCTCGCGCACCGGCAAGAGAACGGTGCTCTCGACCGCAGATGACACCGCCAAACAATGGACACCGGATATGATTCACGAGCAGATCAGGATATGTAATCCCTATTATACCGGTGAGGCGATGTTCGAGATTCAAGATGGACAGCCTGTGGCATTACAGCTTAGTGGTTCGGGTGTAACCGATCTTTCTGCATTAGAGGGGATGAAGATCGAGAAGCTTGATCTGCGGGGACTCCCAGTGTCTGATCTTGAGCCCCTGCGCGGGATGCCTTTGATCGAGCTCTACCTCGAGGATACGGGCGTCGAAGATATCGAGCCGCTTCGCGGGCTGAAGCTCGAGAGGCTCTATCTCAGCAACACACTGGTGACCGATCTATCCCCCCTAGCCGGTATGCCGCTCACGAACCTGAATCTCCTTGGAACGGCCGTCAAGGATCTGGCGCCGCTCGAAGGAGTTCCACTGGAGTTTCTCTGGCTGAACGAAACGCCCGTCTCCGATATATCACCTTTATCGAAATGTCCCCTCATAAGCCTCACTCTCCACAGAACGAGTGTCGCGGACCTGCGCCCTCTTATCGGCACCGCCCTGCAGAGGCTCCATATCGGCGAAACGCCGGTCACCGACCTTACGCCGCTAAATGGATTGAACCTCACGAGGTTGATATTTACACCGGGCCGCATCACGAAGGGATTAGAGATCGCTCGTGGCATGGAGTCGATACGCGAAATCGGCACGACATTCGAAAACAAGATGAATCCCGGGCAATTCTGGCATCTCCACGATGCAGGCGTGTTCGAAGAATAGCCAAACGAAAACCTCCGGCAAACTAGGGACAAGGTAGGAGCTTTGAACGATCAAAACAAACCCAAGAAACAGCGCATGTTCAGGGGTAAGCCCGTCGTTCGCATGCACGCGATGGCGAAGCCGATCGGGCCCGTCTGCAACCTGAACTGCGATTATTGCTACTACCTGAGCAAGGAAGAGCTCCTCTCGACCGACCTGCACTGGCGCATGTCCGATGAAATGCTCGAAGAGTTCATACGCCAGTATATCGAGGGTCATAATTATAAAGAGGTGATCTTTTCCTGGCAGGGGGGCGAGCCAACGCTCCTCGGGATAGACTTTTTCCGAAAGGTGATCGAGCTCGAGAAAAAGTATGCTCCCTCCTGGATGCGCTGCGAGAACGATCTGCAGACAAACGGCGTGCTCCTCGACGACGAGTGGTGTGCGTTCTTGAAAGAGAACGACTTCCTCGTGGGCCTCAGCATCGACGGTCCGCGCGAGCTCCACGATCACTACCGAAAGGACAGGGGGGGGAAGGGAACGTTCGAAAAGGTCTTTCGGGCATCAAAGCTGCTCAGAAAGCACGAGGTCAACTTTGCAACCTTGAGCTGTGTCAATCGCTTGACCGGAAAGCACCCGCTCGAGGTCTACCGTTTCCTGCGCGACGAGGTCGGCTCGAAGAGGATGCAGTTCATCCCGATCGTAGAACCGAAGATCTTTCGCGATACCGCGCCTCAAAAGTGGCCCGATTTCCTCATGCCCGATATGGACGATCCGCGTGCGCGGCCGGGAAATTCGGGGTCGGTTGTGGAGGACTGGTGCGTCGATCCCGAGGACTACGGGGATTTTTTGATAATGATCTTCGACGAGTGGCGCGCAAAGGATCTCGGTCGGATCTACGTCCATTTCTTCGACTGTGCCGTCGAGCAGTGGATGGGTCGAATCTCGCCCCTCTGTGTCTTCGCGCCGATTTGCGGTAAGGGCGTTGCGATCGAGCACGATGGTGGCGTGTACGCATGCGATCATTACGTATATCCCGAGTACTTGCTCGGCAATATACGCGACCATTCATTAAGTGAAATGGTGCTGTCGAAGGATCAGGAGCGGTTCGGCTACGCGAAGGATTTCTCGCTGCCGGGGCAGTGCCGCCGCTGCAAGTACCTCTTCGCGTGTGCCGGCGAATGTCCGAAGAACCGTTTCATCCGCACTCCGGAAGGGGAGACGGGACTCAACTACCTCTGCTCCGGTCTCAAGAGATACTTCACCTATATTGATCCCTATATCCAGAAGATCGTGCGTGAGATGGGTCATGAGCCGGTCGAAAAAGTGACGGGGAAATAATGAATATTACGATCCGTGATATCGGGGATCAGAAAAAAGAGGCTCGTATTAAGGTAGAGTGGGATCGTGTGCAGGCGGACTACGAGGATATAATCGGAGATTACATGAAACTGCCTGTCCCCGGTTTCAGACCGGGAAAGGCGCCGAAGGCGCGTGTCGAAAAACAGTACCAAAGAGAGATTCTCGACGATGTCGGGATCCGATGTGCGGGGCGTTTCAGCCGCCAGGCGCTGGATGACGAGGGGATCAGCATGACGGGCCCCATCGCCGTCACCGATCTCATCATCGAGCATGGCGAGCCGATCAGATTCACGGCGGAGTTCCTGGAGCTGGCCGATTTCGATCTTCCCGATTATGGCCGGTGCATTCTAAAGAAAGAGACCGACGAGGGGAGACGTGACGAGATATCGCTATGGTTGCTCGAGCAAACCACCCTCGAAGTTCCCGATGAGCTCGTTCGCCAGGAGCTGTTGTTCGACGGAATAACCGAAGCACAGCCGAGCGGAGAGGAATGGGGAGCGGCGCTCTCGCGGGTAAAGCTGCTGCTCATACTCGATCGAATAGCGAGGCGTGATGGCATAGAAACCGACGATAGGGACGTAGAGCAGCGGATCGACCAGATCGCCTCGGCGAACGAGATGCAGCCACAGCTGTTGAAACAACGGCTTCTGAGAGACGGCGGTGTGTCACGGCTCTCGCGTTTTCTGCTCGCCGAGAAAACACTGGATTATCTAATCGAGACATGCGGTAATAGGGCAATAAATGATAGTCATTCTTGATAAGAAAGGGGTGATGCGACTAATCGATGATC
>CBDUQN010000086.1:0-13202 GCA_965369375.1 uncultured bacterium | reverse complement strand
GCGGCACGAAACGTTCATATACCAGAATAGATTAGCATATCCAGACACGCTTCATCAGCTTCACATCCATAGCTACCGCATCAGAAATTCATTCGATCTACGGAGGAGTTTATGAAAATAATGACTGCTATTGTTTTGGCATTGTCTCTAGTGATCTCGAGCAATGTATCGGCAAGGGTATGGTATGTAAAACCCGACAGCACCGGGCAGGCGATCAATATTCAGGCGGGAATCGATTCATGCGCGGCATGTGATACGGTTCTTGTTTCGCCCGGTATGTTCAGAGGCGACGGCAACCGCGAGATCGATTTCAGGGGAAAAGAGATTCTGGTCATCTCGGAATGCAGGTTTGACACGACAATTACTAATCCTACGATAATTGATTGTGAGGGCACCTATCCAAATAGCTTTCATAGGGGTTTTTATTTCCACTCAGGCGAGACAAGCGCTTCGATTTTAGAAGGCTTCGTTATTGAGAATGGCGGCGCAGATTGGCCGGGAGGAGGGGGGATCTTTTGTGATTCTGTTTCAAGCCCCTCCATACGATACAATACTGTTAGATATTGCAGAGCAAATGCAGGACCTGCTATCTATTGCCTTAACTCATCTCCACTGATAGAGCATAATAAATTTTTTTCTAATGGCAGCACAAAAGATCTTGGTACTGCAATTGAATGTGAGTCGTCTTCTGCAGTTATCAGGAACAATGAAATATATGGCAATAGTGCAGGTAGAAAAATAATGAGCAATGAAGAATGTAGCGCGCTCTCTCCAACGATCAATTGCGACTTTGGAGGGATTCTCTGCAATTCTTGTTCGCTAGTGACCATTGAAAGCAACGATATTTGCGGTAATGAGTTTGGGGCAATTGGCTTAATAGGTTCTACTGGAATAATTCATAATAATCGCATAGCAAATAATGGTGCCGGTGAATGCGGCAATGAAGGCGGGATCGGCTGTTATAGCTCAAATGTAGAAATAACCGATAATGAAATTGCCGGCAACTATAGTTGGTACGTTAGCGCTATCGGCTCCTATGGCTCAACTGTTATAATAGACAATAATTACATTCATGACAATTGGGATGGTCGCGGTATGGGCCCATGCCAAATAATATGCTGCGTTTCAGGTTCGATCTGCGTTATCAGCAATAATACGATAAGTGACAACAGGAGATGCTCAGCAATAATAAGCTGCAGTTCGGATTCGCTCGAGATCACAAATAATAAGATAATTAATAACAGTCTCAGTAACGAAATGGGTGGTGGCAGCGCGATTGTTTGTTGTTCGCCGAATTCCATAATAAAGAGCAATGTCATTGCGCTTAATCTAATGGGATTTGAGTCGGGGGTTCTTGCTCTCAATGCAATATCCTGCTATTCATTGTCACCGCTCATCGAGAACAATACCATCACGCGAAATGAATTTACAAATGGCTATGGGATTTACGTTGGCTCGGGCTCTTCTCCAGTGATCAGCAACAATATAATCTGCGATAACTATATTTCTGATGATTGCTATTATGAATGTTACGCGGGAGGTATTTATGTTGCGGATTCGACGGCTTCTATTTCATGCAATGATATTTTCAATAATGAGAGCGCCAATTACACGGGCATCCCCGATCAAACCGGAATAAACGGAAATATGTCTGTTGATCCGATCTTCTGTTATCCCGACATAGGAGAATTCTGTCTCCATCAGCAATCTCCCTGCCTGCCCGGCAATAATCCCTATGGATCGGATTGCGGTCTTATTGGGGCATTGGCGGAAGGGTGTGAATATATAGCAACACTGCTTCAGGGATTTGACGCTGCAATCAATGAATCGGCGATCACCATTATATGGATCCTTCAAGAGCACGACGATGGGGCTGCGTTTCATGTCTTCAGAGCATATTTCCCCGGCGGTAAGTATGTGGAGCTTGGCAACTCTCTCATCAAAGAAGAGGGCTTGATTTTTAAATATGACGACAACGATTGCGAGCCCGGAACCTCCTATCGATACCGGGTGGATGTCGAAGACAGGGACGGGCGGAGAATATTATTCGAAACCGATCCCGTATCTCTGCCGGAGCTGCCATTGGCGCTTTATCAGAACTACCCGAATCCCTTCAATCCGACGACGACAATCAGATACTATCTGCCTGAGAGAAGGCCGGTGCATCTCGGTATTTACAATATTGCGGGGATGCTCGTTTCGAGCCTCGCGACCGAGGAGCGCGAAAAGGGATTCCATACGGCGCAATGGCACGGGACGGATCGATCCGGGAATCCCGCTGCCTCGGGCGTTTACTTTTACCGGCTTACCGTGGGGAAGGAGAGGCGGTCGAGAAAACTGATATTGCTCAGATGACAGTGCGAGCCCGCGGTTTAATTCATTAATTGCTTGAAGAGATTCGGCCGTCCTACAGGCGGATCCCGACCGTGATATAGAAGAAAACGCCGCTGTAATCGAGCTTGAACTGGTAGTCCATATAGTCGTAGTAATCATCCGGCGAATCTCCGTACTTGTCTACCAGGCCATCTATCTTGAGCCCACGGTAACCCATCTGGAATCCGACCTCGACGGGACGAATGAAATTTGTCGTGACTTCGGCGAATATTTCGTAGCCGTTGTCGCTTCCCTTGAACTCTCTCAATCTTCTTCCGAAATCGAGGTTCGTTCCGAACGTTGCGCTGGCGAAGGTGTAGTTTACTCCCACGTTGAAATCGAGAACTTCCGGCAGAGAGATAATTGTGCCCGCGGCGCCGATAAAGTACAGGTTGCACGGAGCCTTGTAGGAGAGCGTAATTTCGGCCGATTCGGCCTCCGTATCCGCCCAGAGGCGCTCATATCCGCCCGTTATCGCTATCCGATTGATGAACCATATCCTTCCCTGAAGCGTAATGTTGATTCCGCTCGATATGCCTTCTATGGGGACACCGAGATCCTGGCCGATGTTTCCTATGTGGCTGTTGAGATGCGACATCGCGTAGTATCCCGTACCGAGCCCTCCGAAGGCGGAGAATCCAATGGGAAGTGAAAAAGCAGAGCCGGTCAGGATGATAGGGAGGGTGAGAGATGCAATAAGAACGCTCGAAATCTTTTTCATTTTTATTCTCCTGTTCTTTCGGCTTTTCTATCGGATAACGCGATATATGCTATAAAATAGCACGCTCCTCCAGGTAAGCGCCAAGTCTTTTTACCCCTTCTGCAATGTTTTCGAGGGAGTTTGAATACGATATTCTCAAATGGCCCTCTCCCCGGTCACCGAAATCGATCCCCGGTGTAACAGCAACTCCCGCCTTCTCGAGAATGTCGAAGGCGAGGTGGAGTGAATCACCGTCTATATGGCTCGCATCGACGAAGAAATAAAATGCGCCTTTCGGCTCGACGGCGTAATTGAGTTTCAACTTCGGGAGCACGTCGAGGAGGTATCTCCGTCTCGCATCGTATTTGTGTTTCATTTCTTCCATCTCAGGGAGCTTTTTGGTCAGGGCCGTTATACCGGCACGCTGGACGAACGAGTTGGGGGAAATGAAAAAGTTTTGCTGAAGTATTTGCAGTGTACGCATGAATTTTTTAGGCGCGATCAAATATCCTAACCGCCATCCCGTCATGGCGTACAGTTTCGAAAAGCCGTTGAGGACGAATGTATCCTCTGTGAATTCGAGCGATGTGTGCTCCTGCTCTCCATAGACGAGCCCGTGATAGATCTCATCACTGATAACGGTGATGCCGAGGTTGCAGATCGATTCGAAATCTTCACGTTTGATGAGCGTCCCGGTGGGATTCGAGGGGGAATTTATTATCACACCTTTCGTTCTCGGGCTTATCGCTTCACGCACCTCGTCGGGCATGAGCTGGAAGCCGTTTTCTTCTCGTGTAGCGACTAATTTGGGGACACCGTTCAAATAGCGGATGAAGTTGGGGTAGCATGGATAATATGGATTGCCGAGGATGATTTCGTCTCCCGGATTTTCAATGAGGGATGAAAGGACGAGAAGAAGTGCGGGGGAGGTTCCCATGGTAATGAGAACATGTTCTTCGGTGATCTTTGCCTTGTATTTCTTGTTGTAAGAGTCGGCGACGGCGCTTCGGAGCTCGATAATTCCCCTGCTGTCGGTGTAGTGGGTATCTCCATTTTTAAGAGCTTCTATGCCGGTGTCGATGATTTTCTGAGGAGTCGGAAAATCCGGTTCGCCGACCTCGAGGTGGATAACCGACCTGCCGCTTCGTTCGAGCGCCATTGCTCGTTCGAGCACATCCATGACGATGAACGGTTTGATTTGATCGAGTTTTTTGTTACTCATCGCCCGTTCCTCTGAGCCTTCCGCGAGAAAAACGACCCCGGCCTGGTGGATTTGCATTCTGACTGAAACTTTTATGGAGAATACGGCGATAAATTGATAAAGTCAAATGAAGTATATTGCGGTGTCAGGTTGGGTAGATATCGGCACGGGGCTGAGAGACATTCATACGCGCCCCGCAGAAAGGTGTCATGATGGCTGTTTGCTCTATAACCGTTGTTCCGGTCGGGACGGGTTCGACGAGCGTGAGTTCCTATGTCGCGCGCTGCCATGAAGTGCTGGGGGGCTTCGATGGAATCAAGTATCAGCTCACTCCCATGGCAACGATACTCGAAGGTGAACTCGACACCTTGTTGAAAGTTGTATCCGCTCTTCACGCCGTTCCCTTTGAAAAGGGGGCAAAGCGGGTGTATACGGTCGTTACGATCGACGAACGCAGAGACAAGGAAATAACGATGGCCGGCAAGGTGGCATCGGTCGAGAAGAAGCTCGAAGGTTAGGCGATTGTGGCGATCGTCCAGTGACGGCCCGTTATCCCCCGGTCTCTTTTGTGGGAGAAATACAGATCGGGATTGCACGAGGTGCAGGCACCCGCGCTGAAGATATTCTTTCTCTTGACGCCGCACCGGCTCAATTCCATTTTGCAGAATGCATTCAGATCGAGGCGCCATTTTTCTTTGCGCATTTGAACGGCTTTTGCCGGGAAGCGTTCGGCCGTTCTCTTCTTGACGATGTAGCATCGCCTGCAGATACCGGGACCGATGAGCGCGATCGCATGATCGATGTCGATAGCGAAACGATTCTGCAGCAGGATGAGCGCCCGCTCGATGATCCCCTTCACCGCTCCTTTCCTTCCGACGTGCAATGCGGCGAGCACCTTTTCTGCGGGCGCGTATACCACTACCGGATAGCAGTCCGCAGTGCTTATGACGAGGGCGGTGTTCTTCTTTTCGGTTATGAGGCCGTCGACGCCGCTGTACCTTCCGGGACGCGTTACGATCACGATTTCAGCGCCGTGCATCTGCTCTGCGCGTGCCACACGCCTCCAGGGGATTTCGAGGGAGTCGAGCAGTATTTTTCTGTTTTGTCTGACATTTTGAAGTCGATCCCCCGTTCCCGAGCCGAGGTTGAGGGACCGGTAGGGGCCGGTGGAGACTCCCCCAATCCGCGTTGTTGTGATTACCGATAGCCCCGGAGCAATGATCTCGAGGGGAGGGAAAATTCCGAATACGATTCCGTAGTGTTCTTTTAGTATCATATGTGTTTTTTTAGGATCATAACGGCAACGACTTTTATTGACAAATAATCGCCGGATAAGGATAACTAATTAAAAAATCTTTTCAAGAATCTTCGGGAGGACTACATGCATTTTTTCGAAGGATACCGTTGCTCGCTGTGCGAGCGTGAGGTCCCGGCGGGCTCGATAGCCAGTGAGTGTCCGACATGCTCGGGTCCGCTGCTCGGCATATATGATCTCGGGGGTGTTCGCCAGAGCATTTCGCGGGAAGAATTCTTCTCGGCGGGGGAGGGAGTCTGGCGCTTCCGGACGCTCTTGCCCCCGTTTCGCAGAGAGGTCACACTCGGCGAGGGAAATACTCCCGTTCTCCGCGCCGGGCGCCTCGGCGAAGAGATCGGCGCTTCACAGCTCTATATCAAGGACGAATCTCTCAACCCTACCGGATCGTTCAAGGCGAGGGGGATGGCGGTTGCCGTTTCGAGGCTCTTCGATCTCGGTGTGGCGACTGCGCATATTCCGACGGCCGGCAATGCGGGGCTTGCGCTTGCTGCGTACGGGGCGGCTGCCGGTGTGCAGGCAAGGATCTTTGTGCCCGATGACACGCCCGAACAGGTTGTGAAGGAGTGTCGCGCATACGGTGCCGACGTCGAGGTTGTAGCCGGATGCATAACGGATGCTGCGGGACGAATGGACGAAGTGGCGGGGGATGACAGGACGGGTGTCGTTACGACCTTCCGGGAGCCGTGCCGGGTTGAGGGCAAGAAAACGATCGCATTCGAGATAGCCGGCGATCTCGGTGACGACTCTCCCGACTGGATCCTCTTCCCGACCGGCGGCGGCACGGGAATCGTCGCGATCTGGAAGGCATACGGCGAGCTCGAAGAGCTCGGCTGGCTCGAGGGGCGGAAGCCGCGTCTCGCCGTCGTTCAGTCTTCGGGCTGCGCCCCGCTCGTCAGGGCTTTCGAGGGCGGAGAGGAAGCGGCTGAAACCTGGGATGGGCCGGAGACGGTTGCGACTGGCATACGGGTGCCCGGCACACGTGCGGATCGATTGATTCTCGGCGCCCTTCGTGAGAGCGAGGGAACAGCTGTGGCGGTTTCGGATGACGAGATCATCAATGCGGTGGGTGAGATTTCCGGATTCGAAGGTATATTCCCGTCCCCCGAGGGCGCCGCCACATGGGCGGGACTCAAGGCGCTTGTTCGGGATGGAAGAATCGATCCCGCATCGAAGATCGTCCTCGTTAACACGGCAGGTGGGGCGAGATACCCCTTTCTTCTCGATCGGTTCTAGAGGGGATTCACGTTTTGCGCATTTCTATGCGAAATGCAGCCGGGACCGCGTTTTTCCCACGGTCCCGGCTGCACACCATTTGAATACTGTTTAGGAGCAAAGAGCGCTTCTACCTTCTCCTTCCGCCTCCGCCGCCGCGCGAACTTCCGCCCGAGCGGCCGCCGCCACCTCGGCTGCCGCCGCCGCTGCTTCTTGCGCCTCCCGAGCGGGAGGCTGGCGAGTACGATCTAGCCGAGGATCTGCCACTACTTATGGTCCGCCGCGATGAGCTCGAGGATTTCGTCGATGTGGCCTTCGACTTGCTCCTCGAACTCGATTTGCTCCTCGTTCTGCTTCCGGAGCTCGATTTGCGGGACGGAGAGCTCTTGCTGCTCGATTTTTTTCTCGCGGAAGTGCTTTTGCTCGATCTGCTTTCCCGGTTGGATTTCGACCGGGCGTTTTTATCGCTCTTGTGTCTCGTTCCGCGGTACGCCTTTCGGTCGTCCGTCTTTTTCGCATCGCTCTTGCCGCGGGCGGATTCGCTGTACCTTCTCGCGCTTCTCTCTCCGCTGTAGAGCTTGTCGCGGTTGTTGCGGCTTTTGCTCGGTGCATCTCTCTGGTACCTCTTTCTCGATGTTCCGCGGGTCTTGTACGCCTCACGCGTTTCGCGCAGGTTGCGCCTGGCCTTGTCATAGCCGTGCACCATTCTCCTTGTTACATCATCCCTGCTCCGTACCCGGCCGTTGTAGCGAAATGCGCTGCTGCCGGTGGTGCCGCGGGAGACATTCCGCGCCTTCATCGTGTCGTAGTACCGGTTTCTCGCCTTCTCGTTTCTCGTCCTCATCAGGCGGCTGTCCCGGATCGTGTCCCGCTGCCGGACGTTCCGCGTCGTCGATGCGTAACTCAAGCTCCGCTTCGTAATACCGCGGCGCGGGTAGTACGCGGGCACGCAATCATAGTAGCAGTAGTTCGAGTAGTATCCCCCGTAACCGCCTCGGTAGCAGTAGTCCCAGTAGCAGTAGTTGGGGTAGTACCACGAGTAGAACGGGTAGTAGTGGCAGTAGTAGGACGGGTAGTTGCACCCCCACGTCGAGCCCCAGCCCCAGCCCCACCACCAGGAATCCCACCAGAACGGCCAACTGTACCCCGCGTAGAAGCTGTAGTTTGGCCAGTAGCCGTTGTAGTATGGATATGCATCTCTGTAGTTGACCGTCAGGTATAATTTTGTATTGCCGGTATCGTCGTATGAGTAATCGTCATAGCCCCACTCTTCGGCGGTTATCTCTCCATAATCGGTGGCGATATAATAATCATCCTCGATCTCATCGACGTGCCGTACGGTATAGAGCTCCGGATACGGATAGCCGACCTTCCCATCATACTCCACCTCCTCGATAACGACTTCGGGGCACTCCATCTCGTACGGATCCGAGAACTTGTCGGTGCCGTGACACTTCGAGCAGAGGAACCGTGGATAGTCGACCTCACGATTGATGTAGAAGTATGTGTGATCGGTCGCCGGTGGATTTTCCTTCGCATCGATGACGATCATCTCGTCGATCATGTTAAAGGCGGTGAACGGCTCCACTTCAATGCGAATCCTTCTGTCCTGCTCGAGCAGCGCGTTCTGCTTGAGGAAGAGGAGTTCATCGTCCCTGATAAGTGTGCGGTCATCGATTGCTAATACGTGTATATACTCTATCCCTGTTGTATTGCCGGCCTCCCAGTGAATGCCACTCCCCTCCTCGGGGAGAAAATAAACCTTTTGCCCTTCGACCATCTTGGGTTTTCCGTCCATGGGGAAGAGCAGGTTCACGAATCCTTCGCTATCAATATTGTAAATGATAACGTAGGCATCCTTGTTTACCTGGAACGTCATCCGTATGTCTCGTCCGGCCTTTAATACAGCTCCTTTACCGCCCGTCAGGCGCACCGAGACATCGAGGTTCCCGTAAGCGTATCCCGGATCAGAGAAGCTCTGTTTCAGCTCCACCGGATATACGGGGACTGCGAGCAGGGGAATCAGAAGGGCGGAAAGAAGGAAGAGCATTGCTTTGCGTTTCATGACACTCACTCCTTCTCAGGGGAGGGTTTGGGAATTACCAATTCGGCGGCTCCAGTGCATATGTTATGCACATGCAACCAATATATATTATAATCGATTTCAGCGATTTTAACAAGCCTTACTGCGTTCATATTCTTCACGGCACAAGCCTCCTCTCACCCAAGGTTTTGTGCATATTCTATACCTTGCCAGGGAAGCGAGAACGACACACTGGTGTAACTCGTTTTATTCTATAATGATATATTACGTTTTAAACCAATAACGGTTCCGGTTTATTCGCGATTCGGACCAATGGACCTGTAGTTTAACTGAAACTAACTTGACCACTAATGAGTACAATGATAAGGTGCCCGGTGATATAAACAAAGGAGGTGGAATATGGGGTTCCACGCGATACCGATTTTTCTTCAAGTGGCTGAAAGTTTTACCGAATTAATCACCGATGCCGGGGCTTTGGCGAAATCGATCCTTATTATTCTGCTCATTCTCTCTGTCGTATCCTGGACCATCATGGTGGAGAAGTTCAGGTTCTTCAAGTCCTGCACGAGACAGAGCAAGCGGTTTCTCGAATCTTTTAGCACTAATTCATCACTCGATGAGCTGGCGGCGGTCGCCGAAAAGCAGCCGTTGAGCCCGGAGGGACAGATAGTCTCGTCGGTCAATGACGAAATGAAGAAGGGTGAGCTCGAGAGTTTTTCCTATCTCGATAATTACCTCGAATCAAGGGTAACCGCAACCGTTTCGGAGTGGGAGTCTTATCTGATATTTCTGGCCACCACGGCCACCATTTCGCCTTTTCTCGGTCTTCTCGGTACCGTGTGGGGGATCATGAGTTCATTCCTCAGCATGGGGGTTCGAGGATCTGCGAATCTCTATGTCGTCGGACCCGGCATCGCCGAGGCCCTGATAACAACGATATTCGGCCTCGGGGCGGCGATTCCCGCTGTTGTCGGGTACAACTATATTATACGTGTCATACGGAGGCGCGAGGATGGTCTCCTGGCCTTTACCGCCCGGTTCAGGAGCCGTCTGCTCGAGAAGCGGTACGTGGAGCTCGGCAAGAAACCGGAAATACCCGCGCCGGGTGAGGATATCGTAACCAATCTCAACAGGTGAGGAGGTGTCGGATGAAACGAGGACGATACACGTCGCTGGCTGAAATCAATATTACTAATCTCGTCGATGTTATGATGGTGCTTCTCATCGTTTTCATGCTGACGGCTCCTTTTCTCCAGTCGGGAGTGAAGATCAACTTGCCGAAGGCCGAGGCCAAGGTGATCGAGGAAAAGGAAGGTGTCACCATTTCGATAAACGAAGAAGGTGAGATATACATAGATAACAGACTCGTCCCGTGGAAGAGCTTTACCGCTGAGTTGCGAAAGGCGCTCGAGGCCACCGCACCCCGGGTTTTCTTGCGTGCCGACAAGGATACCCGATACGGGTATATCATGCGTGTTATTGCCAGGGTAAAGTTGCTCGGTATCGAGGATCTCGGACTGATCGCCGAGCAGGAAGACAAGAATTGAACGGGCTGGGTAGGGAGGTATGAGATTTTCCCTTGTCATATCGGTTATTATTCATGTGCTGATTCTCGGAGCGCTCCTGTACTTATTCCGGATCGTGCCCGAGATGCGCCTGCCGCAGAAAATCTATACGGTCAAGATCCTCCAGCCGATCATCAAATCGAGACCGCCACAGCCAAAGGCCGAGGCGAAGGCCGAGGTGGAGAAGCCGAAGCCGAAGAAGCCGGAACCGGCAAAGCCTAAAAAGAAAGAGACTGAAAAAGAGCCGGAACCGGAAAAAACAAAGCAGGAGGATCAGCCCCTCGATGTATCCGTGGCCGATGAAGCGCCTGATCGAACCTCCCTCGAAATCGATGCGCCTCGTTTTCCCTTCTCGTATTACCTCGAGGCGATAGAAAGAAAAGTTTCGCAAAACTGGTTTGCGGCCACGTCGGCAGGGAGTGAAGGGCTTTCGTGTGTCGTCTATTTTCGTTTGAAGAGAAACGGAAGCGTCGATGACTTTCGGCTCGAGACGAGCTCGGGTAATTCATACTTCGATCGAACGGCGCTCAGGGCGGTCCGAAGCGCTTCTCCCTTTCCGCCGCTGCCACGGGCGTTCACCGAGAGTTATCTGGGAATTCATTTCACGTTTTTACAGAGGGATTGAGAATGATTCGATGTGTTGTATTGCTCCTCTTGATAGCAACGGCGCCGCTGACGGGCGCGTCATCGCAAACGGACGTCTACCTGAGAACCGAAACTTCGGGTCGCGGCGAGATACCGGTCGTCGTCAAGGAATTCGAGTCGGAATCCCGGTACTCGATAGACGACGCCTTTTATATCACTAATGTTTTGCGAAAAGACCTGCGTTTCAGTGGAATATTCGATCCGCTCTCGTTTGTGGAAGGCTCAGATACGCTTGCCGAGGGCAAGACCGCATCAGCCATCATCGAAGGTACGCTCCGGGTCGAGGGGGAACGGTATCGCCTCGAAACGAGACTTCTCGATTACGCAAGCAGGGAAATCATTTTCAGCAAGCTGTACACCTTCGCAAAAACAGCGCGGCGAAAGGTGGCGCACCATATCTGTGACGAGATTGTTTTCTTTCTCGTCGGCGAAAAGGGGATAGCCACAACGCGGCTTCTCTTCTGCAGGAGAGAGAGTGATATCAAGAATCTCTACATGATCGATTACGATGGATTCGGTGAGAGGCGCCTTACGAAAAGCGAGCTCATCGTGTCGCCCCTTTGGCTCGATGAGAAGCGATTCTGCTATACATCGTACCGTCGCGATAATCCTGATTGCTACCTTGTCGACCTCAACAGCGGAAAGCGCAAGCTCATCTCGTACCGGAAAGGTATGAATGTGCCGGGAGACTATTTCGGCCAGCGGGACGAGATCGCGATGACCCTCAGCATAAATGCCAACAGCGAAGTGTACCTGATCAATTCGACAGGCAAGATAATCCGGCGGCTGACGCGAAACCGCGCCATCGATTGCTCGCCCACGTGGGCGCCGAACGGGAGAGAGGTCGCGTTTGTCTCGGATCGTTCCGGGAGTCCGCAGATCTATGTGATGGACCAGTTCGGAGGCAATGCGAGGCGACTGACGAGGAACGGATCGTACAACACATCGCCCGCCTGGTCGCCTAACGGCGATATGATCGCCTATTCATCGCGGGACAGCTGGCTCTACCGGCTCATGATCATATCACCGGACGGGATGGCGGAGGAAAACCTCTTCGACGATTACCTCAGTTACGAGGATCCCTTCTGGGCGCCCAATGGGCGGCACCTGGCTGTCACCGTGCGGTATGGCGGCAAACCGTGGATCGTTATTGTGGATGTCGATACGGGAAAAAAACGGCGCCTCGTTCAGGGGGAATCAGCCTCCTGGTCTCCGCTTCCCATTCAGTCGGGCGGCGGATTTTAATGCAGATATGGTCGTGTGGGAAGCCGGAAATAGAATGTGAGGCGCCCGAAATAAAATATAAAAATAAATATTCCCATTTTTTCGGCTTCTCGTTATGATGTTCTCGACCTTGGGCCGAATGCGATGCATGGGACCCAAAAGGTGTAATTCGATGGGAGGGATGCATGGGGTCCAAGGTGTGTAATTCGATGGGAAGATAGAATATCCCGGTAAGGTTGTTGTAGCATCGGCCGGTGGGCGCCCGTCGAAGGTTTGTACGAGAGTTTGTAAGGAGTTGTCTTGGAATCGGTTTGGCAAACCGGGTAAGGAGGTCTTGAATGGCGCGTTACAAATGGCTCGTTCTGGTACTTGTACTCGCTCTCGCATTGACCGCGTGCGCGAAAAAAGAAACCGTTCCGGTGGAGGAGGATATCGATAAGCCAATAGTGGAACCACCTCCACCTCCGCCTCCAATCGAAGAGCCGGAAGAACCGATCGAGGTCGAGGAAGCGGAACCGGTCGTTCTCGAGGACGTTTTCTTTGATTTCGACAAGTTCAACATCAAGGATGAGTACAAGAAAGTGCTGGCTGCCAACGCCGAGGCTCTGCTTTCCAATTCCGAAGCAAAGCTTCTCGTCGAAGGTCACTGTGACGAAAGAGGGACGAGCGAATACAACATTGCGCTCGGAGAGAAGCGCGCGAAAGCCGTTATGGATTTTTACATCACATACGGCGTTGAGAAGTATCGCCTGTCGATGGTCAGCTACGGTGAGGAAAGCCCGTTTGCCCACGGCAGCAGCGAAAGTGCATGGGCGAAAAACCGCCGTGCCCATATGGTCGTGAAATAGCGTTGATGCAATAAAACTGTTTATGGTCATCAAGTAGCGTTGATGCAATAAAACTGTTTATGGTCATCAAGTAGC
>CBDUQN010000085.1:0-13265 GCA_965369375.1 uncultured bacterium | reverse complement strand
GGATAGAGCACCGGCCTCCGGAGCCGGGTGTCGGAGGTTCGAATCCTCTCGGGCGCGCCAGCCTTCTCGAGAAGACGCCGCCGGATCGAAGAGGGATTTTGTTGAAAAAGCCGGCAACGATACTGATTCTAGTCACGGTTGCTTTCGCGGCAGCGGCGATGCACGCGCGCATCATCTCCGGCGGGCGGTCGATTGGTGATCAGACCGAGGTGGAGCGGGATTCGCTCGAAACCATGGTCAGGTATCTCTCGATTCTCGATTCCGATCCCCTGACGTATCGTTCGCGCTTTACCTACCGGGAGGCGGAGCTCGCTGAGGTCGCAGATTTCCTCGCCGATCGTCTCCGGCGGTATACGGACAACGCGGTTGAGCGAAGGACCTTTACCGTCACGTCGAAGGATTCGGTATATACGGTGGATTCGACATATACGGTCGAGAATATCGTGGGATTTATACCCGGTACCGGGGAGAGCGAGGGCAGGATATTGATCACGGCCCATTTTGACGCAACGGCGAGCAGGTCTCCCGGGTGGGCTGCCGGCTGGGCGACGATGCCCGCGCCGGGCGCCGACGACAACGCCACCGGCGTCGCCGCGCTGATGGAAGCGGCGCGAGTGTTCGGGCATAACGAACTCCCCTTTGGCATGGAATTCGTTCTCTTCTCGGCAGAGGAGCTCGGAAAGTTCGGCAGTATAGAATACCTCGCCGGCTGCGATTCGGCCTGCGCCGATTCGATCCTCGGGGTGATAAATCTCGATATGATCGGCTATGACGCGAGTGACGAGTTCGACGGAACGATCATGACCGACTTCCGATCAGGCTGGCTCGCCGATCTCCTTTTTCTCGAAACGCTCGTTTCCGGCGGGGATGCTCCGTCATTTAGCGAGATAAAACCCGGCCCATCGAACTGGGATCATGCCTCGTTCTGGAACCACGATCCCCACATCGCCGCCGTCACGATAGCGGAGCCGCTCGATGGACCGGGCATAATACTCTACCCCGATTACCACACGGTCAACGATACGCTCGAGAATGTCGATTTCGCCCAGGTCGAGGAGATAACGGTGTATCTCGTCGATTTCCTCGCGCGTTTTGCGCTCGCAGGGGCGGAGCTCGCGATGCTGCCGTCCGATCTGATGATCATGCGGGGAGACGGTGTGATATCCGTGAGAAGTTTCCGGGCGGGAGAAGAGATCACGCTCTGGGTACGGGCACGAAGCGTCGGCGGTGCGAATCCGGATCCCGGCTCGGGATTCACCATGGCGGTCAGCCTCGAAAACAACCGGGGGACCCATGAACTCTTTCGCGGCGAATTCGAGGCGCCGGAGCTGCTCAAGGCGCGGGACGTTTATATCCCCCTGACACTCGATGAGCGTTTTTCCGGAGAGAACGTCATAACGGCTTTGATAACCGTCTACGGCTTCGATGATTCACCGGAGAACAATAGCTCTGAGGAGAGCTTCTCGGTGGAAGCGGGAATCGAGGTCCTTCTCTCTCACAGTTTTCAGCCCAATCCCATTACCATTTCCTTCGCGGATGCCTTTTTCTGCGTCAATCTCGCCGCCGGAGCCAACTGCATCGTTGAGATATATACCCTCGAAGGCGAACTCGTCGACCGGGCGTACCTCGGCGTTTCTTACGGGAAACCGCTCGAGGCCGGTTTGAACTGTTTTCCATGCGGTGATATATTTCAGGAAGTGCGCAGAATGGCGTCGGGGATTTATGTGTACCGTATAAAGCTCTATAGCCTCGATAATGTTGCCGGGCAGTATACGGGAAAATTCGCCGTCGAGAATTGATGAGGGGGTGTGCCGGTTGGCGAGGCTTGTGATCATCGTGTTACGATTTATTCTCATCTTTGCCCTGATCTATTATTTCATCAAGTTGCTCGGGCGTTGGCTCTCTTCGGGTACACGATCGGAATCGGTCCGAGGTGGGAAGGGTTCCGCGCAGGCAGGGAGCGATTACAACGAGTTGACCGACCAGGCCATCGAGGACGCCAATTTCGAGGACATTTCAGAGGAAGACAAATCGTGATAATGCGACTCAAACCGCCCGACCGGCGAAAATTCCGGTCCTCGCTCAGGGAGCGGCGGCGGCGTCAGAGGGAGTATTATTACGCACACATATCGATTCTGGTGGTAAAAATCGTCCTCTTTGTATTTCTCTGGATGCTCTTCTACGTATCGGCGCGTCTCTTCCATTACAGATTCCCGCACCTCGCCGAGCCGATCCGTTATGCGGTTCCCGCCATTATCTGTGTTTTCGCTCTCGTTTTAGGATTTTATATTATAAAAGATATCAAAGAGTTAAAAGAATCATATCAGAATCTACATTAAGTAAGTCCCCGCCGCCGAGCCGCCCGTTCGGGCATCCGCCGTTTTCCGCCGAAAGCGAAGCGCCTCATTCTCATACCCGTGGCATATCTCTTGCAAATTATGCTTCTTTTGGCGGAAAGGGCAATGACTTAGGGTGGCACGTAAGATGTTTCGAAGTGACGACGAGAAAGATATCCTGTTCAAGACGTTCGCCGGGATTACCAGTCTGATAACCTCGGGGAGAGACAACCGGATTATATTCCATCGAATTCTCGACAGCGCCCTCGAGCTGCTCCCGTCCCGCAAAATCTATCTTATATTTCTCGACAGCGACCGGATTGTGAAGTACACCGCCCAGTTGCAGGACAGGGGGAAGCGCGTGACCGTGGAGGATATGCCGCAATCGACCGGTATCCTCAAGTGGCTCCACCGTGAGGTCGAGGACCTGCGGGCGGCGGAAATGGTCTTTTCACTCGATCTCTCGATTCTCGCGGCCGAGGCGATGAAGGAGGAAGCGGACCAGTGCGGGCACGTCATCTCGGCGCCCCTTATGGCAAAGAACTCGCTCTTCGGCATCATTCTCGCCATAAACGAGCCGGCGAAGCGCAGCTTCAGCGAGGATGATATACATCTGCTGACGATCATGGCGAATCAGGTTGCGATAGCGCTCGAGAACTATCAGCTTTATAAAAAGCTCGAAATGGAATCAATCACCGATGGATTGACAGGTGTCTATAACTACCGTTTCCTCATCAAATCGATAAAACTGGAAATGAAGAGGGCCAAACGGTTCAACTACAAATTCTCTTTCGTTATGCTCGATGTGGACAATCTCAAGGCGTACAACGATCAGAACGGCCACCTCTCCGGCAGCAAGGCGCTCAAGGATATTGCACGGATACTCGTGATGAACTGCCGTGAGATCGACCTAGTCGCAAAGTATGGCGGAGATGAATTCGGGCTCCTCCTCCCCCAGACGGATATCCTTGGGGCGGTGCGGCTCAGCAAGCGTATCCTTCCCGCGGTCGAGGATTTCATGTTCGATGGGAGGACACAGGGACTCCTCACGTGCAGCATGGGGATAGCCGTTTACCCCGACGACGCGCACGACATCGAGGAAATCATAGAAAAGGCGGATGCGGCCCTCTACCGGGCGAAATCCGCAGGGAAAAACAGTATAAGAACATATAAGGAACTCAGTTTGATTAATCCGTCTTGAAACCTTTGACGGATTAACCACTTTGTTATATTCTACCTACCCATAAAACAACAAAAGGGAGGACGCATTGGATCTTAAAGACAAGCTTCAAGGGAAAACAGCTGTGTGTTCCGTCATCGGCCTCGGTTACGTGGGGCTTCCCCTCGCCGTCGAGCTCGCCGGCGCCGGCCTGGAAACCGTCGGCATCGACATCTCCGATGAGAAGGTGCGCAAAATCAACGAAGGTGAGAGCTATATCGGGGATGTGGAGACAAAAGATCTCGCAAAGGTGGTAAAGAAGGGAAAGCTCCGGGCGACGACCGATTTTTCGGTGCTCCGCGAGGCGGACACGATCAACATCTGCGTACCGACACCGCTCAGAAAGACGAAGGATCCGGATATATCGTATATCGTGGCGGCGGTGAAGGAGATCCAGAAACACCTGCGCGAGGGTCAATTGATCATTCTCGAGAGCACGACCTATCCGGGGACGACCGAAGAGGTGATTCAACCCCTGCTCGAGGAGAAGGGGCTCAAGGTGGGCAGCGGCTTCTTTCTCGCCTTCTCCCCCGAACGGGTCGATCCGGGAAACGAGAAGTACACGACGAAGAATATCCCGAGGGTCGTGGGCGGCATCACCGCCCGCTGCACCGAGCTCGCCGCGCTGCTCTACGAGAGCGCCCGGATGAATACGGTGCCGGTGAGCTCCGCGAACGTGGCCGAGACGGTCAAGCTGCTCGAGAACACGTTCAGGAGCGTGAACATCGGCCTCGTCAACGAGATCGCTCTCATGTGTCACAAGATGGGTATCGATGTATGGGAAGTGATCGACGCAGCCGCGACGAAGCCTTTCGGATTCATGCCGTTCTACCCGGGTCCCGGTCTCGGCGGGCACTGCATACCGATCGATCCCTTCTACCTCTCCTGGAAGGCGAAGCTCAGCGGTTTCGAGGCCCGGTTCATAGAGCTCTCGGGCGTGGTTAACGGGGAGATGCCGCTCCATGTGGTGAGCAGGGTTTCCGAGGCGCTCAACACGCAGAAAAAATGTATAAACGGATCGAAGATCCTGATTATGGGTGTTTCGTACAAGGAAGATATAAACGACACGCGCGAATCCCCCGCGTATGATATAATGCGACTGCTCCAGCGCTACGGCGCCAAGATATCGTACCACGACATGCATGTCGATTCGTTGGAGAATGTCGAGGGCGTGGACCGTATCGAATACACGCCCGAAAACATCGGCAAGATGGATTGCGCGATTATCGTGACAGGGCACGGCGATGTGGATTATAATCTGCTCGTCGAACACTGCCCGCTGATTTTTGATTCGAGAAACGTTCTCAAGGGTAAAACAGGGGGAGAACATCGTACGGCTCTAATAATCCGAAGGGCAGAGTTCCACGGGCTTGCCCGTGGGTATCTACTGAGTCGAACAGCAATGGTGGAGGTGCAATGGCGCGGTATCTAGTAACGGGCGGAGCCGGATTTATCGGATCGAACATATCCGAGGAGCTGGTGAAGCAGGGGGACGAGGTCGTCATTCTCGACGACCTTTCCACGGGTCGTGAGGAGAATATAGAGTCCTTTCGTTCGGACGTCACATTCTTTCATGGTGATATCAGGGATGAGGGAGTGGTGAAGAAGGCCCTCGCGGGTGTCGATTATGTTCTTCATCAGGCGGCCCTCGCGTCGGTCCCGCGGAGCATCGAGGAGCCCGTGCTCGTCAACGAGGTCAATGTGGGAGGGACGCTCGTCCTGCTGGAAGCAGCGAGACATGCGGGCGTGAAACGGTTCGTTTTCGCCGCTTCCTCTTCCGCGTACGGTGACACCGAGGCGCTTCCCAAACAGGAGGACATGCTGCCGAAGCCGCTCTCGCCCTACGCGATAAGCAAACTGACGGGGGAATACTACTGCGGCGTTTATGCCTCCGTGTACGGATTGCCGACGCTGAGTTTGCGGTACTTCAACATATTCGGTCCCCGGCAGGATCCCAACTCCCAGTACGCAGCCGTTGTCCCGATTTTCATCTCCCAGCTTCTCGCGGGCGAACGCCCGACCATATTCGGCGACGGAGAGCAGAGCCGTGACTTCACCTTCATAACGAATGTCGTGAATGCAAATATCCTGGCCGTCCGGTGCGAAAAGGCAAGAGGCCAGGTCTTGAATGTCGCCTGTGGAACACGTTACACGCTCAACGAGCTTTTTTCGCGCCTCAAAGAGATAACGGGGATCGATCTCGATCCGGTTTATGCGGATCCGAGGCCCGGTGATGTGAAACATTCCCAGGCGGAGATATCGAGGGCGGAGAAACTAATCGACTATTCGGTAGCGGTCCCGTTCGAAACGGGTCTCAGGAATACTGTGGATTGGCACAGGAATTCAGACATGTAAATTTGGTTGCGCGGTACATTCATTTTCGCAGCAAATGAAAAGGATGCGATCAATGAGAAAATCGTCGGCACGAATGCTGAAAATCGAAAAATGTCTCAAGAACTTCGCGGCCGCCTTCCTGATCCTCGTCCTCTCCCTTGCGGCTGCTTCCGATCTCGCGGGACAGGAGATCCCTCTGAAGAGGGGAGACAGGCTCAAGATGACGTCTCCGCAGAGGCCCGATCTCGAGTTGTACCTCGCTCTCGATGAGCAGGGGCAGGTTTATGTGCCCATCGTCGGGGGGATCGACGTCGAGGGGTTGACGATCGAGACGGCGAGGGCCATCCTCCTCAGGAGGCTTCAGGAAGTCTATCCCAGCATAGAGAGCATAACGCTCGTTTCAGTGGCCGAAGACTACCATTATTACGTTCACGGCCAAGTCGTTAATCCGGGAAAGTACAAGCTCGTCATTACGCCGAATGTCTGGGAAGCCGTTCGCGAGGCGGGCGGCGCGACCGTCGAGGCTTCACTCGATGCGGTGCGGCTCATTCGGGCCGAAGGCAACGGGAGACGCACTGCCGTCGTGAATCTCCAGCAGGCGATAGATACGGGGGATTTTGAGTCACTGCCGATGCTCAAGGCGGGCGACACGGTCATCATTCCGGCGAAGTCGATGAGAATCGGAGGCAGCGGCGCGGTCAACGTCTTCGGTGCGGTGATGAATCCCGCGCCCTATTCTCTTACCGAGCAGAAGACGCTGATGGACGCGGTGCTCGCGGCCGGAGGAGCCGCCGAGTACGCAAATCTCAAGAAAGTGAGTATCGTTCGCATGATGCCCGAGGGCGGCTCGATGACGATTACGGTGAATCTCAAACGGTACCTGGAGGAGGGGGATCTCAGCCACAATCCCGACGTCCGTCCCGGCGATACGGTGAATATCCCATACCACAGCTACTTTTTCAGAGCGATCACGGAACCCACGTTCATACTCGGCATGCTGACGACCATGGTCACGCTCACGGTGATCGCATATTCCCGGTGAGAGAGGGCAGTGATGGAAGACGTTCGCAAATTCGTTCCAGAGGATGAGGAACGCAAGATCGATCTTCTTGCGTACTGGAAGATCTTATGGCGAAAAAAGTTTTACTTGATCGTTCCGATAGTGCTGTCGTTTCTCATTGCCTTCGTCGGGGTGAGGTTTCTGACGCCGATTTTCGAATCGGCAACGATGCTCATGGTTGAAGATCAGTATGTTTTCTCCGGAACGATGGAGCAGTACGTGAGACCGGGCGATCGGCGGGACATAGACAGAGACAGAAAACTTCTCGCCAAGATCAGGGCGACGTTGCGCAACCGCGATTTTCTCGAGAGTATCATAAAGGAACTGGGCATCGATAAATCTCCGATGATAAGAGCGGCGTTTCGGCAGATGGAAGAAGCTTCAGGGAGCGGCGTATCGAGCGAAGAGCGGCTCATGCGATATCTGGTAACACAACTCCGGTACAGGATCGGTGTTTACAATCCGAATGCCGGGTTCTTCAGAGTCAGCTTCGAGGATTACGATCCGACGACCGCATACATCGTTGCCAGCAGGATAAGCGAGAGATACATCGAGGTCACGCGGCAGGCTCAGCTGCAGGGGATTCGAGAAGCCGGGGCGTTCAGCGACGAGCAGCTGGCGATCTACAAGGAACGGCTCGAGACATCTGAAAAGGAGCTGGCACGGGTGAAACGTGAAATGGCGGAAAGCGATGTCGAGAGCAATCCGGTGAGATCCGGCAACCTCTATTTCGCCGAAGCGCTCCTCGGTAACATAAGCGCCGAGAGTGGAAGGAATGAAATATCGCTGAAACGTGTGAGGGAGAGGCTCGTGGCGGTGTTCCGGCTCGTCCCGTCGAGTGACGCGATACCTGCGGATGAAACCGTAAAGAGCCTCGAGAGGCAACTATACGCCGAGGGGAATACGAGGGTGTTGCGGGAACTCGATCAGGACGCCGAGGACACGGAAGAGAACGCCAACATCGACATGCTTTTCGATGAGCTTCACCAGAGAATGACGGAACTCGTACGAGCCGAGTACGGCGACATTTCATCCGAACTCCACCCTTTGATATCGGAGTATTACTTCCAGCGTTACAAGTTCGATTTTTTCAGATCAATGGAAAGGCGATTGACGGGATACATCGATCGTCACAAGAATAATCTGGAGAGAAGGCCGCTCCTGCAACGCGAATTCAACAGGCTCAATCTCGAGGTTGAAACAAACAGGGCAATATATCAGGCCTTTCTCGAATCGAAGACATCCGCTCAGATTACCGAGGCGGCTCAGAGCACGAACCTCGGCCTGAGATTCAACGTTGTCGAACGGGCGGAAAAATCGCTGTCGCCGGTAAAACCCGACAAACCGAAACTGATAATAGCAGCGCTGATGTTCGGAGGAATTTGCGGCATCGGCATGATACTGCTGACGGAATACCTCAATGACTCATTCCGAAATATCGAAGAGGTGAAAAAGATAATGAAGTTGCCGGTACTCGGAACGATTCCGAAAACGGTTTCTTACTTTTCATGGGAAAAGAAAAAGAAGCATAAAAGTATCCTGTACTGGATAATCGGAGTGTGCGTCTATGGTATGCTTCTCGGTAGCGTGTTCTACTACTACTCCTTGGGCTTCAGGGGATCGGGAATCGAGATACATATGCGCAGTGGACCGAGCGGGGAAAGCCGATGAACGAGGCAAGAAAAACAATATACGAGGTCTTCGACCAGGAAAGTCCCATAGCCACTGAAATGAGGAGACTCTACTCGAATATCAGGCACATGGATGGAAAAGGTGATATGCGCAGTTTCCTCATTACGAGCGCAAACAGGGGGGAGGGAAAGAGCACGGTGGCGTCTCATCTGGCATTGACGGTTGCCCGCTTCAGACGGAAGAAATCTCTTATCCTCGATGCCGACCTGCGAAGACCCAAGCTGCACGAGATCTTCGATGTGCCCCAGGCGCCGGGTCTCGTAGAATGTCTCGAGGGGAAAATCGAGCCCCTCAAGGCGGCAAAAGATACGCCCATCGAGAATCTCAAGGTTATACCGAGCGGAGGGAGGATCTCGTCGCCCGCCCACCTCTTCGAGGGAGACATTCTCTCTGATATATTCAACAAGATAAAGTTTTACTATGACATTGTGATCGTGGACAGCGCGCCGGTGGTGCCGGTGAGCGATCCAATGCTGATTTCGAGCGAGGTGGACGCGGTGATCCTCGTGCTCCTCGCCGGTATGACGCCGCGCGATGTCGCCCTGAGGGCCAAGAACATCCTGCTCGATGCGAAAGCAAACCTCATCGGGGTCGTTGTCAACAACCTCTCACAGGTACTTCCATACTACTACGATTATCAGTACTACGGGTATGAGGAGGATAGAGAGACGGTCCGTGAAAAATGGTAACGGATCGCGCTGCGGAGAAAGCGGGACAGGATGGTTATGGTTCACCTGTATGGAAGAAACGGGAATCAATGATCGGTTCGAGAAATAATAGAACTTGGAATTTCCGGATCATGACGGCGGGATTGGCGTTTGCGCTGATCATCGGCGCTCCGGGTGTTGACGCCCTCTGCGCCGGCGTCGATTCGCTCTGTATTCATTTCGGCGGCGCGAAGGGCATTATCCGGTTGCGGGGCGGCAAGGATTACGCGATGAGCGGCATGCTTCCCGTTACCCTCTGTAATCTCTATGCGGGATCCAAATACCGTTTCTTTCACGAGGGCTACGGCCTCGAAACACGGGTAGGGACGTTCCGTGTGGACGGATCGGGGAATCCCTCTGTCGGCGGCATCAGAACGGGTTACGGCGTGAGGAATGCGATCATTCCTGGATGGGGATCGATAAAGGCCGGCAAGACGTGGACAGGCATCGACGATATCGTTTCAGTCGTTGCTTCGGCCGGTGATCTCGTAGCAGCGAATGACGAGTACCGGGATCGAAAGAGCGCTTACGAGGCTCTTGTGAATCGCCTCGAGCATGCGGGGACGGCCGACGAGCTTCGCACCCTCACGTGGGAGGTCAACACGGCCGCCGAGATGACCAATATTCAGAATACCTATCAGAAGCGGCTCCTCGTGTTCACAGCATATCTCTACGGCTTCCAGGTGATCGATCCGTTCATATCCATTCTCCCCCCACGCTCGAAGATAGAGGCGGGCGGAAGCGTGGTGACCGTGCAACCGGCGGAGATGTCTGTAATGAAGGCGTTCCTCTTTTCGCTCTTTCGGCCGGGCAGGGGGCAGTACTATCAGGGTAAAACCACGCGCGGCGTGCTCTACTCCTGGTTCTTCGTCGCGGCCGGTCTCGCGACCCTCGAATATCAAAACCGGTATGACGAAGAGGGGGCCCGGTATAACCTCGCGGTGGAGAAATTCAACCAAACGACACTCATGGAGGAAAAGTACCGGTACCGGGAAGAGGCCGATATTCAGTGGGATGCGGTGGAGGATGCCAAGCGAAACAGAAACATCTCGTTTATCGTCCTGGCGGGCATCTGGGGACTGAATCTGGTGGATACGTTTTTTCCCGGCGAGGATGACCATGCCCGGGAATCGAGATACTCGTTTGATTGGAGCCCCAACGGTGGAGCTCTCGTTGTAAGATTTTGATGTATGGAGGTACTCCTGATGAGGAGACTGTTGATAGTAATGGTAGCGGCGCTCGTTGTCGGCGCCCTTCACGGCTGTCTCGAAGACGTGGAACAGGTTCCCCTCGATCTTCCAGATTATATACCGATACCGACGGGTCTCTCTGCGACGGTGTACGACCAGCGTGTTGCTCTCTCATGGAACCCGTCCGAGGGCGTGGAGCGATACCGTGTCTATCGAAGAGCGGGAGAGGGGGGCGATCTGTTGCCTGTTGGCGAAACGGCGGACACCCTCTACAGTGACCGCGACGTGATAAACGGCCAGCCCTACTACTATTCGGTTGCAGCGATCGAGGAGGGCCTCGCGGGAACGCGCAGCGATGAGATCCGTGTCGTTCCCTCCCCTTATTCCCTTTTGATAAACGGGGGAGTCGGCTATACGAGTTCCGTCACGGTGAGCCTCGCCCTGAATGCGCCTCCTACGACGTCCGTGATGAAGGTCTCGAACGATGCCGACCTCGCCGATGCCGTGTGGGAGGGATACAGTAATTCGAAAGCCTGGAATATCACCGATGGGGACGGTGTCAAGAACGTTTATGCGATGTTTCAGGATGGGAGCGGCGCCGAATCACCGGTGGTCGGTGCGTCGATCACGCTCGATACCTATACGGCCGTTACCGCGGTGACGATCACCCCTGCACAGGCCGAATACAGTCCCGGTTCGACCGTTCTCTTCTCCATGAATGTCGCCGACGACGAAACGGGCGGCACATCGTGGATTCGTCTGGAGGGATACCCGGAGAATATCAATCTCTACGACAACGGACGTGGAGGGGACGGCACCGAGCTCGACGGAGTCTACGAGGCCGACTTCCAGTTTCCCACCAGCCTGCGCGGCACCAATCTCGTCGTCGTGGGGAATTTTATCGATCGCGCCGGCAACGAGGCCGCCCCCTTCGAGGCCGATGACAGGATCTCATTCACGGATCCGCCCGACCCGGTTGTTCTCCTCGGGGCGGACGATTCGACGACGAGCAGCATAACGATGCGGTGGATAGCTTCCGAGGAGGAGCATTTCAGATCATACCGGATCTACCGGAGGACATCGCCGGGGGTCACGGATAATCCGGTATTCCTCGTTCAGGAGCTCGGAAACAGGCAGCAGACACGCTACCCGGACGGGGAGCTCAAGGAGGCCCAGACCTACTATTATCGCGTCTTCGTGGTGAACGATCTCGAAGAGACGGCGGGCAGCAACGAGCGGGCGGCGAGCACATTCGACGCCCTTCCGCAACCGGTGGTTCTCGATTCCCTCACTTCGGTCGGCAACAACAGGGTGACGCTGACGTGGAGCATGAACGGCAATACCGATTTTGCCGAATACCGCCTCTATCGGGACACGGCGCCCGGTGTCACGACCTCTTCGTTGCTCGTCGATACGATCAGCGACAGAGAGGTCACCTTCTATGACGACACGGGAATTGATTTGACATCCAACGATTATTACTATAGAATATATGTGTTCGACTCCGGCGGCAACAACTCCCGGAGCAACGAAGTTTCGACGGCTGATTAGGGGATAACGAGACCACTTTTCCGTGGTACCTGCGGAATTTTCCACTATAGCGGCTGTGTGATGGGGTAAAATTCCCCAACAATGGAATCACATTCACAAGGGATTTTATCGCCCTTTTTGCGTCCCTGGAGGAGTGCCGGGTAACTCGTTCATTATTAATTGGTTATTGTTACCACCTAAAGCGTATGCTAAGGTATCGAGCGGCTCAATTCAAAAGGTATGAAAATTGCGTAATAGCGGATTAGAAAGTGTATGTAAATTTTAGTATACAGACCCGGATACTGGGGAAGAGAGGGCATGGGCATTAAAAACGGACGCTCCTTTCGGTCAACATTGGACACCTACAGCACGTACTACCCATCGTATGAGCGTGAGCTCGATCCGGTGATCGACGATGTCACCTATCTCGCTAACATGATGGAGAACGTTCCTTTCGAGTTCCTGAGCTCCGCTATGCGTTTCAAGCGCATCTTCGATGTGGTTTTCGCCGCCGCCGCACTGGTCCTGCTTTCTCCCGTTCTGCTGATCACCTTCATCCTGATCAAGCTCGAATCAAGGGGTCCCGTCTTCTTCATGCAGCAGCGTGTCGGTTTGAACAGGCGTTTCGCTTCTCGGAGATCTTCGTGCCTCCACGTTGGGCACGACAGGCGCCGGGACACGGATAGGAGAAAGAGCATCAGGGCCGGACGTCCCTTCAGCATCTACAAACTGCGGACGATGAGGGAGGACGCGGAGGCATCGGGACCGGTTCTCGCCTGCGAGGACGATCCCCGCATAACGAGAGTGGGAAAATTCCTGAGAAAGACGAGAATCGATGAGATTCCGCAGTTTCTCAATGTGATCAAGGGAGACATGAGTATCATCGGGCCTCGTCCCGAGAGGTCTTTCTATATCAACCAGATCAAGCAGGATTTACCGGAATTTCCGCTGCGCCTCAGAGTCAAACCGGGCATAACCGGCCTTGCCCAGGTGGAGCACGGGTATACAACAACGATAGATCGGATGAAGGATAAGCTGTTCTATGATTTGAAATACATCCTGGAGTTGTCGGTCATCAAGGAAATCCTCATCCTCGCAAAAACCGTCAGCGTCGTATTGACGGGAAAAGGCGCCTGCTAGAGACGATTCCCCTTCCCTGCAGAGATCCGAATCGACCACACCGTGCCGGTAATCTCT
>CBDUQN010000084.1:0-13324 GCA_965369375.1 uncultured bacterium | reverse complement strand
CATCAGTGAGGCGGAGAAGAGGCTTCGGAAAGCGGGTTCATCGGAGGCCAACTAGAGAATCTTCAAATTAATCAGCACTTGGACCGTGCCCTTCTTATCCTTGCTCTGGGGATAGTAGATAATCATATCCGAGTAACCGTCACCGTTCAGATCGGGACTCAACAGCTGCCCGTAAGCGGGGACTTCTATCTTCGCGACGGGTTTCTTTGAAAAGAGCCGGTCACTTTTCCCTGAAATACCGAGGAATATCGATAGTTCATCCTCATCCGTTCCAAACGCGAAGTCCTTTCTCTTGTCCCCGTTGTAATCCCCCTCGAGATCCATCGCCTGGGTATCGGAATCACCGGAGAAATCAATCTTGAATTTGACTTCTTTGGAAAAATCAGGCCTGTCCGAGAACCTGTTGTCTTCATTGAGCAGGAATATGTTGAAGGTTATCGGAATCGATCTCGTAATGAGGAAACGGATGATCGCGCTTATGCTTATCTTGACGCTCGGAAGGATGAGATCGAGCCTGTCGTCGCCGTTGACATCCATGATATACGCCACCGACGAAGCGGTGCCTTCCGAGATGATGACCTGATCCGGTTCGGTCGTGTACCCGTCGGGTCCGCCGCGGTATATGTTTATCACTCCCCTGAAATTGGATAGTCCCTTGGCCGTCTGCTTTGTGACAATGGCATCGGAATACCCGTCATTGTCGAGATCGTAGATAATCGTTTGGAGCTCGGCGATCCCCTCGATCTTTTCCTTTTGCGTTCTCACATCGAAAAAGACATCGGCGAACGGCTCCGATGTGAAAAAACCATCGGTCTCGTGCAGATAAACGACCAAACGATCTTCCCTCGTAGTGAAGAGATCCCTCTGCCCGTTAGCGTCATAATCCATCAATTTCATGGCAGGAAAAGAATAACTCGCATAGAGACCGGCCACCTGCTCTTTCTCCCCCATTGCGCGGATTCTTCCGATACCGGTTCGTATGTCGATCGAGAGCCTGTTCTCGATACTGAAAACGCCCGAGGAATCCGGCGCGAATATGGACAACCCGCCGAATCTGAAAACCGCGACTTCGTCCGTGCCGTCTTCGTTCCAGTCACGAACAAAATCGATCAGCGGGATGCTCCGCTCGGACGGGTACACTCCCAGCAGACTATCCGCAGTGAACAATTCTCTCGAATCGGTCAGATATTCACCGCCGTCTATCGGGTAGTAGCGTACCTGCCGGGGAGTCAGATAGCAGATCTCCTTTCGGGGATCATCATCAACGTTCCCGATATCGAGCGCCACTGCAATCGTATCTATTTCCCACGACTGATCCGCGGCGGTTGCGAAACCGCCGTCCTCACGCTGCCAGAAGATCGAGATCCAGCGGGTCTCCTCCGGCCGCAGTCCCTTTCTATGTATAATCATGATATCCTTGAGACCATCTTCGTTGAGGTCCTCGGATTCGATATGGAGCAGCTCATCGGCGACGCTGAGACTGTAAACCTTGAACGCCTCTGTTTCCGCAGCCGATGCAATCGCGGCGGGAAGCAAGAGCAATGCTGCTAGAAAAATGACGCCCGTCCGCGCGCCGAGCAACGTTACCGACAGCCGGCGTCCGGCGGCGTGCTTCGATTTGCGTCGGCATCCGGCGGCGTGCCCCGATTTTCGTCGGCGTCCGACAGCTTGCTTCGATTTGCGCTGTTTTCTTTTTATACAAAACATCCTTTTCGACGCTCCTCCATGATGATTCCCTAGAATGTGATCTCTTTCCTTTTTATTATGAAATGTCCCGCCGCACAAGTGACCGCCATCCAGACACCCGCGCAGAGCACGGTTCGCCAGGTAAGCGTCCACCAGTCCAGAGGCAGGGGAATTCCTTTTGCCATCGCTGTCATCTGCTCGAACGGTAGATTCAGGCAGGCACCGAGCAGGAAAGGTCTCGCGGACCGGAAAACGGCCAATAGGGTCATCACAAACGCAAGCCCGATGCTTACCGCGATCGCCGCACCCGGGCTGTTGAAAAACGCCGCGATCATCCCGGTAACGGTTATCACCGCCCACAGAGACCACAATGTGAGAACAACCACCAGCACGAAATGCAATGCCTGGCTGAGCGCAGAGTGAATCATGTAGTCCTTCTCCATGAGAGCCGAAAATCCGAAACGCCATCCTGACAGCAGCACCACGGCGAGAACGGCCAGGATCATCAGAAATCCCGCCGCGGCCGAGGCCGATACGAGCTTGGCCGAGTACCAGCCGCGCCTGCTGACCGGTCTCACCCATGCCGGCTTGACCGTACCGAGTGAAAACTCTCCTGAGATGTGAAAGCAGGTCATGATTATTGCGAGGAGCCCGAGTATATTTACGAGCCATCCCACGGTCGACGAGGCAAGATAGAATCCGCTCGGCACGCCAATCCAGTCCCTCCGTGCGGCATATGAAACCACGATGAACGTAAATACCGCCAACGCGATGACAATGGCGGGTATTATCAGTGTCGTCCTTCGTTTCCCGAGCTTCAACCATTCGGCGGATAGCGCGCGGCCAATATCACTGTTCATCGTTTATCATCCCCGTCAGGCGGAAAAAGATCTCTTCGAGTGTTTCCCGCTTTTCTACGACACGGTGTACCTGTATCCCGTTCTCGACGAGCAGGCCGTTAATTTCCCCCGCTCCCAGTCGGGGAACAAGGATACGGATACCCTTTGAACCGGTTCTCTCGAGCTGTTTTATGTTATCGAGTCCGGACAGGATAGTGACGGCCTTTTCCGCATCCGAACATTCGATCTCTATCCATGGATCCGCGTGAGATAATTCTTCAGGAGTCCCTGCAGCTACAATCGACCCGTTGTGTATAATAGTGACGTGATCACATATCTGGGACACCTCTTCCATACGGTGTGATGAGAGGAGAACCGTCCGCTCTTCCTTCCATGCGAGATGCGGGAGCAGTCTTCGAATGTCGGCGATCCCGGCCGGATCGAGCCCGTTCGTCGGTTCGTCGAGCAGGAGAAGCTGCGGGTCCGAAAGAAGCGCCGCCGCAATGCCGAGCCGCCGCTTCATGCCCCAGGAGTACCCGCCGACCTTTCTCCCCTTCACATCACCGAGACCGACGAGGCCCAGCAATCCCCCGATCCTCTCCCGCGATGTGCCGCCGTTCCATCGGGAGAAAACCGCTAGATTCTCTTCCCCAGTCAGATAGGGGTAGTAGGCCGGCATATCGAAGAGGACGCCGAGCCTGCTCATCGCCTTCTTCGTGTCCTTCTGAACATCCACGCCGCCGATCGCCACCCTTCCCCCCGTCGGCCGAAGCAGACCCGAGACGAGCTTGAAGGTGGTCGTCTTTCCCGCGCCGTTGGGCCCTAGAAATCCGTACACACCGGGCTGGGCGAGCGTCATGTCGATCCCCGTGAGCGCTTCGACGTCCCCGAAACGTTTTTTCAGGTTTTCAATAGAGAGAATCGGGGATACACCTTCATGCATCGCTAGAACGACCTTTCCAATCTGAGAATAACCCGCGGGTTGAAATCTTCATCATCGAGATCCTGCGCAACGTATAAACCGACATAGGGAAGAAACGATTCGCCGGAAATACCCAATCCAACGGTTTTTACCCATTCATCGAACGGCGTATCGAGAAATTCCAGTGGCGCCGTCTTGTTTTCCGCCACCGCAAGAAGACCGATATCCGAAAAGAGCAGAAGATCCCAGTACGAAAAGAGCGATTTGAAGAGCCAGAGATCGGGAAGCCTCTTTCGAAATTCGACGGAGAAGAGGGCGAGGCGATCGCCCCGCTCGACTTCAAAGGGAAAATCACGGGCGCCCCTAACTCCTCCATAGCCGTTCAGGGAACGCGATATCTGCTTCGGAATGCGATCGAACGAGGAAAAGAGCTTTGCCCTCAGATCCAGAGCCATGCCGCGGGAGAGATAGTTATACCGGTTGATGTCTATATCGAAAGCGTTGTAGGAGAAATCGCCGCACCCATCGGAAAAACCCTGCTCCATCCACAGGCCCAGCAGCCATGCGCTCTTTCGCCACGCTTCCTCAACGCGGCCGTCATAGGTAATACGAACCGCGAGAGCGCAGCGGGTTCCATCATCGATGGCCGGATTCGGCCGGTATCTGTCCTTCGAATAAAAAAGCGAGGGGATCGCCATCGCCTCGAGGGATACATCCTCCTGCAGCGACAGGATTGCATCGAGCATCAACGTCTCGAACGGTTTATATATAATCCCGATCTCACCGCCCCGTCTCTCCCAGTAATCGGAGAAATCGATGCCGCTGCACAGCACAACCAAACCGTTCTCGAGCCGGGAAACCATCCATGCATCGTTGGTTTCCGTCTGCTTGAATCCCCTGAGCAGCAGCGAGAACCTGTCACCACCCAGCGGAATCGCTATTTCGACATCGAATCCGAGATGTCCCCCCGTTTCCTTCCATATCGGCACATGGAGGAGCGCATGACCGCGTATATACGGATCCTTGTGGCGGTCGTTCTTTCTTTCAAGCCCGAGACGCACGATCTCGTAATCAACACGGTTCGGCGATCCGGGCCGTATCTCGAGCTTCGTTTTCACCGCCCTGGGATCCTCGGCTTTGAGAAACACCACCTCGCCGTCGCTCTCGAATTTCTCATCGTCGAGCGTGCATTCACATTTGTAATATTCGACTTCGCCGGTGATACGGGCGTCGTGCGAGAGGTAATCACTGCCGTTGACCAGGTGCACGCTTCCATCGATCAGGGCGGAACCGTTGAGAATCAGCTTGCCGTTGATCACCCATGCGTTCCCCCTCAGCACCGCCCCGTCCTGCATATCGAGAGCCCCATCGACAACGACGATGAGTCCTGCCAGCGAGTCGCCCTTCGATAACAGACATCCACCGTAATAAACCTGCTTTTCGGCTACATCGAGGAGCCCGGTCAGCTTCTTGTGAGAAAGCTTTTGCGGCTTTTCCTTCGTCCCAGCGGCTACGGCCGGCGTCGCCGATATTTCGAGTATCAGCCATATCAGCAAAATGAACGGCAGACCGCTAAGAAGCGCAGGATTCCGATTGCAGCGCAACATCTCGATAAAATTCTTTCTCGCGAAGAATATAGTCGTTTGATCGATAACCGATACGCACCAACGGTATTGTACCATGATTACGTATCAGCGAATCATTAGTTTCTTCTTGGAATTGAAAATGGCAACAGGCATGAAAGATGACGGTCAATCCCGCCGGCCGGCACAGTGATGCGAGCGGCCCCCGCGGTATGTGCCGAATTCCCCGATTGTCACCTCACTTCATTTTCATCGCTTTAAGCATTTTCCACGGCACACGTAATGCCTTTAAAATGACGCCCTCCTCAGGAACAAGATCGTCCCTGGTAATGCAATCGTTATGAGAGCGTTTCTCCGGATTTTCAACATCCCGGGATTCTAATCCGAGACATCCAATGAAGTCATCCAACATCTCCGGCACATCGGCGTCTTCCCTCTCTATCAGGGCGTTCAATGATTCGATAGCCTCTTCCCTGGTCATTTGACCGTCCCTGATGAGCTGGGAATATTTCTCCTGCTTGAATATATAATGAGGAATCTGCTTGTTCTTGAGGTAATATTTTACAGGGGCGAACTTGCAATCGATATGATCCTGGTGTTTGTCGGGAGTTTCCCACTCCAATTCTTTCTCCAGCGCATCCTGGATTTCCTGATTATTCCACTGGACATAATCAGGCAAGTTGACTTCGAGGTAATCAGTGTCGAACAGTTTCATTTTCACTTTCTCAAATGGCGTAATCTCGTAATGGCGCTTAATGAGATATGCATCAATATCAGATAAGGAAAACCCGCATTCAAGAAGCGCTTTTCTCATGTATGCAGGATGCGTGCTCGTGACTTCAAACGGGGATTGCTCATCCACGCGGGTGCTCGTGCCGAAAACGACCAGCGGGATCTTGAACAATCTCTGATATGTAACGATTACGTAAACGATCCCGGCGGTGCAGACAGAGCAAAACTCCCCTCCCCGTTTCACCATACCTGTATAAAACTTTCTTACAATTTCGGGTTTGTATGTCACGAATAGATGATCGACGTTGAGCTTTTGTACCGTCTTGGAAATATTTGTGAGGGCATACTCACTCATAAACAAATTGTTGTACGTGACGACGAGCGGATTGAGTTTGTATTTTGTTTTTATCAGATACAAGACATACGAGCTATCCCTTCCGCCGCTATACGGGATCAGACAGTCATACTGTCTGTTCTTGGATCTTGCCTTGCTGAAAATGGCGCGCAGTTGTTCTTCCGCTTTTTCATAGTCAAAGTTCTTCCATCTCTTATCCCAGGCGTGGCAATAGTTGCACACACCGTTTTCATCAAATTCTATATGCGGGAAATCATCCGGCAAAATGCATCTGCTACATTTGTTTTGCGACATCACCAATTCCTTTGCGACAGAAAGCTAACTGCTTCCAGGACAGAGATGTTAAGCCCGGCGCTCAGTCGAATATCGGCAACATGCCAAAATCTATAAACCCATGACGCACCAAACAGAATCATTACAGCATGAAAAATGCCAAATCATTATCCTTCCATCGTTTATCTGATCCTACATCCTGTGGACCACTTTTTGCTCTCGACTGTTGCAAAGGAATAGAAATTTCATTTTTATGCTCTCGACTGTTGCAAAGGAATAGAAAATTCATTTTTATGCTCTCGACAGTTGCAAAGGAATAGAAAATTCATTAATTATGAATAGCCGTTACGTATTGGAACACATGGCAAGTTTGCCTGTCCTATTGAGTAAGGAGGGGGAACTATGAGATACTGCATTTCGTTATTCATTCTGGCCGGTGTTTTAATAACCGGATTCTCGGACGAAGCCGCCGCATGGGATGATTCCAGTCCATTGATCGTGAGTCACCATCTCACCCGGCTGGATCAAATCCCCGCTGAATGGATTAATTCCGTCAAGACCAATATCAGATGGCACTATGCTCATACGTCACACGGCGGCCAGCTGACGGTCGGATGTGAAAGAATTGAAAGCGCCGATGCCCTATACGATATCACTATAGGATATAGTTACCTGCCGAATACGCCCTCGACATTCTGCGTTTTTGACGGGCAGGAGGGTGAAACCTATATCGGCGCCGAGCTATATTGGCGGGAAGCCGCCGGCATGAACATGACACGGGCTGTTCTGGATAATAATCCCGGCATAAATGTCTCGATGTTTGCATGGTGCGGGCACATGGAGATATACGGGGCGGCCTACGTGCAGACCTATCTGGATTCAATGGCCGTTCTCGAGCAGGAATACCCCAATGTTACGTTTGTGTATATGACCGGGCATGCCCAGGGAACTGACGCAATCGGTTATAACCGCTACCTCAACAACGAGATGATCCGTGCCCACTGCGTGAATAACAACAAGGTGCTATTCGACTTCGCCGATCTCGACAGCCACTGGTTCAATCCAGCTACCGACGAGTGGGAATATGCAACATACAGCTACAACGATCACGACATCCCCGTGGAACATCCCCAATTCCATGGAAACGAATCGATGCACACGACATATGAGAGCTGCGAGCAGAAGGGCAGGGCGGCATGGACGATGATGGCCGTTCTCGCCGGCTGGCCGAATTACACAATCGGCGTCGAAAGTGATAATTGGGGCGAGCTCAAGAAGATGTTCAAATAATCCAACACGCCGGCGCAGCCGCGCAATTATCCCACCCCGGCGCAACCGATCACCCGGCCCCTCGCTGCGGGGCTGACAGGCATTTGCCCCGGCCGGCGCCTTTCAGCCGACTAGAAAAGACGTGCCATCGTTGGGCACTCACTTCAACAGCACCATCTTTTTAGTCTGTGTCCTTCCATCGACTCTGAGGCGATAGAAATAGGTTCCGCTGGCGACTCTTCTTCCCCGGTTATCCCGGCCGTTCCAGTCTTCCGAATAGCTGCCCGGTGTCGTCCTTCCGCTGACCAGTGTTCGCACGAGGCTTCCCGAAACGTTGTAGATCTCCAGGGTAACAACCGCCTCTCGATCCAGGCTGAACCTGATCGTTGTCGAGGGATTAAATGGATTGGGGTGGTTTTGATGGAGCGTAAATGGTTGAGCGTTTTCCCGATCGTCACCGTCTGGAACGGCCGTTATCAAACCCTCCAGGCTGCCGATTGCAAAGCGCGTAAAGTGGGTTGTCGTCGTCGAAACGGTGTTGTTTGATGTATTCACCGATGTCGTCATTTCATGCCAGCTGTCATCAAAATAAGCAATGATGAGCTCGGATTCATCCAGGCCGAGCGCGGTGACTTCCGATTCATCATAGCTAAACGTCAACACGGTCGAAAAAGAGCCGTTTGCCATGTCGGAAACGAGATCCCAGTGGTAGGGGAGCACCTCCGTGCCGACATAGGGCGGCGCGGTATCATATTTATAGACGGTCACAGTGCCTCCCGGGCCCGAAGAGAAATCCATGCTCATATCCGTATCGCCGCACATCAACGGATCGATATCCCCGCTCGTGATATCCTGGTGAAAGGCAACCATAAATAGGCTCAGCGCTGAATTGAAATGCTGATCCTGCGCCAGGACATAGTAATCACCGCTCCGTGTCTGCATCTGGGCGGAGAAATAATTTCCGCTTCTGTCCATTGCCTCGATATGATTCCCTTCGACAGTCCGGCAGAGCAGATATGACGCCACCCCATTATTACCTACGTGCGCCGTTACATCCACGGCTGCAATGGTCGTTTCAGTTTCAACATGATTGATATCCGGCGGTGTAAAATCTTCCAATCTCAAATTCATGTCATCGGCAAATTCATCCCAGCCGGATCCATACATATTGATGCGGTTGAAGGTGTCGTCAATCTCATCTCCAATAACAACTATTCCAAGAGGATCGTGATCGCCGATCGGATAGTTCGATTCCAGGTTCATCTTCTTTATGCCGGCAACGGCATTAAAATCGTAACCCATCAGGCGGCAGGCCACCGCATCAACCGCCACCGGATCGATCCCGGCCAAGATCATGTGCGCGTCATAAGGATCCGTTCCTCCCGCATTCCTCTCATTGGCAACGATACCGTCGAGAACGTTGAGGTATTTTCGCTGTTTGACCGGCTGCATCGTTCCCAGTTCATCCGCATACAGTAAGATCTTGTTCACATCCAATATGGCGCGCCAGAATATATCGTTTAGAAAATAATAGTCATTGCCCGAAGAGCCCGTCTGACAATGCGGGACCCGGCCAAAATCGGCATAACCGCCGTCGTAGGTGCTGCAGAGCACGCTGCCGACCTGGTTCTTGACGCACAGCGTGACCATCATGGTCCAGTGATTTTTCATTTTGGGCACGTTGATAATCACGTCGGTGCTCAAGACGAGATCCGGAATCGCATACCATCCGGCCACCTGGCCGCCGGGATTTATCCCTTGAGGATCCGCGGTCGAGTAATAACTGTGGTTATACATAGTGCCGGCATTCGAATTGGCCAGATCGTAATCACTGTAGCCGGAACCGGCAAATTTGCTCTCGATTCCCAAATTGATCCAGCGCCAGTGGGTGCGGTCATTGAGATTAACCGTTTCTATGGTGATGCCGGGATTGTCGGCCTGCAAAAAGGCCACCAGCTCATCGTAGTGGGTGTTGTCGAGTATAGTTTCTGTTCCTGAATAGCCCGGACCGCCGTCACCTACATAGATGGTTGTTGCGCCTGCGGCGACGGCCATATCCACGAGTGGTCTCACGACTGCCGGGTGTGTGTAGCCGGCTGCATTTTCGGTGACGAGGTTGGGCTTGATCAAAACCGTGTTACCGGGGGCAATGAGGTCTCCGAGCGGATCCAGGTTGTCCCCCAAGCCCAAATCGACAACGGTTTCCCATACCAAATCGTAAGCAGGATTACTGCTCTGATCATACGGCGGATTCGAGCCGTAACTCGACGCCGGATCATGGTGGAAGCTGACCAACGAGCCTGCGCCCGACTGGGCCGCGGCCGTTTGTGTATTCTGCTTTGTTAACACAAATGCCGCGGCGGGGAGCGTTCTGCCGCCCGCTATCTTCAATCGATCCTCTCGATAGTTTTGATAATACTGGAAGCCTACGATCAGAACCACGGCGGCCGAGCCCAGTGCTATTGTTTTTAAATAGTTATGTTTGACCAACGCGATTAGGCGGCGATATTGCCACACGAGGGACGGCAGCAATGCCGGCCCAAGCACATAGCTGATATTGGCCAGCGCCACTCGTTGACAGGGATAGGCGATCCTCGAGGGACGCGATACAACTCTGAGCAGGAACCAGATCAAGCCGGCAAGGGCGAGAAAAAAGGGGCTGTATTTCAAGTTTTTCCAGTCGGATCGGTGCATTTCCTTCTCCCTCCGTGATAGAGCATCCATCGCATTTCAATCAATGTACGTTTTCCGAGGTCATCGGGAAAGAGAAAAACACGGCCCCTGCGAGGGCTAGTGCCACTCCGGGACTCGAGCTACCAGTTCCCTATGTAGCAGGAATTATTCCCACGGACCGCACAACGGCCCGAAGTGGATGCCTGCTCCCGCCACCCTGTCCGTGTTCGCCAAGCACGGATTTTTCCTCCCAGGAAATGCCCCGCAGCATACGCTCCAACGAATAGCGGATAGGTTACCCAATGCCAACCGATGCCCGTCAGCAATCAGAATACGAGTCACCGTTACGCTCCCCGAGCACTGACGCAGGTTTCAGATGCTCTATTAAAATTTAGTCGGTTTAACGACTTGCGGATCAGCTGCGGAAAGGCTATAGCACACCGATCTTTAATTATTCAAAAAAATGTTATGCGAAACAATAGATATCACTCATTACAATAACTGCCGTTTCGTCCGCCGCAAATACCTGTCAGCTGGTGTTTTGTGTGCTAAATAAAACATTTTTTCATTAGAACCAGTTGTCCCAAATGATATGCATTGTGATCGGCTATTAATAATATTTCCCGAAATATTGTATATTTTGATGCATGAGAAAGCGGAGAATATAAATTAGTATTTGGATTCGTTAGCACATCTTCTACTGAGTTAAGATCCGACAAGAGATTTTCAACGGTGCTTTCCCATATTTCTTTACTCGCTTTTATTTCTTTTGACGGCCAATATCCATCAGGCCATTTGGGGGAAACATGATTTGGATTATTGATAAACTCAATAATATCCCATTGTGCAATTCTCATATGCTCTAATAATTGCCAGGGAGTATAATCTACATTCGGCAACTGAGTATTTATATGCGTGAGAGGAAAATCTGTTAGAGTTTGTTCAATTGATACATGAGCATTGTGACCTTTAAGCAAAACCTTCAATTGTTCTCTTATTATTTTTTCAGAATCCATAACTATATTGTTTCTCCAATGCTAAATTGTCGTCCTAAATGATCTGTCAGGTAGCCTGAGTCAATTCTAATCTGGCTAGGACTACAGATCATCAGGGCAGATTACCTCGTGGAATTGAAACGTAATCGGTTGATCTGTCCCGGGAATGAGTGCCCATGCGCCAAGTACGATCAACATTTCGCAGTTGCCTTGAAAACCACCTTCTACTTCAACTACAATGTTCTGAGAAGTCTCGCGGATGTTCACGATGTCGAGACACCCCTTACAGCCACCGCCTTCGAGTGACACATAGACCAGCTCTTCCTCATCTCCTGGTCGCGGCGGAAGGTATTCCTCTCTAACACGATCAAGGAAACAATTCTCCGTCAGTGACTCGTAGTCTGCATTAGTCCGCACCACGAACGAAAACAGATTTTCTTCCGCTTTCAACAAACATCCGGCACAGTTTCCGCTATTCAATTCCAAACCGGTCCCGGCCGGAACGACGGCTCTCTTGCTGCATGACAAAACAACAAGCACCGTCAGGATGCCGAATGTTATTCCCGCCTCTCTCACTCGCATTTGTTTACTCTCATAATCATGCACGTCTAAGCGGCCACCTAATAACGTTCAGCATCAACGGCAGTGCGAAGCGCTGCCCGCTGCAGGCTGTTATGCACCAGCCCTGGCGCTATCTTTGTCCCGTTGCCCATTCTAAAAATCGCAACGCTATCCATCTGGCAAGCCGCTCACTCGGCAGTAAACCCTGGGACGCAAACGCTATGTCGTACTCCTCGAGCGCAGCGGCTCCTTGGAAGCTCATTCCACCGACTGAGAGGGTGCTGCTCTGGACGATCCCATCTACCCCCATGGAGAGGTAGAGGCCAAGAACGAGTGTCCTCTCACATCGCTTCGCCACCCGAAGGATGGCAGGGACCCCCTCAGTTATGAATGACTGGCCGACTTCCACAAATGCGAACTCGAAGTAGGGGATACCTGTATGAGCACAGATGTAGGCACCAATACGCCCGCATACCGATTCCCAAATGGGCCTGAAGCGATGGTCACCATGCGCCAGCAGCACGATTCCCTCAGATTGAGGTTTCACGGATAGTTCGCGCAGCCTGTCCAGCATGACTTCCTCAAGTATCGAACCGTATTTGAGAGTCGGCCCGAGCATGATCCGAATGTCTGTCGATACCAGTTCGATACCTTCCTCCTGAAGCTGATCCCGCATCTCCTGATCGCTGTAGATGCCGAGAATCGTCGGAAGGTCGTAAACAGAATGCCCCGAGGGAGCGATAAAGAGGGGGACCACGTAGACTCTCTTTACTCCCTGGAGTTCCATATCGGTGATAACGGCCTCGATCGTCGGTTCGGCGAACTCCATCATGGCGACGCGAATGGCAACGAAGGGGTTGTTTCCCGATTCGTTGAGTAGAGCCCGGACCTCGCCCTCAAGGGCTAGAACTGGTTCATTCCATCGAGGCGCCGGAGACCCATGGGCAACAATGATGAGGCCAAGTTTCTCTCGGCCATCGAGTTTCTCTCCGGCATAAGTTGCCGTGGAACAACAGAAGGTTACCAGAACTACCAGCACAAGGGTGATGGTTAGTGGTCGCATGTTCATACTCCTATCTTTATGCTTGCAATGAGTGCATAACATTTTGCTTCAGCTGCGACAAGGCTGGCGGGCCGGGTGCTCTGCAGCCGGCATTACAGACACGACTGTCTGGTGCAAGCGAAAGCTAGATGGCCATTTTATAAATAATATAATCGTGCTTCACTATTATGCACCAAGGGGTTGTGCCTCCTGAAAACTCCGTCCACTTTAATATATTAGCACTTACGCCGGTTCCATTATATCATAGATTTCATGCTTTACATCATCCTACACACCTCATCTCAGCGCTGAAGATACCAAGCTCAACTGGCCCATCGGAAACCTAATTTTCTGATTAGATAGCATTATGCAAGAGACAGGGAGTCTTTCCCTG
>CBDUQN010000083.1:0-13418 GCA_965369375.1 uncultured bacterium | reverse complement strand
TATATTAAGATACGTCTATTCCAGCCGCTCACCGGTGCCTTTTTTCTTTATAATTCCTTTCAGAGAGCGTATATTGTTGCTGTTCGTTGTCAAGTGGCAGCTACTCTTAAGTCGGAGGTGATCATCACATGCGTTTCAAGCTCATCATCCTGCTTGCACTTTCAGCAATCCTGATGTCTGTCGCATTGCCCACCGTAGCAGAGGAGAAGAAAGTGCAAAAGAATCCTATGGTGCTGGTCAAAACCAGCATGGGTTCATTCACGATCGAACTTTATGAGAATGAAGCCCCAATCACCGTAAAGAACTTTCTCAATTATGTGGACAAGAAATTCTACGACGATACGATATTTCACCGGATCATCCCCACATTCGTTATCCAGGGAGGGGGATTCACGAATGACATGATGAAAAAGTCGGTGGGTCCTCCCATCAAGAACGAAGCGTCCAATGGGCTCAAGAACGAGAAATACACGCTCTCGATGGCCCGCACGGGTGAAATCAACAGCGCGACGAGCCAGTTTTTCATCAACCTCAAAGACAACACCTCCCTCGACCAAGTGGATAAAACCACACGAGGATACGGATACGCCGTTTTCGGCAAAGTCGTCGATGGCACCGACGTTATCGAAGAGATCAGGAGAGTCAAGACCACAACCAAGGGTCAATACAAGGATGTCCCGGTAAAACCCGTGGTTATGAAGACGGCGCGTAGAATCGAACCTGAAAAGGAGAAATCAGAAAAGGAAACGGAGAAAGAATCCGAGTAGATTAACAACGCTGAGCATTTATGGAGATTTCGCGGCCTTCCAACGGGAGGCCGCGTTTTTATGAGCTCACCCAAAGAGGGGAAGCCAGATCGAGAATTCAGCGCCCTGACCTTCGGCGCTTCGGCAGAAGAGCCTGCCACCGTGACCGGTGATGATTTTCTGTGAAACGGAAAGTCCGATTCCCATTCCCTTGACATCTCTCATCGTGGAGTTTGATGCCAAGGTGAATGGTTGTGACAGGGTCATGATCTCATCGGCCGGGATACCGATCCCGTCGTCTTTTATCCGCAAGACGAGATAGGAGCTGCCACTCATCTTCTTGAAACCGGGATCGTCATACGCCGGATCGAACTGATTCAACTCGTCCTCATCATCCGATACAGACGCGTCGTACAGATACCCTCCAAGAGTCTGCTGTGGATTACCGATCTCGATGGCGCCTTTTTCATCAGGCGTCTCGTTCGAGACAAAGCTGGTAATCGAAATGGCGCCACCCCGCTCGACGAAATTTATGGCGTTATCGATGATACATCTCAGCACAATTTTGATTTTGGGGGTATCCGCCATTATCGTTCTGAATTTCGCCTGATCGTCCACCGAGACCGTGATCTGCTTTTCCTCCAATTCCGCAATGACTTCACGCAGGCAATCTTCGAGAAGCGAAGAGATCTCGACAGGTCCCATATTGAACACCGTCTTGTTCAATTCGATTTCGTTCAATGCAAGGAGGTACTCGAACTTGCTCTGCAATCTGAGAACGGCGTCCCTTGCCATATCGATCAACACCCCATCGCAGGCATTTTCACTTTCTATCGACCACAGCGTGCTTCGAAGCACCGTAAGGGGAGTTCTCAACTCGTGGGAGGTGTGATTGATGAACTCTTTTTTCACCTTTGAAAACCTCTCGATGTCCTGTTTCGATTGAAGCGTCGCGTGGTAGAGAAATGCATTCTTGATTGATATGGTCGCCACCTTCGCAAGTGCCTGGAGAATATCCCTGTCGAACTCGGTAAAACCTCCACCGGTAACATTGTTGCTGAAGAAGAGCGCGCCGAGAAGCTCATCCTGATCCTTTAACGGATGCACATACGAAAAACCGTCTTTGATGAAATGAGCATAAGCGGTTTCATGATCATCGTTCGACACATCCGATGTTTTATAGAAATCATCGATGTGAGCGGGCGCGTCGAGTTCCCTTATCCAGCGGCGGAAAATGGAGTCACACTCGATAGGCGATAATGAAGCGTCCCTCTTGATACCCAGGGAATGATACATTTCCATTCTCTTTTTTCGCCGGTTGACGAGATAGAGCGCAACCTTCTTCAGCCGCAGTTGTCCCATAAGCGTCATCAGGAACACCCTGACGATTTGATTGGCGTCGAGTGTGGTCCCGAGCCGCTCAATGAATCTAAAGAGCGCTTCGAGGGTAATGTTCTTCCTCTCCAGACTCTCGGCGATCCGGTCGACGCTGGATTGCTCGGTGCTTTTTTTCTTATAAATTGCTTCGCTCACTACACCAATCCCCCACAAGAGTCATCTCGGTTAACGGACTATTTCTTCCGATTCCGCAATAGTAAAAAAGTCATCGAGATTGAGAAGGCGAAACACGGAGCTGACCTTCGGGGATATATTCTTAAACAGCACATCCCCGCCTTCATCCCGAAGCGTATTTACCATCCCGAGGAGAATGCCGACACCGGCACTCGATACAAACGGAACCTTTTCAAAATCCAACACGATATTGAGCATCCGCTGCTCCAGAAGTTGGTTCAGCAAATCTTCCATGACGAGCGCTCCCTTCGTGTCGATATCTCCTTCCAGAGGTATCAAGTGGTGACCCTGCGGTAGAAGTCGGGGCTCGCCAATAATTAACTGTGCCATTTTTCCCTCTCCTTTCAAGGCGGCTGAATCAGCCGCCGAACTGAGTGATTTCTCGAAGCTCACGTTGTTAAATCCGGAAACCCTCTCGTATTCCATATGATCGGCGATCTTTCGAGTCAGGATGAGTCCGAGCCCTCTTTTGCGATTCGAACTCAAGTAGTTATCCAGATCGAATGAATCATCTCCCGTCGGATCGAATTTCCCGCCCTTGTCGACTATCGAAACTCGAATCTTATTGATCGCTTTCTCTATATTGAGTTGCACCCATTTGTTGGATCCATGCACGGCACCGTGCTCGATAAGATTGTTCAACAACTCGTATACGCCGAATCGGATCTCGTAAGACAGCAAGCTCGTAAGTCCGAGAACATTTGCAATCAGGTAGCTGCACCTCGCCGCAAGATCAACTTCCTTTTCGAGCGCTGCAAGGTATATCGAATAACTGTTTTCATTTGCCGCATTGCGCAGGCATACGAATCCTTCTTCGCGTCCTAACACGACGAATCCGAATTCGTCATCAGCACACTCCTCGGATCGGGTTTCGTACAATTTGATTATCGGATTCAAAGCGACAAATCGGTCAACGGCGCTGCGGATGTTTGCAGGCAGATCGGCGGATAGTTCGCAGCTTACGGATTGAAAAGAGCAGTCGAATGCTATGAGGGTAAGGCTCGAAAGCCTGCCGAGTATTTTCCAGCCTGTGCAATCCCGGCAGTTCAAGCGAACCGCCAATTCACTGGAATCAATCATTTCGATCTTCATAGCATTCCTTTATCGCTCATACAACAATCACTCAAAAACAACCTTGTCGAGAGACTCCATTCGCTCCTCGGAAACTCTCCTCATCCCCGCCGGTAGCGCGCTAATCGCGAGGAGGGTTAAATCGTCACTCTGAGGTTCGCCACCCCGAAATCTATCGAGCTCCTTTTTGAGCTCAACGAGCAGATGGCGCGCTCCCCCCACCCCCTCGTCCATCATGATTTCCATCACCTTTTTGATTCCAAATTCCTCCTCAGCGGCGTCTCGCATCTCGGTAAGCCCATCTGTGTACTGCAGCATGAGATCGCCCGGCAGCAATTTGATTTTCTTCTCTTCCAATCCTTGCGCAAAGAGCTCATCGGAAAAGAGTCCGAGGGGTTTGGCTTTTGTGCCGAGCATGCTCACAACCTTCTCGCTGCTGTGATAAAGAAGGAGCGGCATATGCGCGGCGCTCGCAAATTCGAGCGTTCCAGCCTTGCTATCCAGCAGTCCGCAGAAAAGGGTAACGAATAGATTCTTCTTCATGTCTTTCAATAGAAGCTCATTGAGATGCTTGAGCAGATTCAAAGGCCGTTCTCCCCTCATTGCCAATCCTCTCGCGAGAATCCTGACCATCGTCATAACTACAAGACCGGGAATTCCCTTTCCGGCGACATCTCCGACAACAACCATCAAGCGGTTCTCATCGATAGGAATCAGATCGAAGTAATCGCCGCCTACCTGTGAAGCGGGATGGTAATATGCATCTATCTCGAAGTTGACATAGTGGGGCAAATTGCTCGGAAGCAGAGTAGTTTGTATATCATGCGCGATTTCGAGCTCCTTATCGACTCGTTCCTTTTCCGCCATGGCCTCCCGGCTTTCCGCGAGCCGGCGCGCCATCTCATTGAACGTGTTCGCGAGCGTTTGGATCTCTCTGACAGACCTCACGTCTATTTTCGTGTCGAAATGACCCCGTCCGATCGCTTCCGCACCCTTGGTAAGCAGGCTCACCGGTTTCGTTATGTGGACGGCGAGCAGGAGCGATATAATCGTTCCAATGGTCATCGCTATGAGTCCGATCTTGATCATTCTGTTATTGATTCCGGCAACCGCTTCATGAAGCTCGTACTTTGAATACTGGAGGTAAACAAAACCTATCACCGTACCCTCTATCGATACTGGAACACTGACTTCGAGAATCTCGTCGTTCTCTCTCAGTTCCTCGCCCCCTGCAAGGAAATCGAAGCCCTTCATCGTTTTCAATCCAGCGGTAGGGACGTAATCCTTTTCGAACTGCATCAATTCCTTATGTCCCTTGATCCTGCCATCCCTATCGACTACGACGATCGAGATGATGTGCTCTTCCGCTTTCAGAACGCTCGAAATCAACGGATACAGCTCCACCTCGGGATCCTCCTTGAGGAGCAGCGCCGTCGAGGAACTGAGCGCGATATTCCGTCCTCTCAGGATTACCCGCTGCAGGATCTCAGCGAGGATCATCTCCTGTTCGCTCGTTGCCATCGTATAGGAAAACGCCGCGACGAGTCCGGCCACGAGAAGAACCGTCCACACGGTGATTTGAATTTTGAGACTCAGCGCTCTCATCTGCTTCCCCTACGGCATCAACCTGTAAGTTCCTCGAGCTTTTCCAGCTCTTGCCTGATTCGATTGATATACCTGATTGCTTTCTCGTTATCGGGATCCACTTCGAGTATCTCGTTCCATACGGCGATCGCATCCTTGTATCGGCGTTGTACGTAGAGTTCCATGCCCCGGTACTGATATGCCCGTACGAGGTACACATCCACCTGCTCGAACCGCGGGCTCTTGCTCCAGACGACTTCCCAATCGCTTATAGCCTTATCAAACTGTCCACCAGTGAAGAACTCACTGCCCCGTGTTCCTGGAATGAGATCGGTGCTTACGAGGGTGTAATCCGATGTGCGGTCACCGAAAGCGAACAACGGCTCGAGGCTCCTCACCTCCTTCAAATCGAGAGGCCACTCCACTCCCGCCTCCACGCCCCATAACGATGCAGCGATAAGCGTCGAAAAGACAGCAAAGACAGCGACATGCCTCAAAAGGCGGAAAATGGTGCAAAAGGCGGCAAATTTCCGCCTGAAGGCCTGAAATCCGCCGATCACCCTGCGTAATAAATCAACTGCAATAAACATAACGAGTTAGAAGCAAAGCCGGCACTGCTGTGAGCGCCCGATGACGCTCTCAACGCCTTGCATTCATGTCACTTACAATAATGCGCCTCGCGCCTTACGATGAATACTGAGTCGGAATGTGCAAGAACTATTCACAACGATGGGGATTTATGAGAAACAACGAGCCACCACGAAACGCGATTGGCCGCCGGCTTAGGGAAGCGTGAATGGTCTTGAGGATAATAGGGCAAAGGTCACAACCGGTCTGGTATGAGCAAAAAGGCAATCGATGAGCAAAAAGGCAATCATAGTGTTTGCGCGGAGCTTCGAATCATTTTATTTTGGGAAATGCGATAGAGAAGATTCGACTTCGAGATCAAAGAATTGTGAAAGGAGCTGATCGCCATTATGACCAGTCAGGAACAACTCATCGAGGCATTTGGAGAGCTCGGAGAGGCAGCAGGCATCTACAAGGGGCCGAATATACGCATGGTAAATGATCGTTTTGCAGAGTTCCTCGAAAGAAGCAAGGAAGAATTTGTTAACCTGCCAATCACCGAAATCATTCACAACGACTCCATCGAAATGATTCAGGACTATAGACGTCGCAGAACTCACGAGGGCCATGGCGTTCCGACCACATACACAGCTTACTTCAAGACACCGAAGACGCCGATGATCGAGCTCAAGCTCTTTGTGCTGAGACTGAAGGACAGCGAAGGCGAAGTATTGGTATTACTGAGGAAAAAATAACAATACGAGAGCCGGTTTTACGGAACGATACGATACAGAACTTTTTTATTGCCCCTGCGCCCGGCGAATGTATTCAGTTTCACCAATCCCAATTCCCTCGGTGAACCGAGCCGGCTCAGGATATCCGGGCGGCGCAGGCGAAAATATTCTTCATCCACGAGAAGCATGTCGTAACCGTGAAACCGGGCATACCGCATGAGTCCCTTCGCATCGGTCCACGGGATGAACGTGGCTTCCGGACTTCCGGCGTAGTAACTGACGGGACATCCTGAATGCGCCAGCAAGCGCACTCCGCGATCAAAATTATTCCGTATCCACCGGCCTATCTCCCGGTACTCCAGCGGCTGGTTATCGGCGATCGTTCGATACTTCTTGACGGTGAACGGAACAAGACTCGCAAATACCATTACGAGCACGATGGAGCATATGACCGGCCGCGGCGATATGTTCGTTCTGAGCCATTCACAGAGCGCCTCACATCCCCTCGCCGCCCAGAGGAGATAGAGCGGCAGAAATGGCACGAGGTATCTCAATTCAAAATCGAAGAACGCGTACAGCACGAAGGGGAGCAATCCCGAGAGGACGAGAACGAGCTCCACCCCACGGCTTTCCTTCTCCCACTTTCTCCCGAATAGTCCGATAGGAATAAGCAAAAGTAGAAGAGGGCTTGCAAGCAGGACGGGGATGAGATTGAATCCGCCGCTCATCGTGGGAAAGTAACGCGCTACGATAGATCTTTTCTGCTCCCAGAAAATTTTGAAGACACTCCTGCGCCCGACCTCTTCGATCCGCCGTGCCGTACCCTCATCGTTCAAGCTGTAAACGTACTGCTCCCTGTTGGGTCCCTTTTCCCAGATGCAGGTGGAACTGAGATTGATGGAAGCCTTCGATCCGGTCGTCCAGCGTCCGGTCTTTTGATGAAGAAGCATCATGTAAGGTAGACCCGTCAGAACGAAGAGCGCAACAATTACAACGGCCCTCTGAAGACGGCTCTTGAGCGCGCCTCTGACCCCCTCTCCCCCCCTGCCGGATATAATAACGAGGACAGCGATCACGAGCAAAAACTGCGCTTCCTGGCGGGTTTGAAATGCCAGGCCGAGAAGGATCCCAAACGCCACGAGAGAACGCCACGTTCCTGCTTTCATGTAGATCGCGAAAAAGAGAATCGATAGCATGAGGAGCAGCGAATAGAACGACTCCGTCATCGCATCGGTCGAGATGAGAATCAGTATCGGGTGGAGCGCGATAAAGAGACCTGCGTAGAGTGCGACCCGTCTTCCCCACAATCGTTTCGCGAGCATAACGCACGGGATAACGAGGGCCGCTCCGGAAAGGAGGGAAAGAAGGCGCAGACCTGATTCGACGTCTCGAACGAGCGCGCCGAACGGTATCGCGGCAAACGGATAAAAGAAGGACCAGTAATCAGAGACTCCTGCGAGGATCCTGCCTCCGAGAAACCGGTGGAGTGATTCCGCATAATGCAGTTCGTCCCCGGTGAGCACGAGACGCGAGCTCGCAAACATGCTCCTCAAAACAAGGGCACCCCCCACAAGGATACCCCACGTCAAGAGCTCGGAATGTTTTCGGTTTAAAGGGCCCGCCACTCGAGTACCCATAAGATTATCAGGCACTTCTCGCTTCTACCTCTTTGATCGCTACGGATATCTGAATCACATGCTTGCGCTCTTCGTCAACGAGCATATCGATCTCGTTCCGGCCGAGATCCTCGCGTGTCATCGATTTCATCGACTGAAAAAAGAGAATGGTGTCCTTTTCGAACGTAAGCGCGGCGCGCAGAGCCTCGATCTCGTTCTCGACCTTGCCGGCGAGCTCCTCTGCTTCCCGCTCGCTGTTGAAAAGCCGGGATTTTACCAATGCCTCGAGATAGAGGCCCTCCTGGCCTTCGGGATCACTCACGGTCGGAAGGGAGGATTTCGGCGGAAGAGATTCACGAAGTTTTTTAAAAATCTCGTAATGCTTCATCTCCTCCTTCATCAGTGAGAGAAAAACCTCTTTCACCTTCTCGTCCTTGACGAGCTCGGCGGCCTTCCTGTAGTACGCCTCACCATTCTTTTCGACATCCATTCCCATTTCGAAGACTTCATCCGCATTAAACTTTATTCCCATAGGCCATCATCCTCCATGGCAAATATAGATAGTCTCTTCACTCTCCTTGCTTCTATATAGATTGTACGGACTTGAATGTCCGCAGCTATTCCATCTTTTCAAATTCATCTTTTGCAGCGCCGCAATCGGGGCATACCCAATCATCGGGAAGATCCGAGAACGCGGTCCCCGCCCCGATACCTGCCTCAGGGTCCCCTTTCGACGGATCATAAATATAACCACATACCAGGCACTTCCATTTCTCCATCTCTTGCTCCTTTCTTAAATGCAGACCCGGAAATTTAAATATGAATTCATTCCCGTGTCAACCTAATCCTCGAGAAACGATGTCGAATCCATATCGAACCAGTAAAAACCTCCGATGAGCGAGTTTCTTTCGGCTTCGAGCAGGTTGTAGTGCCCCTGTTCCTCTTCCGCGAGGTTCTGGAACATCGTTTTGAGCTCAGGAGATTCGGCTTTTTCTGATTGCGTTATGTAATACTCCTGGGCTTTTGCTTCCGCTTCGATCGCTATATTGAGGGCTTCCATGGCGCCAGTTTGCTTGTCGATCTGATAATCGCCTATTTCCGACTGCTTGATTCCCTCCGGATCGGCCTCGAAATCCGTCTCGAAAAGCCTCTTGAACCACGATTCGAGCTTCACGCGGTGACCCTCCTCGTCGTCGGAGAGCCGTTGGAATTTTTCCGTCCCTTCAGCGCTTTCGATCTGATCCGCTATCATGCGATAGAAATTCCTCGCGCCGATTTCCCGGTAGATTGCGAGCTCTATCGCCTGTTTCATTTCACTGCCGGTATCACTCAATGCCTACACCCCTTTCATCTTAATCGCTACAATTGAAACTTCGTCTTTCATCGGTTTGTTGTCCGTATATTTTCTCACGCCCTCGAGCACGTCCTTGATGATCTCTGCGGGACTTTTCCGCCAGCTGCTTTCCAGGATTTCAGCCATCTGCTCGCGGCTGAACATATCGTCGTCTTTATTTCTTGCCTCGATTATCCCATCTGAAAAAACACAGAGAATATCGCCCTTCTCGAACGGAAGCTTGTTTTCCCTGTACTGCTGCTCGGGATCGATGCCGACGATCAATTGGATATGGAGCAGGGAACCGATCTTTCCATTATCATGAATGATGAACGGCGGCTCATGACCGGCGCATGTATATGAAAGCGTCCCGGAATCGCAATCGAAATAAGCACAGAACATCGTCAGAAAGACACCTTCCCCTTCGAACTGGTCATTGAGCCGCTGATTGAGAAGCCTCACAATCTTCTTCGGACTCAGCAATTCCTTTTCCATCCGCGCCGAGCTCGATTCCTCCATGTACTCCCCAACAGCCCTCGCCGCGAGCGCATTGATCTCGGTCGTGGCTACGCTGTGACCCATCACATCGTAGAGAAAAAAGAGTGTGCCGAGATGCTTGCCGCTGTGGTCAGAGATGACATATGAAAAAACATTATCTCCCCCAACGAGCCTGCTCGGCAGACTCACCGCCGCCGCTTCGAGGTCAGCTGCAACCTCGAGCGAGGTGGCGGGAAGCTCTTCCGGGATCGTGTATGAGAGTCCATGCTCCTCCTCTCCGCCTTCATCCTCCATCCACCCCTTCTTTACGGCAGAAAATTCGTTCATGAGAAGACGCCGGTGATTCCTCTCCTCTTCGGCCAACCTCGACAGGAGCCCCCTCACACTGGCCGGCATAGACCGATCTTCCGCTCCCTTGTTGTAATAGTTGAACGCGTTCGTCTCGCGCAATATCGCCCCTTTTAGAACCTTGAGAATCTCATCACGCTCCTCACCACTCATGATATTACCTGCTTCCCTTTTCTAACGAGAAAGATACTCCTCCGGATCTATTCCTGAAAAATCGATAATGCAATTTAAATTTCTTTAAATATCAATAGTTTCGTTTGCAGTATGCTATTGGTTGTCCTTGGTTTTGTAGTAGTGCATGTAGGTGATAGGCTCTTCGTCCTTGAACATCGCCCCGCCGATGATATCCCCCACGAAGATACTGTGCGTCCCGGCGTCAACCGTCATGTCCTTTATAAGCTTGCACTCCAGATAGCCGATCGCATTTTCATAGATCGGGCAGCACGTCCTGCCCAGTTTTATCGGAATGCCTTTGAATTTATCGAAGTCCCGCCCCGACCGGTATCCGAACCGCCTCACGATCCTGTGTTCCTTCCGGCCGAGAATCGAGGCCGCGAACACCTCGCTCTTTTCAATAAATTCGTGCGTCAGGTTTTTCTGATTTATGCCTATCGCAAGTCTCGGTGGGTTGCTCGTGATCTGAAAGAGGGTGTTGCAAATCTGACCATTGATTTTACCGTCATTGATCGAGCTTACGACATATAATCCGTAGCTGATCTTCCAACAGGAATCGATGATCCCATCGAGCTCCTCTCTCGGAAACTGAAACTCCACCTCCTCGAGGAACGCGTCTCTTTTCGCATCGCACTTCGGGCAGGTTTCGGGGGGAAAGACGCCAATGGCAACAAAACCGCATGAGGAACATTTCCAGTTTAGAGCGATCAACCGTTCCCCCTAACGGCAGTCCCGGCATATCCCCCTGAATACGAGTTCGTACGTATTGATCTGATGACCGTTGATCTCCTGAAGCGGGAGACCTATGTTCTCGGCCTGCTCCATGAAAACGTCGTGGATATAGCTGCACTTGTCGCAGTGGAAGTGTATATGTGGTTTCGTATTGGGATCATAGTTGAGATGATCGTCGAAAATGTGAATCGATTGAACCTCATCGATCTTCTCGAGCATGTTGAGTGTATTGTAAACGGTCGAGAACGAGAGGGTCGGATACTTCCGCTGCAGCTCCTTGTGAATGGTAAGCGCAGATGGATGCTCGATGTTACCCAGCATATACTTGATAACCGCGAGCCGCTGAGGCGTCATTTTGAAACCCCTCCGGCGAAGTTCATTAATAGTCGTTTCAAATGAGTACATAATCTAATCACCCCCGTGCAATTTCAGAGTCGAACCCGATAGCCTAACTTATGAGAACAATGATTTTAAGTCAATAATTATTCGTTTCGCCCCTTGTTAGCTTTGACCGTTTCCGCTCACCTCCTATTATTAATCCAAACTAAAATCTATCTAATAATCATTATTGGTAATTATGCCAAATAACCGATCTCTATGCAAGATAAACTTTTATGTTTTTACGACTTAAATTTCCTTCGTGAAATCGGGGGGGGCGGCCTTGATTATAACCGAATAAGTGAAACATTGCTTATATCGGACTGTGTGGTGGGCAAGATCAGTGGTGGGCAAGATCAGTGGTGGGCAAGATCAAAGGGTCTGATATATTTGAGCCCCCTGTTAATTTAATTCAAGACTATTTATTTCAATGACTTTCCAGTGTGGCACCGGCGGAGAAGACAGCACTGCCGGCAAAGCGTCTTCTTGCGGCAGATCTCTTTTCCGTGTTCGACTATCAAGGCGTGATATTCCTGAAACAACTTTGGCCTTTGGGGAAGATTGTCCTCGAAAGCCGATCGGATTCGTTCGTACGAATCCCTCTCGTCGATGAGTCCGATACGTTCGAACATTCGTCTTGTGTAGGCATCGACGACGAAATGCGGCCTTCCAAATGCATAGAGTAGAATGGAGTCGGCCGTCTCGGGGCCGATCCCATTGAGTTCGAGCAGCGAATCCCGCGTGATTCTCTTCGATTTCTCGAAGAATAGAGCCAGGCGTTTCAGCCTTCCAGCCTTCTGATTGAAGTACCCCGCCGGACGAATGATCCGGGCGAGACGTTTCTCTTCGAGACCGCTGAGCCCGCCGGGATTCATCAATCCCTCTCTATTGAGCGCCTCTATAGCACTCGCCGCATTGTTCCATGCCGTGTTCTGGGTGAGAATGGCGCCTACGGCGACTTCGAACCTTTGCTCCTTTCTTTTGGGCCCCCCGGTATAAGCGGGCCGCGTCTCACCCGGAGGGGTCACGGGCCACCATCGCTGCGGACCGTATCGTTCCAGGAGGAGTTCATAAATCGCGAGGTAAGGATTGCTCTCTGTACCGTTTCGCCTTTGCATCTTTTTCTTCGCTGCCATAGATGATGACTATAATACTCCATGCAGGCATCTGCACCGAAGAATAAATCCTTCGGGCAAGTCTCAGGGGAAGCTTCCGGCGATTCTTCGGGCTTAACCGGTTGACAAATCAGCAGGCGCCTGCTACATTTGGCGTGTTACGATAATTTGAATAATAACACGCTCGCGGGACGGATACGATGCATATACCCGACGGTTTTCTTTCACTTCACACCGCCGGCGTACTCTATCTTCTTTCCGTTCCCGCATGGTGGATGTCTCTGAAGAGTATTCGCAACAATATAAAGCAGAAACATCTGCCCCTGCTCGCCCTGATGGCGGCATTCTCCTTTCTCATTATGATGTTCAATATACCGCTTCCAGGCGGGACCACCTGTCATGTCGTCGGCGGTGTTCTCGTGGCGATTCTGCTCGGACCGTGGCCTGCCATTATGTCCATGACCGTGGCGCTTGCCGTTCAGGCGCTCTTTTTCGGTGACGGCGGCATCCTCGCGCTCGGCGCGAACGCCTTCAACCTTGCTATCGTGATGCCGGTCAGCGGCTATCTCGTCTTCAAGGCGATTGCGGGTTCCTCTCCGCCATCGAGTCGACGGTTCGTCGTCGCCGCGGCGATTGGCGGATATATAGGGGTGAATATCGCCTCCCTGCTCGTCGCGCTCGAGCTCGGTATCCAGCCGGTGCTCCATCATCTATCCGACGGGACGCCACTCTATTGCCCGTATGCTCTGCCGATCACTCTACCTGCGATGATGATCCCGCACCTGACGATCGGAGGCATGGCGGAAGCCGTCATAACGGGAGGCGTTGCCTCGTTCCTCGGAAAATATCACCCGGAGCTCTTTGCAATGCACTCGGACAGATCGACAGCGGAGTGAAAAGAATGGCCGCGCACTCGGACAGATCGACAGCGGAGTGAAAAGAATGGCCGC
>CBDUQN010000082.1:0-13796 GCA_965369375.1 uncultured bacterium | reverse complement strand
TACTGTGCCCAAGACATAACATGTTGCTGGCTGAGGGGGCATACGGGAAAGAGCACATGGTGCAGTTCAGACAGAAGGAATGAGTGGGCCTGGGGGAAATAGATTTAATCAGTTTCGACGAAGAGAATGAACGGATCTTTGGCTTAAAGATCTGGTTGCCGGTTCGAGCAATAGTATAAATGATCATAATTGAATTGAGTACATCTGGCTGCTGTCTCCATAACACTCTTTATCCTGCTCATAACGTTTCAAGGTCTATCAGCCATTGTCGTGGATGGTGACTTCTCTCTCGGCGAGTGGCGCCTCGTTCTCGAGAAACGGGCGCAGAACTCAGATTTATTCGCCCTGCAGCTCAATCCTGAATATCAGTACACACTCGGGGGCGGCGAGACGGTTCGGTACGGCTTTTCGCTTGCGGCCGAGGTCGCAACGGATGTGAAAGGCAATGATCCTTCGCCGCGCTTTCCCTTCCAGGTCCAGCGGAATTACCCCAATCCTTTCAATCCTTCAACGAGAATCGCCTACTCGATCGGGAAACTGGGTCCCGTGAGCGTCAAAATCTACGATGTCGCCGGCCGGCTTGTCCGTGTACTTGTCGATGATATAGGTGAACCGGGTGTTTATAATATTTTATGGGACGGCATGAACGACAGCGGCCGGCATGTGGGCAGCGGTATCTATTTCTGCATGATGTGGAGCGGAGAATTCGCCGAGACGAAAAAGTTCATTCTACTCAGATAAAAATTCAGGTTTTTCGTGACACGAAAGATCTTTTCGGGTCGAGGAGTCCCTCCGCCGAACCCATTTCTTGACATAGACAATTTATGCATGATAGCGTTCTGTGTCGCTAATAAAGGAGGATCGAATCATGGATCTCGAGGAAATTCAGAAGGCGTTGAAGGAAAAGGGAGTCGATGGATGGCTCTTTTGCGATTTTCATAACCGCGATCATCTTTCGTACCGGGTTCTCGGGCTCGATTTCAACAAGATGACGTCCCGGCGGTGGTTCTACTTCATTCCCACTGAGGGTGAACCGGTCCGGCTCGCGCATCGGGTGGAGAGCACGAAACTCGATACGCTTCCCGGGGAGAAGCGGCTGTATCACCCATGGGAGGAGCTGCACAGACAATTAAAAGATATCCTCGGCGAACCGAAGACGATCGCGATGCAATATTCGCCTTTCAATAATATTCCGTATACATCGATAGTCGACGCAGGGACGATCGAGCTGATCCGGAGCTTCGGCCATGAGGTCGTTTCATCAGCCGATCTCGTCCAGAAATTCGAGGCTATTATCGATGAGAAGGGGTACGAGAGCCATCTCAAAGCGGGAGATATCATACAGCACATCAAAAACGAAGCGTTCGCCGAAATCAGCAAGGCGATTCAAGAGGGAAAGAAGCTTACCGAGTACGATCTCATGAATTTCATACTCAAACGCTTCGACAGCGAGGGGATCGATCCTGGAGAGGACGTACCGATCGTCGGTATCAACGATCATCCCGCCGATCCCCATTTCGAACCGAAGGAGGAAGGCTCGTACGAATTCAAAAAAGGTGATATGGTTTTGATAGACCTCTGGGGAAAACTCAAAGAGCCCGGATCAATCTATTATGATATCACCTGGTGCGGCTATGTCGGCGATGATCCCCCGGAGAAGTACCGGGAGATCTTTCATACCGTCCGGGATGCGCGTATCGCCGCGGTGAACTTTGTCCGCAAGCGTTTTTCAGACGGTCAGCCGGTATACGGATGGGAAGTCGACGACGCATGCCGCAGCGTTGTAATAGAGGCGGGTTACGGAGATTATTTTATTCATCGAACGGGCCACTCGATCGGCGAAGAGGTTCACGGCAACGGTGTGAATATAGACAACCTCGAGACAAAGGACGAACGCCTCCTCGTGCCGGGAATCTGCTTCTCTATCGAGCCCGGCATCTATCTGGCGGGAGAGATGGCCGCGCGAAGCGAGATCGACTGCTTCATAAAGCTCGATGGCGAGGTGATCGTGCACGGCGAGGAGCAGATGGAGCTCGTGCGGAGTCACGTTTAGGGAACCGCGGCATATCCGCACGAAAAAACCAGCACGGTTTTCACTCAATCTCATTCACTGATAGTGCGCCGACATGATCGTGCTTGGCCGCAATCTGTTTGAGATCTAGCCGGTAGAATTTTACGATTTATGAATAGTACTGAATAGGAAGTGTGTGAGATGGGCATTAAAAGAATTGCAAGGAATTTCCTCAATAGAATTCTAAAGGTTTATAACCTTCAAATTATAAGGCGCTCCCTATTGTATGACTGGCAGAAACATGCTCAAACGGGACCAAGCTACAATACAAACTCAAGATTGCCTGAAGGAGCTCAGAGCTATTTACATACTAACAACCCTAGACTCAAGGAACTACAAGACAGATATCTTGTCTTTAATGAAGAAGTTACAAAACCCTTGGTGTGGAATCCTGATTATGTGAGAAGTGAAGACATATTGTATTTCCGAGGAGATAATGCCTATGTTTGGCAATTAAGAGGGCCGAACATGAATGTTTTGTCGTATGCTCTGACAACGTTCTATGTAAAGTCAATTGACAAGCTGGATCTTCTCAACAGATTAGAAGAAGATGAATTTTTCGGAAATTTTGTTTTCACTATTGACAATAAACTAATATCAAGGGATTTGTTGGATTCAATTATTGAAATCTATTTTCTAGAAAAACATCTCAGCATATCTTCCTTCATAAATGTCAACATTTTGGATATTGGCGCTGGCTATGGAAGGTTGGCGCATCGTTTATTGAGTTCTTTTCCGAATGTGCAAAAGTATTGCTGTACGGATGCCGTTGCTGCATCCACCTTCGTTTCTGAGTATTATCTTCGCTTCCGCAAATTAGAAGATCGTGGAGAGGTCGTTTGTCTTGATGAAATTGAAGATGCACTGGAAAACCAACCCATAGATATTGCTATAAATATTCACAGCTTTTCCGAATGTAGAGTTTCAGCTATAGAATGGTGGTTATCTCTCTTGGCCAAAAAGGGAGTCAAATATCTTATGATTGTTCCCAATAGCTTGGATCATGGGGGTGAACTCCTGTTAACTAATGAACGCGAGGACTTCAAGGGAGTTGTTGAAAAAAATGGATATAAATTAATAGTCAAAGAACCCAAATATGGAGATCCGGTTGTACAAAAATATGGTATAGGCCCTACATACTATTATCTTTTCGAGCTTCACTAATGCAAAATTTCTTAATAATGCACTGCGCCTGACTGTTATTCCGCTATGCTCAATAGCGGCAGTTGAGTTTTGGCGATGGGAGAGCAGCCCCGCAGTTCGCGGGGCTGCTTCTTTCTTGAGTACTATTCCGCCGATTGACCCGACGGCAGCTCGAGACCGTATCTCTGCCGTTTGTCCGCCGCCTTTAGCTTGTAGGCGAGGAATATGGAGATTATTCCCAGTCCCACGAGCATCAGTATCGGCATCGTGTAGTCATACGGCGGGATTTCACCCGCAAGCTTCAATTCATCTATTTTCACGGCTATATCTTTCTTGCTTATCCCGGAAGCCAGCAAAAGGTCTCTTGTCGACTGAATCTTGCTTACGACATCCGGGTTGGTGAGGTCGAGCACCTTGCCGATTCCCCAGTAGAAGGCGAAAAGCCCGTAGTTCTGGATCGTGAACATCGTCGCGTAGGCGGTGCCGAGTCGGGTCTCGGCGACGATCTTGGCTACAGACGGCCACATCGCGGCGGGCACGAGCGAGAAGGCGACACCGAGAGAAAAGAGCCCGAGGTACCCGAGGATGACGTTGTTGAACAGCGATAATGAAACGTGGGCGAAGATCAGGAGCAGCGAGCCAATGACCATCAGCGTGGCCGCTTTTCCCTTCTTATCGACGAGCGCACCGAAGATCGGCGTGAAGAGTATCGTGCCGAGCGGTATGAGGCTCGTTACCTTCGGCCCGTTTGTAAGGAATGCCGCGACCTTATCCCAGAAAGACCAGCCGTTCATATCCGGCATGGAGTAGGTGAAGCCGAACTTATTGACGAGCAGGTCCGGCGCGTACTGTATGAACGGAAATACCGCCGCGTAGAATGCGACGCAGAGCAGCGCGATAAACATAAACGAATGATCGGTGATAAGCTTGCCGAGATCGCTCCAATGGAACTTGTCTTCCTCGGAAGTTTCTGAAGATTCGGCCATTGCCGCCGTCTGGCGATCGATTTTCACATCGATAACAAGATAAATCAGGAACATGATCAATGCGAAACCGATGAGCGACGCGGCGAAAGAAAGTCCTGTATAGACCCTCCCACCGGCGATTTCGATGCCGAAGAGGTTTGCACCTGCGGAGCCGAGACGGCCGAAGCCGACATTGATGGCCATCGCGAGCGCGAGTTCGTATCCTTTGAACCACTTGACGATCGTCCGGGAGACCATGACGCATACCGTTTCGAGCCCGATGCCGAAGAGGATTCTCCCGACGATCATCCAGGTGAGCATTGTTTTTCCTTCTTGCCCGAACACTCCCTTGCTGGCGAAGGCGACTATGAAAGCGCCGACGGTGGCTACTACGCCGAAGATTGTGCCGGTCTTGCGGATGCCCCACTTGTCCAGCGCCATGCCGCCGACGATGATCATGAGTGCGAGGTTAGCCCAGGTGGTAGATGAGATGATCATTCCGAACTGACTGCTCGTGAATCCGAGCTCGCTTTCTATCAGCGACTTGAGCGGGCCGAGACAGTCCTGGAACCAGTAGGTGCCGAACAGCAATCCGCTCAGCAGTACCAGGACGAGCCAGCGCATGCCCTTGGACTCGTTGAGTCTCTTTGTGACGTACTCCATAGAAACGCTCCCTTCAGGGTTAGTGTATACAGACGTGTGCTTATCGTTTAAGCTTATTCGGAATCTTTACTATATTTCGCCCCTAAAATGCAAATAAATAATAAATTCTACGGTTTGGCATAACGAGATCGTGGTGAGTTTCGGCAGGGCTGGATCTACGGGATCATCGATCGTTTTATCTACAATTTCATATTAGTTTTAGTATAATAAAGATGATGGACGCAGAGAATTACAAGATGGTTCAATTGCTTAAACGTAGTGGGCTTAGGTCGACAAATGCACGCCGGCAGATATTGACGCTGCTCATCGAGCATAAGAACCATCTGAGTACCGATGAAATTCTGATGGAGCTGTCGAAGCAAAGTCACAGGAGCGGAGCCGCCACCATTTACCAGAATCTGGTAAAACTGGTTGATGCCGGTCTGCTCGTTCGTTTCACCGACGCCAATGGAATCATCAGATACGACTCCAATTTTATTCCTCATCACCACCTGTTTTGCACCAGATGTGGAAAAGTGATTGATATCGGTCTCGAAAAGGCCGTTCATCCTCGCTTGCATCCTAAAGTCATGCATACGGGGAAATCACCGCGCGGCTGGAAACTGGATGGAATCCAGATAGAGTTCAAGGGCGTCTGCCCGAAGTGCCGCCGGCGAAAATAATCTCTTTACTAAATCTACCGTCATCGTTACGCTTTTAGCTCATCATCTCGGGACTATTCTCGAAAAATATTCTTCTGTTGACGCAGGGAGACGAGTAGTTTACGATGCTCATAATCATAATGACTATGATTTAAAGGAAGGGGGCTGGAAATGGCGAAAAAGAAAGCAAGCAAGAAACGTAAGCTGACGACGGCCTGGGGTTCGCCGGTGCCTGACGATCAGAACAGTATTACCGCCGGAGAGCGCGGGCCGATTCTCGTGCAGGATGTTCATCTGCTGCAGAAGCTGGCTCACTTCAACCGGGAGCGGATACCCGAGCGCGTGGTTCATGCCAAGGGAGCGGGCGCATATGGATACTTCGAGGTTACAAACGATGTGACCAAGTACACCAAGGCAAGGTTCCTGTCAGAGGTTGGTAAGAAAACGGAGCTCTTCGCGCGATTCTCGACTGTCGGTGGTGAGAAGGGATCTTCCGATTCAGCGCGCGATCCCCGCGGATTCGCGATCAAGTTCTACACAGAAGACGGCAACTACGACATGGTAGGTAACAACACGCCCGTCTTTTTCATACGGGACACGATCAAGTTTCCGGACTTCATACACACGCAGAAGCGTCATCCGAAATCGAATTTGCCTGATCCTGATATGTTCTGGGATTTTTTATCTCTCACACCGGAGTCGATCCATCAGGTCACGATTCTCTTTTCGGACCGCGGAACGCCGTGCAGTTACCGTAACATGAACGGCTACTCGAGCCACACCTACATGTGGTACAACGAGAAGGGCGACCATTATTGGGTGCAGTTGCATTTCAAGACCTTGCAGGGTATCAAGAACTTCACACGCCAGGAAGCGCAGGAGATGACGGGGACGGACCCCGATCACGCCACACGTGATCTTCTCGACGCTATCGAATCGGGAGACCATCCCGCATGGCGGCTCGAAGTTCAGATCATGCCGCCCGAGGATGCGGACAAATACCGTTTCGATCCGTTCGACATCACCAAGGTCTGGCCGCATGACGATTATCCGCCGATCGAGGTCGGCAAGATGGTCCTCAACCGCAATCCCGAGAATTACTTCGACGATGTCGAACAGGCCGCCTTCAGTCCGGGGAACTTCGTTCCGGGCATCGGCCCCTCCCCCGACAAGATGCTGCATGGCAGGTTGTTCGCCTATCATGATACGCACCGTCACCGCCTCGGTCCCAACTACGAGCAGCTCCCCGTCAATCGTCCCAAGGCGGCTACGCATACCTATCAGCGCGACGGATTCATGAGGCGGGACTTGGATGGTGACGGGTATCCCAACTACTATCCGAACAGTTTCAATGGTCCCGAGCCCGATCCTTCAGCCGCCGAACCTCCGATCGACGTGGCCGGACTGGCGGCCCGGCACAAGCCGGCGTATCCACAGGACGACTTTGTTCAGGCGGGGGATCTCTATCGCAAGGTCATGGATGATACGGCGAAGGAGAACCTCGTCGGTAATATCACGGCTCATCTCGGCGGCGCTCAGAAACGGATACAGCTTCGCCAGTGTGCGCTCTTTTATAAAGCCGATATCGAGTACGGCACACGAGTTGCGGAAGGGCTCGGCCTTGACGTAAAAGAGGTAAAAAAGCTCGCGGCGATGTCCAATGAGGAGCGGGCCGAAGCGACAAAGAAATAACCGTATCAAGGGAGGGGAACATGGCTGAAATGAAAGACGGCTGCGTGAAGCCAGCAGGCGGTCCAATCGTGCCCGGGCGGCCATTAGAAAAAGAGTCGGAAAGCACACCGGTGAAGGAGGTTGGGACCATGCGTGCTCTCGTTGGGAGTGAAGCGCCCGATTTCGAGGCGAATGCGTTCGTATCCGGCGAAGGATTCAAGCCCGTAAAGCTTTCGGACTATAAGGGAAAGTGGATTGTTCTCTGTTTTTATCCGGGCGATTTCACATTCGTTTGACCCACCGAGCTGGCGGCGGTCGCCGCTCTGTACGATGAATTCAAGAAGCTCGGTGTGGAGGTTCTGGCGATGAGCACCGACAGCCGTTTCGTCCACAAGATCTGGCAGGAGGAGGAACTGTCCAAGATGGTCGAAGGCGGTGTTTCCTTCCCCCTGCTGTCCGATGCCGGCGGGAAGATAGGCCAGGTGTATGGAGTCTATGATGATGCGGCGGGCGTGGATATTCGCGGCCGGTTCATTATCGATCCGGATTTCGTTGTTCGTGCTATGGAGGTGCTGACTCCCGAGGTTGGACGTAATCCGGAGGAATTAATCCGGCAGGTGAAGGCGTTCCAGCATGTCGCAAAGACGGGAGAGGTAACTCCATCAGGTTGGCAACCCGGAGATGCAACGCTGAAACCCGGGCCGGCACTCGTGGGTAAGGTTTGGGAGGTGTGGAAACCGTAATCGCTTCTATTCCTTCACCTAGCTCGTGGCGAACCTGATGAGCAGCCTGCAGGGCACGGCGAGGACCACGACACCGAACCAGCTCTTGTCGGTCAGCGCTCCGAAGATCCGGGGCCCCACGCCGAGCTTTTCATCTAGTTCGAGCCCGGTGAGAGGCTCGCGAACGTCAGTTCACCGAGCGCACCGCCGGCTATCAAGCCGCGGCTGATGGGCTAATAATCAGATTCCCTGTTTCGACTTCGCTGCGACATGGTAGAGATACCATCCCAGGCCGCAAAAGATAACAGCCGAAACAACCTGGCCCACCCATACGGGAGAATAGGGGATCTCGAGGAACTTGGGTGTTTTAGCGATGATCACGGCAATAATGGCGATCACGACACCGAGAAGCCCTTCGCCGGCGATCAAACCGGAGCCGAGAAGGATTCCACTATCACCGGATATATTGGTACTCTCTTTATCTTTTTTGTATCTCGTATCCACGAGGTGACGAATCATGCCACCGATAAAAACCGGCGTCATGGTATGGAGCGGGAGATAAATACCTACGGCAAACGGTAAGGGTGGAATTTTAAATAGCATGATCAAAACAGAAAATGCTGCTCCGATCCCGACAAGATCCCACCGGAGATTTCCGTCCAGTACACCATCCAAAACAGTTTTCATCAACGTGGCCTGAGGCGCGGGCAATTCTTCTGTGCCGAATCCGTACGCTTTTCCCAGGTAGAAAATGGCCAGGCACACGAAGAACGCCGATCCAAGGGCACCGATGATCTCGCTGATCTGCTGTTTTCGCGGTGTAGCACCGACGATGAATCCGGTTTTCAGATCCTGTGAGATATCGCCGGCAATGGAAGCCGATATGCATACTATCGTGCCGATGGTGAGCGCCGTTATCTTTCCGGTGAGATCCGTCCAGCCCAGCAGTTTGAATATCAATCCTGTTCCGAGCAATGTTACGATGGCCATCCCCGAAGTGGGATTCGACGATACCCCGATCATCCCCACGATCCGTGATGATACGGTCACGAAACAGAACGCGAAAACAGCAACAGCGACAGCGCTGATAAACCGCATCAACACGTGAGTGTCGCTCCCTATGATACTGGGAATGAATGTCACGATCAGTACAACGGCGGACACGCCGAGTATCACGTATTTGATTGAGAGATCCCGTTCCGTACGAAGCCTTCCGGCATTGAGGGATGCAGCGCTGGAACGCAATTCTTTCAATCCGATCTTGAGCGAATTGATCATTGTAGGGATGGATTTGGCAACGGTTATCAAACCGGCAGCCGCTACCGCGCCGGCGCCGATGATGCGGATATACCCATCCCAGATCTGCTGGGGAGATAGTTCTCCGATTGTGGTGATGGAAGGATCGAGTCCCTTTGATTGCAAATAGATCAATGTATTCGGCCAGATCTCCATATTACCGAACTTCCAGGCGATAAACGGAATGAGCAGCACCCACGAAATCAATCCTCCGCCTACCATGATCGATCCGATGCGCCTGCCGAGAATATATCCGACACCGAGAAGAGCCGGTGTGGTGGAAACGCCGACAACCGCCTTTTTGATCAGCGGCAGCTTGATGTGCACTCGCGAGGGCCATAAATAGAGAAAGGAAATCATACTCGTGTATAGCGCACCGATCCCTAATCCCCTGAAAACGTTCCTGGCCGATGCTCCGCCACCGCCTGTCGCTGCAATCAATACCTCTGCACTCGCCGTTCCCTCGGGGTACGGCAGGGTTTGGTGCTCCTTGACTATGAGGAAATTCCTCAGAGGGATCATGAAAAGAACGCCGAGCAGGCCTCCACACATAGCGAGCAGGGTTAATTGGAGAAGGGGCGCATCATATCCCCAAAGATAGAGGGCCGGAACCGTGAAGATCAATCCCGAAGCCAATGATGAACTTGCAGAGCCTGTCGTCTGGGAGATATTGCACTCCAGAATGGTGGGCTTCCCGAAAATAGGAGTCAATATAGTGAGAATCGCTACCGATACGACCGCGAGCGGGATGGCAGTGCTGATGGTCAGCCCGACCCGCAATCCTAGGTAGGCATTCGCGCTTCCGAAGACCGCTCCCAACAACACACCGAGAATCACTGTTTTTGGACTGAAATCCTTCAAGCTGGCATCGGCAGGCACATACGGTTTGTGTTCGTTCACTGCTTACGAGTTCCTTTCACTGCGTCCGCTCGATCAGGAAGCGGTAAAGCATTATCAAAAAGCACCGAGGGAGCCGCCGGCTAACGTCACCACGAAGACCTTGGTTACGTCGAGTGTGAACCAAAGGTAGGTCAGTGCGGGAAATGTGAAGATAATACCCGCGGCGATCGACTCACCGGCAGCTCCCGTCGTTTGCACGGTTTCGTTTTCTAGAAGGTCGTCCGTAAACGGATCATTGGGGATGTACGGTTGAAATTCCTTATATCCATCACCGGGAACGTTCGATTGAAATCCTTTTTGATCGTGAGCCATGGAAGCATCCTTACGTTCTCACGCTGTGATATTATATATTAGAATGAACAGTAAGGGGAACCCGACTATTAGTGCAAGGGAATTTCCGGGAAATCCGGATTGAATTATTGCATTTTATGGATTAGGATACACGAGTTCGTAACCATTGCAGGACGGAAATGCATCTTCGAAGCGAAGATTTCCTGGAGCCTGGAGATTATTGGTGATTTTCGAGGCCTCGCAACTTTTTCGGTCTGATCTATCGAGAGCCTGCTGGAGCGCGCCGGATGTCTGTTCGTGAAAATCTGAAAGCAGTACAGGATCGGATAAGCGCGGCCGCGGGGCGCGCCGGGCGTGATCCGGCCGATATAACGATAGTCGCCGTTACCAAGATGTTCGGGCCCGAGGTCGTCATTGAAGTACTGGAAGCGGGGATAGAAAACATCGGCGAGAACAGAATGCAGGAATTCCTGAAAAAAGCAGAGGCGGTCACGCTCCCCTGCCGGTGGCACCTCGTCGGACATCTCCAGACGAACAAGGTTTCCAAGGCCGTAGGCCGTTTCGCCCTGATACATTCCGTCGATTCGTTGCGGCTCGCCGGGCGATTGAGCAGCGTAAGCGAGGAGCGGGGGATCGTTACGGATATTCTCCTCGAAGTGAATACGAGCGGCGAAGAGTCTAAATACGGTTTCGAGCCTGCCGAGATGATGGATGCATGTGGAAACATTTCGAGGCTGGCGGGCGTACAAGTGAGGGGGCTCATGACGGTCGGCCCGTGGGTGACCGATAAAGGCGCAGTTTCCGCTTCATTCGAACGGCTTGCGCGGCTGCGGCAGGACGTCACGGAGAGCGGGATCGAACGGATATCGATGGAGCATCTATCGATGGGGATGACTGATGATTTCGAGACCGCGATCGAGCTCGGCTCGACGATCGTCCGCCTCGGACGTGTTCTCTTCGGCGAACGTGATTACGGGTGAGCAGGTAAGTGTATATTTTCAAGAGAAAAAAACCATTCAAAGTGCTCCCCCGCAGTTGACCAGAAAGCTGCCACCCGGCCGGACAAGTGGAAATTTTTCGCATGCTTCGCTCTTGAGCGCGGCCGTCCGGGGCACGGGGGGGCGGCGCGGAAAACCATTGAAATATAAAAAGATATGGGATATTTTGTCACGGACCCAATTGGTCTGATAATTGCTGTCCTCAATGTTCTGACGTTTATACTGCTGGTATACGTTTTATTGCAGGTAGTGGCCGATGAACGAAGCAAACTGTTTCTGTTCTTCGACGGGATTTTCGCGCCGCTCCTCACTCCGCTGCGAAAGCAGTTTCCGCAGTGGAGAATCGATACCGCATCCATTATCCTGGCCGCTGTTTTACAATTGATTGCCTTCGCCTTGAAGAGGCGTTATATGTAACTAAGGCGAAGGCAAGAAAATCGGAAATATGGTGAAGATGTAACGGGCTCTCGGGGGATTCACAGGCTCCCCGAGACATGAATCGTGTGATTCACGGGAGGAATGAGGAGGCAAAGCGATGAGGATTACACCCCTCGACATTCGTAAGCAGGAATTCCGGAAAACGATGCGCGGTCTGGACAGCGATGAGGTGTACGCCTTCTTGAGCACGGTGGCGGAAGAGTATGAGGCGGTACTCTCGGACAATAAAAAACTGCGCGAAAAGATCGTTTCTATCGAGGAAAGTCTTCAGGATTACAAGAAGATCGAATCGAATCTTCGAAACACCTTGTTGACGGCCGAGCGGGTCACCAAGGAGGCGACGGAGAATGCACGCAAGGAGGCGGGCCTCATAGTTCGGGAGGCTGAGGTGGAGGCGGAGAGGGCGGCCGAAACGATCAGGGCGCATACGCAGCAGCTGCGCCGTGAGATCCTCGAGCTCAAGAAGCAGAAGGATAACTACCTCACGAGGTTTAAAACCTTGATCGAGAGTCACCGGAAGGTTCTCGGTGGATTCGAGGAGGATTTTGCAGAAGTTGATCGTGAGATAGAACGGGTCGGGAAGAAGGTCGAGGAGGATGTGCAGAAGAGCGTGCCGCCGACAAGGATCAGCCGTGAAAAGATAACGGAAGAATATGCGCATGGACCCAAGGACAAAGTGACCTGGGGGGAGGAGAGGAAGCGGGAAGACGAGCCGAGGCCGTCCATGCCGAAGCCGGACTGGGAAGCGAAAGAGGATCCTAAAGACGACGGCGGTTCTCCGCAGAATATGGATACAGAGAATCATGTCGGCGAGGCGAATCCGGCTGCAGGACCGAAGGCGGAACAGACGACGATGCCACATATCGACACACAGCCCATCGCTATAGATGCAAAAGGCGATCAGCAGTCTCATGAAGCCGATCTTCCGGAAGAAGGCATACCCGAAGCCGAGATACCCGGAGAGAAGGATTCGCCGCTCGACGAAAAAGTGCGGGAAAGTATCGCGCATGGAATAGAGGAAAAATTCTATCCGGGGGTTCATTCCGGCGGCGGCGCGTCTCAATCACCTCCCGAGCAGCAGTCCACGCCGGGCGGGCCTCTGGGGCAGATCCCCCAGCAGCCGCAGGGCGAACCGAACCCGCATCAGCAGTCCGGGATCCCGCAGCCACAGCCTGGCGCGGCTACGATGGACATGTCTGAGACGGAAGAGGAGCCCAAGCCGCAGGATCATTGGAAAGAATATGAAGTCAAGGAGCGCAAACCTGATTGGAGTTCGTACGAGATTTCCCCGGAGAGAAGACCGGCGGCTGCGCCATCCGCGAGCGATAATGAATTGGACGAGGCGCTCTCGGGCCTGAAAGAGACGCCGCGTGCACCCGAACATGAAGCGAACGATCCCGGAGCGGTGTCGAAGGATAACCAGGATAAAGCCGTGAAGCAGCAGCCTGCGCCGCGGCGCCCGGCCGTAGAGCCCACGCATCCCACGGAACAGGGGTCGGAGAAGAAACAGGATTCAACTCCTGATGAGACCTCCGAGAAACCACAGACGGGAGACGGAAATAATTCAACGTGGTCCATGGAGGAGCTTCGCAAAAACCTGACGAACATCAGCAAGCCTGAAAAACATCAGTAGTCGGGCTTTGTTCCCCTCACTGGTTATTGGACGTGTCGGGATGAGGAAAATCATGGATCGAGGCGAAGGGCGGATCGGTATCCGCGTGCGGGTCCAACCCTCCGCGCCCAGAAGCAAGCTCCTTGGCTGGAATGAAGCCGGGGAGCTTCGCGTTTCGGTCGCCGCGCCGCCCCGAGAAGGAGCAGCGAACAAGGAGCTCGTGTCCCTTCTCGCAAAGCAATTCTCATTAAAGAAGAGTGAGGTGACAATCGAATCGGGAGGGCGATCGAGGGTGAAACTCGTTTCGGCGCCATCCTCGATCCGTGACGCCGCACTCGAGCTGCCGGATCTCTGACGACCGGGGACCGGCTCCGTGCACTCGAGC
>CBDUQN010000081.1:0-13983 GCA_965369375.1 uncultured bacterium | reverse complement strand
GTGGGAAAGTAGAATGCTACACGATCCGTGCGGTTTAATTTCCGGCGGTGCCGGCGTTTTTCGCGCAGCGGAAGCCGACATTGAAATCGACCCATGACGGGATAAGAGCATTACGGTGGACAACCCTGTTGCAGTATTTGCCCGAGTGCCATCCGCCGCCCCGGATTACGCAAAATTTTCCATCATCCGGGCCGCGGGGATTCTTGTGGGGGCTTGTGACGTAAAATTCCTTGTCGTAGTAGTCCTGAACCCACTCGACAACGTTGCCGGCCATATCACACAATCCGTATCCGTTGGGTGGGTAGCTGCAAACGGGGACTGTCCCGCTCGAGGAGAAGTTTGCCATTGTGGAATCCATGTCATCGCCGTACGGGTACGGCTTGCCGGCAATGCCGCCCCGGGCGGCATACTCCCATTCGGCCTCCGTGGGCAACCTCTTGCCGGCCCACTCCGCGTACTCGCTGGCATCAAACCAGCTCACGCCGGCGACCGGGTGATCGGGAAATGCGAGCCCGCAGTGAAATTTCTCCATGCCCCAGAATTCGGGGAGTTTTTTCCCCGTTTCCTTGCAGAACGCGTAATACTGCGCGTTCGTGACCTCGTGCCTGTCGATATAGAAATCGTCGACGTATACGCCATGAGCGGGACACGTATCCCATCCCTTTTCCGTTCCCATTTGAAACTCGCCGCCCTGGATGAATACGAGCTCTGACGGCTCGGTGGCAGCCGTTTTCGACTCGGCCTCCGGCTCGGCCGGCGCCGTTTCCGAACCGTTTTCAGGTTGAGAGGATACCGTTTCCGAACCGTTTTCAGGCTGACATCCGCTCAGGGCGGAAATGATCACTAAGATGAGCAGAGCGGCAACAGTAGATCTTGTATTTGAAAGCCTGTAGTTCATCGGATACTATCCCAGGCTGCCAACAACCTTTTCCACTTCCTCGAGGATCTCGCAGGATTTGACCAGTTCCTTCATTCTCGTGTGATCGGGGTAGAGGGGCCGGTCTATCTCGAGAAATTCGACGTACTTGCGGATTATCTCCTTCGCCTTCGTAACGCCGCGACCGAACGTGTAGTCGCGGAAATCGAGCGCCTGGGCGGCGGCCATGAATTCGATTCCGAGGATGCCGTACGCATTGTCCATTATCTGCATGTTCTTGATCGCCGTGTTCATGCCCATGGAGACAAAATCTTCCTGATCGGCAGCCGCGGGGATCGACTGAATCGAGGCGGGCATCGAGAGGATGCGCTGCTCGACGATCAGCATGTCGGCCGTGTACTGGCTGAGCATGAGACCGGAGAACATCCCCGCTCCCTTCGTCAGGAATGCAGGGAGACCGACGTTGAGCGCGGGATGGTTCAGCCTGTTCATCCGCCGCTCCGACATGACGCTGACCATGGTGACCGCGGCACCGATCATATCCATCGGGAGGCAGATCGGTGTTCCCTGAAAATTCGCTCCCGATAGCGTGATGCCTTCGTCGGGAAAAAATATGGGGTTGTCTCCAACCCCGTTCAGTTCGATCTCCACCTGTGATTTTGCCCATTCGTAGGCATCGTGAGCGGTGCCGATAACTTGTGGCGTCGACCGCATCGAGTAGGCATCCTGGACCTTGCACTCGAGCCGGCCCTCGAACAGGTCTCCGTCCTCCATGCACTTTCGCATAGCCGCCGCAGCCCGGACGGCGCCGGGAAATCCCCGTATCTCGTGCAGCTTTGGCTGGTAGGGTTTCTTGTTCGCCTTGAGGGCTTCGAGGCTCATTGCGGCCGCTATTTCGGCCTGCTTGAGCCATCTGTTCGTGTCATAGAGCATAATTGCGCTCATTGCGGTGAGCACATTGGATCCGTTTATCGAGGCGAGACCGTCTCTCGCCTCCAGGCCGGGAATCGGGATACCCGCCTTGTCCATCGCTTCCTTGCCCTCGAGGAGCTCTCCCTTGTAGTAGGCCTTGCCCTCTCCGAGAAGCAGCAGCGCAAGCTGCGCCATCGGGGCGAGGTCGCCGGAAGCGCCCACCGAACCCTTCTGGCACACGTACGGTGTGACGCCCTTGTTCAGCATTTCGACCAGCGTTTCCGCGATAACCGGACGGTTGCCGGAGTTTCCGTGCGCGAGAACGTTCACCCTCGAGGCCATCGCTCCACGGATATACTCTATCGGGGCGGGATCGCCGATACCGGCGGCGTGGTTATAGATGAGATATCGCTGGAAATCCTTGATCTGGTCGTCATCGAGCACCACCTCGGAGAACTCGCCTATGCCTGTGTTTACGCCGTACATGATCTCGCGGGCCGCGATTTTTTTCTCCAGCATCGCCCGGCATTTCTTCATGCGCGCGTATGAATCGGCGGAAAGCTCGACCTTTTCGTTATAGCGTGCGATTCGAACGAGTTTTTCGATTGTAAGTCCCGATCCATCAATCGTGATAGCCAAAACGACCTCCCTTAGTGTGCAGTCGGTTATTTATCGAATCGTTAACTTTGATTGTCCAGCGCGCCGGAGCAGCTTGAGCCGGCTCCCGCGGTACACCCGTAGCAATGGATAGCCGTGACGATCCTTCTATGCTCGAGCGCCTTCGCGTCAAAATCATCGATGTGATCTGGAGCGCCGTGGTTGCATTTCATGTCGAGCATTTGATTGAAATCACAATCGTAGATGGATCCGTCCCAGCCGATCGACAACAGGTTGCGGCACATCACCCGCTCAGCCGCATCGGGATTGAAGGCATCTATCAGCAGATGCATGTACGTGCCGTATTCTCCCTGCTTGCAGAGAGAAGTCTTGAATCGCCCGATCGGCATGTTCGTGATGGTGAAGAGACTGTTGAATTTGATTTGGTGATCTTCCCTGAGCCGTTCCCTGTATGCCTTTTCGAGCGCCGTCTGATTGCCCGGGAGAAACGAGCCGCCCGGATTGTATATCAGATTGAGCGTATATTCCGAATCTTCGATGCCGTACCCTATTCGATTGAGCTTTTTGAGCACTTCCACTGATTTGTCGTAGACCCCCTTCCCTCGCTGCTTGTCGACGTTCTCTCGCGTATAGCATGGAAGGGAGGCGATGATAGCAACATTGTTGTCCTTGAGAAAAGCAGGGATGTCCTCGTATCCTTCCTCGAGCATCACGGTCAGATTCGATCGAACGATTGCCCGCACACACGCCCCGGAGCACTTCTCGACAAACCATCTGAAGCCGGGATTCATCTCAGGCGATCCGCCGGTGAGCTCTACCGTGTCGATGCCGCTGATTTCTATTATTTCGAGACATCTCTCGAGCGCTTCGCGTTTCATGATTTCTTTTCTGTCCGGCCCCGCTTCTACATGACAGTGCGCGCAACACTGGTTGCACAGCTTTCCGACGTTTATCTGAATCGTTTCAACGTTGCTGGCCTGCAACGGGTACATCCGGTATTCCTTGAGGGCCGCATCGAATTCTTTCAGATTCGCTGAAGAGCAGTCGTTTGTGGGCGGTCTCATAGCCAATTCCTTCTTTCTATGCCGGGATCGTCAGTCTCGGGCATTGTCAGTATATAACGTACCGGCAGCGTCCTTGTCGAGATACCAGAAAACCGCCCTTCGCGGTGAAACTCTGGCTGCAGGTAAACGCTCTCTCGCGGTTTCCGGCTCATTCAGGATCAATTGTACGATTCGCTTTTTATCGGCTCCGGAAACGAGAAAGAAAACGAATCGAGACTCGTTTATCATTGGTAATGTAATGGTAATTCGTTCTCTTGGGAAGATTTTTTCTGGAGCCGAAACAGGCACCGCCCATCGATTTTTCTCCTGCAGCGCGGGACTTTCGGCGAAGAGAGATGCGGTATGGCCGTCCGTCCCGACACCGAGAAGAACGAGATCGAATGAAGGAACATGGTGGCGTCGGCCCGGCTTGAAGAAACGTTTCAGGATTTTTTCATACCTGTCGGCGGCGTTTTCCGGACTATCCGATTCGACCGGCACAACATGAATGTTGGCGGGAGGGAGTGGGACTTTTGAAATCAACGATTCATTGACCAGGTGATAGTTGCTTTCCGGGTGATCCGCGGGGACGTACCGCTCATCTCCCCAGAAGAGGTGCACGTGCGCCCAGGGGATCTTGTCTTGATACTCTTCGGCTAAGATACGGTACAGTGTGCGGGGGGTGGAGCCGCCCGGGAGGGCAAGCGCAAAACGGCCGCGCTCGCGGATCGTTTCCTCGATTGTAATGACGAGCCGCTGTGCGGCGGCCCGGCTCATCGATTCGAGGTCTTCAAATACATATACGTGACGCTTGCGAACCATAGTAAAACAGCGCCTAGAGAGCCAACCATGACCGCCCATCGGCGCTGAGGAGTTTGTCGGCTTCGACCGGTCCCCGGCTTCCCGCGGCATACTTGTGCACGGGCAGTTTCCAGTCGAGTGCCGGTGTGAAGAGTTCCCACGATGCCTCGACTTCGTCGGCATGCACAAATAGTGTTTGATCACCGGCGATAATATCGAGCAGGAGTGTTTCATAGGCGTCGGGCAGGGGGCCGAATGCGTCCTGGTAACAGAAATCGAAACTCTGCTCCGCGAGACTGAACGGTTCTCCCGGTTTCTTGACGTCGAAGGAGAGCGTGAACGCTTCTCTCGGCTGAATTGTCATGAGCAGCACGTTTGTGCGCGGTTCGCACTGGTCAAACGGCGAGAAGAAGCAGATCGGCGGACGGCGGAACAAGACGGCGATCTGTGTCAACCGCTCGCTCATTCTCTTTCCCGTTCTGAGATAGAATGGAACTCCCTGCCACCGCCATGTATCGACGTCGAGCCGCATGGCGGTGAACGTTTCGGTCTGCGAGCCGGGGGCGACGCCATCCTCTTCCCGGTAGCCGGGAACTTCCGCGCCGTCGATCTCCCCGCGCCCGTACTGTCCGAGAACGACCTGCTTCGGATTGAGCGGCATGATCGACCGGAGCACCTTGACTTTTTCGTATCGTATTGCATCCGCTTCGAAGCGTGCGGGTACTTCCATCGCGATCAGCGTGAGAAGCTGCGCGAGATGACTCTGGACCATGTCCCGTATCGCGCCGGCGTGCTCATAGTATCCGGCTCTTCTCTCTACACCGAGATCTTCCGCAACGGTGATCTGTATGCTCTCCACCCTGTCGCGATTCCAGAGCGATTCGAAGACGGCGTTAGCGAAACGGAAAACCATGAGATTCTGGACGGTTTCTTTTCCGAGGTAATGATCTATCCGGTAGATCTGCTCTTCATCGAAATGCGCGTGAACCTGCTCGTTGAGCTTTCTCGCCGATTCGAGGTCCCGCCCGAATGGTTTTTCGATGACGATCCTCGTCCAGCCGGGACCGCTGTTCAGACCTGCTCGGCCGAGACTTTCGACGACCGACGGATATGTCGACGGGGGAAGAGCCGCGTAAAAAACCCTGTTTCCCGGCAGTCCGTGCTCCCTTTCGAGATTCGTAATCCTCTCGGCGAGATTACGGTAATCCTGCGGTTTTCCCTCGCCGATCGGTTGATAGTAGACACACATGTCGCACCAGCTCTTGCTTTGATCGTCGATAGGCAGGCCGAAGGCGGCGAGGGATTCCCTGGCCATGGCTCGATAGCGCTCGTCGTCGATCCCGGCATTGCGCGCAACACCGAGAAAGAGGCTGCGATCTTTGAGATATCCCTGAGATGCAAGGTGATAGATTGCCGGCAACAACTTCCTGCTCGTTAAATCCCCCGTCGCGCCGAGAACGACGAAGATGTGGGGCTGAATTTCTTGCACGGGCATATCTAGTCCTCCCGCTTGACGGCGTGACCGCCGAACTGGTTTCGCATGGCGGCAAGCAGCTTGTCCGAATATGAGTCTTCATCGCGTGAACGGAAACGCTGGAAGAGGGAGAGCGCGATCACGGGGGCCGGCACGTCGAGATCGATCGCTTCGGCCACCGTCCAGCGCCCCTCTCCCGAGTCCTCGACATACGGGGCTATGCCTTTGAGCTCCGGATTTTCAGCGAGTGCGTCTGCGATGAGATCGAGGAGCCACGAGCGGACGACGCTGCCGTGGCGCCATATTTCGGATATCCGGTGAAGGTCGAGACCGAACTCTTCCTTGTGCTTCATCAAGCTGAAACCTTCCGCGTAGGCCTCCATAAGACCGTATTCGATGCCGTTGTGAATCATCTTGACGAAATGGCCGGCTCCGTTGGGACCGACACGCCCCCATCCCTTGTCCGGGGCGGGGGCGAGGGTTTCGAAAATGGGTTTCAGGCGGTTTACGACATCTTCATCGCCGCCGATCATCATGCTGTATCCCTCGGTCAGGCCCCACACGCCACCGCTCGTTCCGGCATCGACCATCTCGATTCCATTTTTCCCGAGCATCGAGGCTCGGCGGATCGTGCCTTTGTAGTTCGAGTTTCCGCCGTCGATGATCACATCGCCTCGATCGAGCAGAGGGATGAGATCATTTATCACCTGATCGATCGCGTCGCCCGATGGTACCATGAGCCAGATAGGCCTCGGAGGCCCAAGCTTGCCCACCAGGTCGCCGAGTGATTCGGATCCGACCGCCCCCTTGTCCACGACTCTCTTCACTGATTCCGCCCGCGGAGCGAATCCGACGACCTCGTGTCCTCCCTTGATAAGGCGCTCGGCCATGTTCGCTCCCATGCGGCCGAGACCTACCATTCCGATTCTCATTATTTGTGCCCCCTTGCTGCGTCATGCAAGAGCATCTGTGAGATCCGCAAGCGGCGGATCGTGATGCTCCTGAAAGAGTTCGAAAACCATATTCCTTCTGATAAAATGCTTTATGCCCGATTTCTCGATCGCTTCCCGGTATGTCGTGTAGCAGTCGAGCGCCTGCTGCGCATGCTCGACATCCACGTCTTCCACCTCGAAAACACAGTCGATATCCTCCGCCCGGGAGCCTTTTATTTCCGGACGGCCGATACGTTCTATGTCTGCTTGCGTAATGGTGTGAAACGCGAGGCGTTTCAGATAATTCGACTGTTCCCTCAATGAAACGAAGACCCTTTTTACGACCGAATGCGTCGTGATGTGATCGGGGTGAATGCTGATCCCGTGAGCCGGAAACGTAACTAGAATTGCCGGCCTGATTCGCTCGATTTCTTCGGTGATCGATTTCTCGAGCTCTCTCGGATCCATTCCGCTCAGTCCGCTGTCCGGGAAGTCGAGGACGGTCATCCCGTTGAGGTGGAGTGTTTGCGCGACATCTTTCATCTCCCTGAACCGCACCTCACACATCTCCTTGACGGAGTATCCGAGCGTTTTGCGGTATTTTGTCATTCCGCCCTTTGTCAGGGTCAGGAGGTATACCTCGTGACCCTGCCGCCGCTGTTTCGAGATAGCAGGCGCAGGTCCGAACGATTCATCGTCCGGGTGGGAATAGATATAGAGTATTTTCATTGAATCGCAACGGTGTTATTTTTTCTCCGTCGGGTAACCTGCCCCGGCCCATTCCTTCCATCCACCCTTGAGTGCATAGACGTTACGGTATCCCTTTTCGGCCAGCTCGCGCGCCACACGGGCGCTCGTTGCTTCGTTCTTTCAAGAGCAGTAGAGAATAATCGTTTTCTCTTTCGGATACTTATCATACCATGAATCGACGAGTGTGGGATCCTCTCGTACGGCCCCCTCGATCTTTGAATCACTTTTCATCCAGCCGCCCGCCTTGCGAACGTCGATGATAACGACATCGGATTTGTCGAGCATTTTTCTGGTTTCTTCAATGGTGATGCTCTGCGTGGTTGCCGGTTGGTCTTTTGATGCCGGGTCCGTTTGCTCGGCGGTTTCCTTGGTTTTGGTGCATGCAAACGTAATTGCAACGAGGAGAAGGATGAAAATTGTTACGGCTTTCGCCTTCATTATCTTGCCTCCCGGATTATCAGCTAATGAGAGACATCACGGGACTTAAAATTTCAATCCCGCGTTTATCCGCCACATTCCGTTTGTTTCACGGCTCCAGGCATAGTCGATTTTGAGGAGTCCGTTCCTCCAGGGAATGATATTGAGCCCGCAGCCGAATCCGGTGTAGAAGTTATCGAAGCTGAGCTCGTCTTCGCTGTGATCTCGCCAGCAGGCGCCCGAATCGACAAATGCGTGAAAATCGACGAGGACTATGGGATTTCCAAGATCCGACATATCTCTGAAGTTCAGGGGGTAACGGACTTCGATGCTGGTGAACAAGCTGTTATCACCCGAGAGCACCCCGTATTCGAGCCCCCTTATCGTACCCTCGCCGCCGAGGTGCTCGATCAGCCAGATCGGAGTGCCCCCACGGTTGTCGACACCTCTCAACAAGAACGAATTGATCGTTTTTCCCCATTTGAAGAAGGTCAGGAGCTCGCCCCAGTACTTGAAATGTTTCTTGTCCGAGTCACTGAGGAACAGGCCCCAGTCCTTTCTCGCGGCAACGAATTTAATACCCCTCGTCGGGTACCATTCCCTGTCGAGCGTGTTGAGCACCATGCCGAATTCGAAGGTGGTGAACGTTCCCCTTGGGGCGGGCGGTATGTGATGTGTTCCCTGTCCCACGAGCATGCTATCGGCGACATCCACCCAGTCGATGCCGGGCGTTATATAGTAGAGCAGGAAATCGAGGGCATTGAAGAGGAACGAAGCGCCCGTTTCGATTTGCGTGATATTGTCATCGAGAAGGAGCTCCTGATAATCCGGATACACGTACTTGTAATCCGCGTAGCGGGCATGGCAGCTCGCCCCGATATAGGGGATGTATACGCTGAAGGGCTTTGTCCAGCTTCCTTCGATGATGGTGGCGCCTCCGAACAGCATCGCCGCGTAGAGTCTCTGCCCGTCCCCTTTGTAGTTGTTTTCGATGTACTTCGCACCGAAGGACCAGTCATTGGTGAGTCTGCGGCTGAGATACGGTGTGAGCGATCTCGTGCGATCCTCGCTGATGATGATGAATATCCTGACATTGCTTGCGGCTGTTCCCTTCATCAAACGTATCTGTACCGCCGACACGCTGGCAAGCCGTTCTATCTTTTCTTTCCCCTTCTCGAGTTTCTCCTCGGTTATGATCTCGCCATCTTCGAGGCCGAAGGCCATCAATATTACTTCCCTGTCCGTGTTGCTGTTGCCGACCAGCATGATGTTCTCGATCCGCTGTCCTTTTACCTGCACTTCGATGTCGGAGTCGCCATCCTTCTGCTGTGCGAATCCGCCATCCCCCGCGGCGGAGGATTCGTGGCGGTATTCGGCGCATTGGAGGCAGGGAGGAGACAAAGAGGAAACAAGTGATGAAATGACGAGGCAGATCGGCAGAAGGATGTATTTCAACAAGGGGCTTCCTTTCAACGGATAAGCTGACATTAACCCTCCGCACCCCTCATGGTCAAATCATTTATGAATCGGAAGCGTGATTGAAAACGGTTCGATTATGAAAGCGTCCCGTCGGCCGATCTTAAACAGAATATCGGTTGTAACTTGCTGGTGTTTCATCTAAAATTCTGCGCGTGGCGATGATGGGAGCTAATGGAAATAGCATGAATTGAAAAGGCGGCGTCGAAATGGGTCTATACTGGTCCCTCTTTCTCGCTTTTCTCAGAGTCGGAACCTTCGGTTTCGGGGGAGGCCCTGCGCTTATCCCGTTGATCGAGCGAGAGGTGGTGGGCGGCGGCAAATGGATGTCCGCGGAAGAATTCATAGATGTGCTGGCAATGGGTAACGCCCTTCCCGGGCCGATCGCAACGAAGATGGCGATTTTTATCGGACTCCGCGCCGGCGGCCCGTTCGGAGCTGTGGCGGCTCTCGGAGGGCTCTTGCTTCCCTCGTCGGTGGCGGTCATTATTTTCGCTACACTCTACTATCGCTACCGGCATGTTCCGGCGGTGCAGGGTATCGTGAGGGGGGTACGGCCCGTCGTGATCGCGCTATTGATGGTTGTTGTTGCTCACCTCGCTCCCAAGTCCGTGTTCACGTGGCATACGTTCCTTATCGCTCTGGGGGCGTTTATAATCGTTTTTTATTTCAAGGTCCATCCTGTGTTCACGATTATAATCGCCGCGGTAATCGGGTACTGGTTCTACCGTTGATCGATAGAGGAATCAATCCGGAAAGAGGCTTCGCTTTATGAACTTCGATGAGAGGGGGTACCTCTCTGATGCCTATACAATCGATTTTTTCGCGGTCGTGCGGGAGGTTGAACCGTTGGAGGACGAGACGTACGCCGTTTATCTCGACCGAACCTTCTTCTATCCGGAGTCCGGCGGGCAGCCGGATGACCGGGGAACACTCGGTAGCAGAAGTATCATCGAAGTCGCCGAGGACGAACGCGGTGTGAGGCATGTCATAGACGGTGAGCTCGAACGGGGCGGCCGTGTCGAGGGCCATGTAGAGTGGAGCCGCCGGTTCGATCATATGCAGCAGCATTCTGGGCAGCATCTGCTCTCGAGGGTTTTCCTGCGGGAGATTGGGCTTCGGACGGTCGGATTCCATCTCGGGGAGCGGACCTGCACGATCGACCTCGCGGGTGATGTTCCTTCGCAGGCGGCGATGAAAGAGATCGAATCGCACGTCAACGAGTTGATCTGGCGCAATGTTCCGGTGGCGGATCGGATTGTCGGGAAAGAAGAGTATGAGAGGATACAGAGTGGTGAGGAAAAACCCGCCGCCGGCGAAATGCGTTCCAGGCTTCCTGAGGGAGTGAAACAGGTGCGCATCGTCGAGATCGCCGGTATCGATAACTCCACGTGCTGCGGAACGCACACGAGATCTACCGGCGAGATCGGTATCGTGAAAATCCTGGGGCTCGAGAGGGTTAAGGGCAACTGCCGCATCGAGTTTATTTGCGGCGGCAGGGCGTTGCGTGATTATGGAGAGAGGAAGCAAACGCTCGATGGAATCGCCCTGAGTTTCAGCGCCGACTGGAGGGAGCTCGGCAAGATTATCGAGAAGCTTTCAGCGGAGAACAGGACCTTGAGAAAAGAGAGCGAAGAGCTCAAGTCTGAGCTCGCCGGTTTCAGGGCCGCCGAACTCACCAGTCAGGGAGTTTCGATCGCGGGCGTCGATCTCGTGAGGAAGGTATTCGACGAGTCGGATACCGGTGCGCTTCGGGATATGGCGCTTAAAATAAAGGACGAAGGCGGAAAGGTTGTTCTGTTCGGTGTGCGGGCTCCGAAACCGGGATTGATCTTTTCATGCTCGCCCGACGTTTCACTCGATATGGGAGCGATCATGAAAGCATCCGCTCCCGTTATGGGTGCCCGCGGCGGCGGTGGCAGGGACTTCGCGCAGGGTGGTGGAGGGGATGGGGGCAGGATCGATGAGGCCCTCGATAGAGCCGAGAAAGATATCAGGGAGGTCCTCGAGTGACAGCCGGCCGTGAAGACGAGATGAGAAAAAACAGAGAGGAGATGGTCGCCTCGCAGATATCCCGCCGCGGAGTGAAGAACGAGCGTGTTCTCGAAGCCATGCGCACCGTTCCCCGGGAGATCTTTATCAGAAAAGAGGACGAGAGACTCGCTTTCTGCGACGGGCCGCTCTCGATCGGATGCGGGCAGACGATCTCGCAGCCGTACATCGTTGCCTACATGACGGCGATTCTGGATATCGGTCCGAATGACCGTGTTCTCGAAGTGGGAACGGGGAGTGGTTACCAGACCGCCGTGCTCGCGGAACTCGCCCGTGAGGTCTGCACGATCGAATGTGTAGAGGAGCTCTCGCTGGCGGCGCAGGAGAAGCTCAAAGCGCTGCAGTATGAAAACATAGCGTTTCGTGTCGGGGATGGGTCCCTCGGATGGCCGGAAGAGGCCCCCTTTGATGCGATTATGGTGACGGCGGCGCCCGAAAGTATGCCGGAGACGCTCGCCCTCCAGCTCACCGTGGAGGGTAGAATGATCATCCCGGTAGGCAGGTTCGAGCAGTACCTCTATAAAATCGTGCGAGTGGATGACGGTATCGATAAGAAAAAGCTCATCGGTGTCCGGTTTGTGCCTATGGTCGGCAAGATTCAGGAGAATATGTAATGGTGGGCTATTTCCATCACGATTTGTTTGTGGAGCATCTCGAGGGGTACCCTCATGTAGAGAGTCCCGAGCGGCTCAAAGCCATATTGAGAGCAGTGAAAGAGAGTCCAGTTTCGAAATCTCTCGATTTCATAGAAGCGGAGCCCGCCGAGGCTGAATGGATCGAACGGGTTCACGATAAGGATTACGTTTCGGCCATTCTCTCACTCGAAATCGAAGAGGCGGTCATCCTCGACATGGGCGATACGGTGGCGACACCGGCCTCTCCGCAGGCGGCGGTCCTTGCCGCCGGTGCCGGCGTTCAGGCGGTGAGAATGGTTCTATCCGGGGAGCTCTCCGCGGCATTTTGCGCCGTGAGACCACCCGGGCATCATGCCGAGCGGGCGCGCGCGATGGGATTTTGCATATTCAACAATATCGCCGTCGCGGCGGCCGATCTAATCGAAGAGCACGGACTCGAACGAGTAGCGATCGTCGATTGGGACGTGCATCATGGAAACGGCACGGAGCGGATTTTCCTCGAAGACAATAAAGTATTTTACATCAGCCTGCATCAATACCCGCACTACCCCGGCACCGGCCAATCCGACATGATTGGCGTGGGTGGCGGAGTGGGATTCACGCTCAACATCCCGATGAGCGCCGGCGCGGACGATGAGGTGTACCTGCGGGCGTTCGACGAACGGATTATTCCCGCGATAGACGAATTCAAGCCTCAGTTTATACTGATTTCGGCGGGTTTCGACGCTCACGTAGATGATCCTCTCTCCGGCGCGTTGCTGACCACCGGGGCCTTTGGCCGGATGACCGAACTTCTCGGGTCGGCCGCCGATCGCCACTGCGGGGGCAACCTCGTATCTTTTCTCGAAGGCGGGTACGATCTCGAGGCGCTCGCCGAATCCGTCACGACGCACCTGGCGTCACTCGTATAGCATCAGATGATGCCGTTGCCCGGACAGAAAAAGCAAGATTCGAGGGATAGTGGAATGAGGAAAGCCGGGACGTTTGAAGAGTTGCTCGAGGAGCTGTTGCCCTCACCCGACCACGCACTGTACGGGCAGCACAAGCGTTACAATCTGGACGCCGTGAGAAGGGGTGAATACATCGCTTCCGTTCTCGGCCTGCCCGCGGATCTCGAAGGGATGAGAGTATTGGATATCGGTTGTGGAACGGGCGGTATTTCCGTCGCGTTCGCCAAAATGAACGCGCGCGTCTATGCCATGGAACCCAATTACACGCATCCCCTGCTCATGGATATGACGAAGGCGCGGGCAGCAGAAGCCGGTGTTGTACTCAATGCATGCGTTGGAAGGGGAGAGGAGCTTCCCTTCCCTGATGAATCATTTGATATCATTATTCTCAGTGACGTTCTCGAGCATGCCGGCTCGGCCCGGGACGTGGTGAGCGAGTCGGCTCGTGTTCTCAAATCCGATGGCCTGATGTACATTTCCACGCCCAACAAGTATTCGTACGCGCAGATTCTGCAGGAGGGACATTCGGGCATCTTCGGCGTGTCGTTGCTCCATCCGAAAGTGGCGCACTATTACGTGACGCGTCTGCGAAAGGTGAAAGACATATACACCGCCAACGTCATCCATTCGTATGGAATGGTGAAGAGGTATCTCGAGCGTCTTGGCCTCAATTATGTCCTCGTCAATGCAAACAGGCCGGCCCGGCATTTTCGCGCCGGCCATCCCGGCCGTCCGGAGCGCTATGGGAACAGTTTTGTTAATATCGCCGTTAAGATCGGCAGGACTCCCGTCATAAGAGAGGTTATTACGTTTATTGTGACGAGACCGAGCCTGCAGCCGGGAATGCTCGAATTTGTTGTGTGCAAGGGAAATATTCCGGAAGTCGTTTATGAAAAATACCGACTTGGAATAAAATAAGATATACTGTGCAATGATAAGTACATCAGCTCGAATATTATCCGTTTCAATGATTATTAGATGCGGGGCCTCAATCAGATATCGAGAAAGAGCCGGTTCTCTTCCGACCTGCTCTCGTTTACCGAGGT